>NZ_CP016033.1:2472290-2781326 GCF_001663175.1 Erythrobacter neustonensis | reverse complement strand
GGGCCGTGGATCATCAAGCGCTATTTCAAGGCAGAAGCTGACGCGGTAGGCAATGACGGCTGGTTCGATACCGGCGATGTCGGGATCATCCATCCCGACGGCACCCTGCAACTCACCGACCGCACCAAGGACGTGATCAAGTCGGGGGGCGAGTGGATTAGCTCGGTCGAGCTTGAAAATGCCGCCTGTGGGCATCCGGGCGTGGCCGAAGCCGCGTGCATCGGCATTTTCCATCCCAAATGGGACGAACGCCCGGTGCTGTTCGTGGTCAAGAAGGCCGGAGCCGAGGTCACCTCCGAGGATATTCTGGAACACCTCAAACCGCAGATCGCGAAGTGGTGGATGCCCGACGCGGTCGAGTTCGTCGACGATATCCCGCACACGGCAACGGGCAAGATCAGCAAGAAGGATCTGCGCGAACGGTTCAGGGATTATGCGCTTGGCTGACATCGCAATCCGGCCTGCGTGTCCGGGGGATGCGCAGGCTGTGTGCGATATCTATGCCTTTCACGTCGCGCACAGCACGGCAACCTTTGATACTTCCGCGCCTGATACGGGCGCATGGCGTGAAAAGATCGGCGACTTTGCCGCGCGCGGGCTTCCCTTTCTGGTTGCCGAGCGGGAGGCCGCCGTGGCCGGCTATGCCTATGCCGCGCTGTTCCGCGAACGGGCCGCCTACGCGCATACGTGCGAGGACAGCATCTATCTCGCCGATGCTGCCCGCGGCATGGGAGCGGGGACGGTTCTGCTCGGCGCGCTTGTGGTCGCCGCACGCGCCGCGGGCTTTGCCCAGATGATCGCGGTGATCGGCGGAGGCGAGCCGGCGTCGGTCGCGCTGCATGCCAAATGCGGCTTCGTCCATGCGGGGCGGATGCGGCAGGTCGGCTGCAAGTTCGGCAGGCTGCTCGATACCGTGTATATGCAGGCCGATCTTACGGGGAAGGGATGGGACAATGGCTGAGTTTCACATCGATCCAAGTGCGGCGAATTTCGCAGCGTTCAAGAACCTGCCGCGCGATACGCCGATCAACATGCTCAACCTGCTGCAATACCGCGACACCGCGGCCTATCCCGCAGGGCACGAACATGCGGGCAAGGGTTGGAGCGGGCGTGAGGCTTACCGCGAATATGGCCGGACAAGTGCGCCCATTTTTGCGCGGGTCGGCGGCACGATCCTGTGGCGCGGCCGCTTCGAGACGATGGTGACAGGGCCAGAGGCCAAGCAGTGGCACGATGGCTTCATCGCGCAATATCCTGATGCCAATGCGTTTTTCGCGATGATAAAGGACCCGGAGTATCAGCAGGCGGTCGTGAACCGCACGGCGGCCCTGCGCGACAGCCGGTTGATGCGCTTTGCCCCAGGGGAGGCGGGCGAAGGGTTTGCCTGAACCCACGGTAGCCGCGGCGCAAAAGCTGGCAGGATGGTCGCCGTCCGGTCGGTCAGAGCAATGACAATTGGCCGCCAGGAGCCGGAGGGCGGAAGCGCGAACAATCAAGTTCGAACCGCGCCTTGCCGATCCCGGCGCGCCGGCATGCAACCGCGAAGCGGGAGCGGATCAAATCGGCCCAGACGCCTTGCGCCTTGAACCGGCTGTGAAAATTGGGATCGTTGTCACGGCCCCCGCGCATGTCGCGCACGATGCTCATCACCTTGCCCGCGCGTTCGGGGTAATGGACGCCAAGCCATTCGCGGAAAAGCGGGGCCACTTCGTGCGGGAGGCGCAGAGGTATCCAGTTGATACTCCGGACGCCGCAGTCAGCCGCCCGGGCGACGATGCCTTCGAGAAATTCGTCAGTGATCGCGGGGATGATCGGCGAGATCGAGCAGTGCGCCGGTATGCCTAATTCGATCAGCTTTGCCAACGCTTTCAGCCGCTTGGCAGGGGATGCGCAGCGCGGTTCGAGCTTGCCCGACAGCACGGGATCAAGCGTCGTGATCGAGATCGACACCGCGACCAGCTTCTCGCGCGCCAGCGCCGTCAACAGATCGGTATCGTCGAGCACGCGGTCGGACTTGGTGGTGATCGTGACCGGGTGGCGCGTTTCGAGGCAGACTTCGAGCACCTGCCGCGTGATCCGCCAGTCCCGTTCGATCGGCTGATAGGGATCAGTGTTGGTCCCCATCGCGATCGGCTTTGGCGAATATCCCTTTTTCGCCAGTGTCTTGCGCAGCAGATTGGCGGCATCGGGTTTGGCGAAAAGCCGCGTTTCGAAATCCAGTCCGGGGGACAGTTCGTGGTAGGCGTGGGTGGGCCGCGCGAAGCAATAGACGCAGCCGTGCTCGCACCCGCGATAGGCGTTGATCGAGCGATCGAAGGGGACGTCGGGGGACTGGTTGAAGGTGAGGATCGATTTGGGGCGTTCCTCCGTCACGGTGGTGCGCAGTTTGACCGGCGGACCATCGAGGCTTGCCACATGATCGCGCCAGTCGCCATCGACCTCGCGCGCTGCCAGTCCGAAGCGGGTGGGGACGGCCCCCGATTGCGCTCCGCGACCTTTGATGGCTGAATGTTTCACGTGGAACATTTACGGAACAAAAGCGCCTTTGCCAAGGCAAAACCGGCAATTCGGCTTGGGCAAAAAGGGTCTGGACGGGGTCTAGAAGGGGTCTAAACCGTTCTCGCACCGCAGTGACGCGGCGCTGAGCGCCCTCTGAAACGTGGTCAGATTTCGCGCAAGCGCGGCATCAGCTCGACAAAATTACAGGGCCGGTTGCGACTGTCCAGCTGCTCGGCGAGGATGCCGTCCCAACCATCCTTGACCGCGCCGTTCGAGCCGGGCAGCGCAAAGATATAGGTCCCGCGCGCGACCACGGCACATGCGCGCGATTGCACGGTGCTGGTGCCGATCGTCCTGAAACTGAGCCAGCGGAACAACTCGCCAAAGCCGGGAATATCGCGCGCGCCGGCGATCATCGCCAGCGCCTCGGGCGTGACATCGCGCCCGGTCAGCCCGGTGCCACCGGTCGAGACGATCGCATCGATCGCGGGATCATCGATCCACGCCTCGAACTGCGCGGCGAGGAGTGCAGCGTCATCCTTGACGATCGCCCGCGCGGCAAGATGGTGGCCTGCGCCCGTGACCCGGTTCGCAAGAATATCGCCCGAGGTGTCGGTCTCGGGCGTGCGCGTGTCCGACACCGTCAGCACCGCGATATTGATCGGCTTGAACGCCCTGCCTTCGTCGATTGCCATGCGGCCTTCGCTCCTTACCGGTCGAGGCTGGCTGAACGCGTCACCGCCGCGCGCGGGAAGGCGGGCCATTGCCCTTGCGCCAGCGCGCGCCGGCTGGGCGACTGCACGCCTGCGGCGCGTTCATACATCCAGTAATTGCGCATCACGATCGCGACATAGCCGCGCGTTTCCCAATAGGGGATCGATTCCATCCAGAGCAGCGGGTCGCCCTGGTCGTTGATCTCGGCATTCCAGCGCGCCACCGGGGTCAGCCCCGCATTATAGGCGGCCATGATCTTGGGCAGCACGCCACCCGTGGCCGCCGAATCCCGCAGCATCGCCAGATGGCGCTGGCCATAGGCAAGGTTGACCTGCGGATCGTTCAGATCCTCGTAACTTGCCCCGAGGCTCAATCGCCCCGAATGGTCGCGCGCGGTCGATGGCATGATCTGCATCAGCCCGCGCGCATTGGCCGGGCTGACCGCACCGGCGCGGAAGTTCGATTCCTGCAAGGCGTGCGCAAAGGCGAGCGCGGGGTCGACCTGCCAGCCGCCCACCGGCTGCCAATAGGCGAGCGGGAAGCGCAAGCTGGGATCGCTGCTGGTGCCGTAGGGCGCATTGTGCGCCATGAACAATTGCGTGGAGGGCAGGCCAAGCTCGCGCGCCAATCGCGCGAGGGCGGTGAATTGATAGGCGGGGCCAATCCGCGCCTCGTGGCGCAGCACATCATCGGCCAGCGCGGGTCGGCCGATCTCGATCAGCGCGGCGGCGACCGCAACATTGGGCCGCTGGCGCAGCTGGGCCCAGTCCTCGCGGGTCAAGGGCGCAGGCGCGGCCTTTTGCGGCAGTTCGATCCCGAGCTGGTCGGCGGCGAGCATGCCATACAGCGTTTCGTCCATCCGCGCGGCGGCGGAGAGGTGCTGCTGTGCCTGACCCGGCTCGCGGCAACGCACCAGCGCGCGGCTGGCCCAGTAATGGCCCGCAGCCGCCAGCTCGACATTGGCGGCGCGCCCTGCCACGCGGGCAAACGCCTCACCCGCAAGCTGACAATAGCCCATCCGCCACGCGGCAAGGCCTTCGACCCATGCGGCTTCGGCCACCCATTCGCCGCTGCCTTCGGCTGCGGCCCGCGCCAGTTCGAGTGCAGGCGTATCCTCGTTCTCGATGTAGTAGCTCCACGCGACCCGCTGGCGCCATTCGGCGCGCGCATCGCCCGACAGGAACGGATCGGCTTCGGCCAGCAGGCGCTGGGCTTCGACCGGATTGTCGGCCTTGATCGCGGCCTGGATCAGCGCGGCGGTTTCGGCGGGCATCGTGCCGTCGTTCACGGGCCGCGGCTGGATGCGTTTGGGCGCGTAGGGCTGGCGCGCGAAACCCTGTGCGGTGGGCAGCGGGGGGAGCATCGTCACCCCGCGCTTGGCACCCATCTTGGCGAGCTGCTCGGCCTGCGGCAGATCGGTGCCGGCAGCAAACCATGCCGCGATCTGTTCGGGCGCGATCTTGGGGCTGTTGGCGTGGGTATAATATTCGGCGAGCGCCGCCTGCGTCAGGATGCCTTGCGGGCGCTGTGCGAGCAGGGCTTCAACCTGCGGCCATTGCTGCGTGTCAATCGCGGCGAAGATCTCGCGGTAGGCGGCGCGGTCTTCGGGCGAAAGCACCGGGGTCAGCACGCGTTCGGCAGGCGTTGCTCCGTTCCAGCGCGCGACAAGATCGCCGGCCTGTGCCGCCGCGGGTGCAGGCAACAGGCATGCGGCAAGCAGCATTGCAGTCACCGCCGCGCCGGAGCGGCGGCCCGCGCGCGTCGCAGCCTTGTTCAATGTGTGGCCGACCATTCGATCCATCTCCGCCAGAACCGGGCCTTGAGCCGGGGCATATCCATCAGGGCGTCGAGCGTCTCGCTCGGCAGGACAGGGGTAGTGCCACCTGCATGGTTGATTTGTCGTAAAGGTTCATCGCCCTTTGCGCCGAGCATGGGCGCGAGCCCTGCGCCGAAGGCGATCAGCCGCTGGGGGGCGACAAGCTGCACGTGATGTGCGGTCACCGCGTCCATGCCGCTGGCCGCGAGCTGCGCCAGATCGGCAAGCGGGCGGTGCGCAGGCAGCGCGGCGGCGATATAGACCGCGCTGTCGTCAAGCCCCATCGCCGCGAGAATATTGGCGAGCAGACGGCCCTGCGCGCCAGACAACAAAGTGTCGCGGTCTTCGGCCTCGGGCTGGCACACCAGCACCATTAGGGCGGGATTTTGCGGACCGCGCGGCAGCACGCGGGGAAAACCGCGCGCATCGTCGAGCATCGGGCTTTCCAGCCACCACTGGCCGAAGGCTGCAAGATCGGCCGGCGGCGAATCGCCCAGCAGATTGCGGCGTTCGGTCACACCTTGCGCGGGCGGATCGGCAAAGGCAGAAGGAATGGCACGCGGATGGGCGCCGCCCGGATGAGGCTGGCTCGCAGGCCCGCCGCGGCGCGCTGAAACAGGAATTGCGCCTGGAGCGCCAGCGCCTGCCGGGGCGCGCTCGGTCAGCCACGTCGTAGCGTCATCGGCAAAGTCGCAATCGACCCCCGCCATGTGCCACCAGGCCATCGCGCTCGCAAATTCCTGGGTGAAGGTGGGGTCGAGCCGGCTCATCTGGGGGTCATGCTATCCATCGCGGGTCTTGACTGTGTGCCAGTCGCTTAGCAAGTGGACAACCAAGGCATATCGCCAGATCGTGCGGAGCGCGCGGCAAAAACCAACTAGGATCAGGATGTCCTCGATGAGCGAACGTGAATCAATGCCCTGCGATGTCGTGATCGTCGGTGGTGGTCCTGCGGGGCTGTCGGCTGCGATCCGCCTGAAGCAGATCAATGCCGATCTGGAAGTGATCGTGCTTGAAAA
Organism: Erythrobacter neustonensis; assembly: GCF_001663175.1. Lineage (NCBI taxonomy): Bacteria > Pseudomonadati > Pseudomonadota > Alphaproteobacteria > Sphingomonadales > Erythrobacteraceae > Erythrobacter > Erythrobacter neustonensis. The sequence goes on along the minus strand of NZ_CP016033.1, from coordinate 2,775,278 downwards.
GGGCTCGGAAATTGGCGCGCACATCCTCTCGGGCGCGGTGGTCGATCCCAAGGCACTGGACGAACTGCTCCCCGAATGGCGCGAGCAGGGCAACCCTATGGCGCAGACCCCGGTGACCGACAACTGGCACTGGGTGCTCTCGAAGACCGGCAAATCCGCGATGCCGCACGCGATCATGCCCCCGCTGATGAGCAATCACGGCTGCTATACCGGCAGCCTCGGCAGCATGACCCGCTGGCTGGCCGAACAGGCCGAGGCGCTCGGCGTGATGGTCTTCCCCGGCTTCCCTGCGGCCGAAGTGATGTTCGATGACAGCGGCGCGGTGTCGGGCGTGATCACGCAGGACATGGGCGTTGCCGCCGATGGCAGCCACAAGGGCGATTACCAGCCCGGCATGGAAATCCATGCCAAGTATACGCTGTTCGCCGAAGGCGCGCGAGGGAACCTGACCAAGCGCATGAAGGCGATGTTCGACCTCGAAGCGAACTGCCAGCCGCAGGTCTATGGCCTCGGCATCAAGGAATTGTGGGACATTGATCCCAAGAAGCACAAGCCGGGCCGCGTGATCCACACGCAGGGCTGGCCGCTGACCGAAAGCGACAGCTGGGGCGGGGGCTTCCTCTACCATCAGGCGAACGGTCAGGTGGCCTTGGGCTTCGTGACCGCGCTCGACTACAAGAACCCCTGGGTCTCGCCCTATCAGGAATTCCAGCGCTGGAAGAACCATCCCGCGATCCGCGAATATCTCGAAGGCGGCAAGCGCGTGGCTTACGGCGCGCGCGCGATCAACGAGGGCGGCTGGCAGTCGGTGCCCAAGCTCGCCTTCCCCGGCGGCGCGCTTATCGGTTGTGCCGCAGGCTTCGTCAACGTGCCGCGCATCAAGGGCAGCCACACCGCGATGAAGAGCGGGATGCTGGCCGCTGAAAGCATCGCGGCGGCGATTGCGGCGGGCGCGGAAAAGACCGAGCTGATGGAATATGACGCGGCGGTGCGTTCGAGCTGGATCGCGACCGAGCTGAAGCTCGTCCAGAACGCCCAGCCTGCGGTCGCCAAGTATGGCGGCGACATCGGCACCGCGCTCGCAGGCATCGACATGTGGATGCGCACGTTGAAGATCGGCCTGCCGATCAGCATGAAGCATAAGCCGGACTATACCTACACCGGCCGCGCCGATCTCTATCCCAAGATCGAATATCCCAAGCCTGATGGCGTGATTACCTTCGACCGCCTCACCAACGTCGCTTACAGCTACACCAACCACGCCGAAGACCAGCCTTGCCACCTTCAGGTGAAGGACTGGGAACTCCAGAAGGAGAGCGAGCTTGCGGTCTATGGCGGGCCTTCGGCGCGCTATTGCCCGGCGGGGGTCTACGAATGGCTGGTCGATGCAAGCGGCGAGCCCAAGTTCCAGATCAACTCGCAGAACTGCGTCCACTGCAAGACATGCGATATCAAGGACCCCAACCAGAACATCAACTGGGTGACGCCCGAAGGCGGCGGCGGGCCGAACTATCCGAACATGTGAGACGGGGGCAGTTCTGTGGCTAAGTTCGAGCCTTTGGCAGCATACTGCCGAGATCAGAGGCTTTCCGAGTTTGAGCTGCCCTTTCACAAGATCGAGGCAATCATTGGAAGCAAGCTTCCTCCGAGCGCCGCACGGCCTCAATACTGGGCAAATGTCGTGGACGGCAGCGGCCCCGTCCGCTCAGCAATGAAGGCCACCCCCTATGAGACGTTCCTTGTTGAAGGGTCCAAAAGAGTCAGGTTCAAGCGGAAAGCCTAAGCTTCGGTTTTGCGTGCTTCAAGCCGAAGGTTCGCATCGGCATGAATGAAACCGCCTACGCCAAGATCAACCTCGCGCTGCATGTCCGTAGGGTGCGGGAGGACGGGTATCACGCGCTTGAGACGCTGTTCGCCTTCGTCGATGCGGGGGATGTGCTGACGGCACAGCCGGCCGCGCAGGACAGCGTAACCACGCTGGGCGAGTTTGCGGGGGTGCTCGACAATCCCTTCGAAAACCTCGTCGCCCGCGCGCTCAATGTCCTCCCGCGCCCGCAGGGCCTTGGTGTTACGCTGGAGAAGAACCTGCCGGTGGCGGCGGGCCTTGGCGGCGGGTCGGCGGATGCAGGGGCGGTGTTCCGGATGGTCGAGGCATTGCACGGCCTGCCCGATGACTGGCAGGCGCGCGCCGCAAAACTCGGCGCGGATGTGCCCGCCTGCGTGCTCAGCCGCACCCATATCGGGCTCGGCACCGGCACCGAGCAGGTCGAGGTCGAGGACGACCTCGCCGGAAACCCGGTGCTGCTGGTCAACCCGCGGGTGCCGCTCTCCACCGGCCCGGTGTTCAAGGCGTGGGACGGCGAGGATCGCGGTCCGCTGCCCCAAGGCCCCGCATCGCAAATCGCGCGGGAAGGGCGCAATGACCTCGAAGCCCCTGCGATTTCGCTGTGCCCGGTGATCGCCGAGGTGCTCGCAGCGCTTGAAGTTACCAACCCGTGGCTTGCCCGCATGTCGGGTTCGGGCGCGACCTGCTTTGCGCTCTACGACAGTCCGGAGGCCCGCGATGCGGCGCAGGCCGCGATGCCACAGGAATGGTGGACGATGGCAGGGCGGCTGCGGTGAGCGAGGCCTTCCGTCAGATCGGCACGCCCACGCGCGGCGGTATCGTCTGCACCGCCGACCATGCCTCCAACCATGTGCCTGCCGATATCGACCTCGGCATCCCAGCCAGCCTGCTCGATGAGCACATCGCGATCGACATCGGCACCGAGGCGATCGCCCAAATCCTCGCACGCGAATACGCGATCCCCGCCCATATCGCCGCCGTGAGCCGCCTCGTATGCGACCTCAACCGCGAGGAGAGCGCACCCGGCCTCGTTCCCGAAATATCCGATGGGCACGCAATCCCAGGCAATATCGGCGCGGATCGCGCGGCGCGGCTCGCCCGGTTCTATCGTCCTTATCATAGCGCGCTCGGCGAATGGCTGGCGGCGGCGCAGCCGGCGCTGATTCTCTCGCTCCATTCCTTTACCCCGCGGCTCGAAACTTCCGATGCCGCGCGGCCGTGGGAAGTGGGGGTGCTCTACAACCGCGACGACCGCGCCGCGCGCATCGCGATCCCCCTGCTCGAAGCCGAGGGACTGATCGTCGGCGACAATCTGCCCTATTCGGGGCGCGATCTGAATTACACGATGAACCGCCACGCCGAAGACGAGGGGCGCGCCTATGTCGGCGTCGAACTGCGGCAGGATCTAACGCAAATGCCCGACGATCAGGCCCGATGGGCAGCGCTCTTGGCAAAAATTGCGCAAAGGGTTGCGTCTGACCTGCGCTGAGGGCAAGGGCATGTCGCAAATCGCTGTCTTCGGGAAATCTTATGTCGCAGAAGTTTGACAAGTCCAGGCTGCCCAGCCGCCACGTTTCGGTCGGGCCGGAGCGCGCGCCGCATCGCTCATACTATTACGCGATGGGCATGACCGAGGAAGAAATCGCCGCGCCCTTCGTCGGCGTGGTCAGCGCGGGCAACGATAGCGCGCCGTGCAACACCACGCTCAACGCGCAGGCCGATATCTGCCGCGAGGGCGTGATTGCAGGCGGCGGCACCCCGCGCCGGTTCAACACGATCACCGTCACCGATGGCATCGCGATGGGCCATCAGGGGATGAAATCCTCGCTCGTCAGCCGCGAAATCATTGCCGATTCGGTTGAGGTGTCGGTCAGAGGTCATTGTTATGACGCGCTTGTGGGCTTTGCAGGCTGCGACAAGAGCCTGCCCGGCATGATGATGGCGATGCTGCGGCTAAACGTGCCGTCGATCTTCGTCTATGGCGGCTCGATCCTCCCCGGCACCCACCGGGGCAATGACGTCACCGTGGTCGACGTCTTCGAGGCGGTGGGGCAATTCGCGGCCGGCAACTGCCCGCTGACCGAGCTGATCGCGCTGGAAAAGGTCGCCTGCCCCGGCCACGGTGCCTGCGGCGGACAATTCACCGCCAACACCATGGCCTGCGTCGGCGAAGCGATCGGATTGTCCCTGCCGAACGGCAATATGACGCCGGCACCTTACAGATCGCGCGATGAAATCGCGGTTGCTGCCGGGCGTCAGGTGATGGAACTGGTCGCGCGCAACTTGCGCCCGCGCGACATCTGCACCCGCGCCGCGTTCGAGAATGCCGCGCGCGTGGTCGCTGCCACGGGCGGATCGACCAACGCCGCGCTCCACCTGCCCGCGATGGCGAGCGAGGCAGGGATCGACTTCGATCTGTTCGATGTTGCCGAGATATTCAAATCAACGCCTTACATCGCGGACCTGAAGCCCGGCGGGAAGTATGTCGCCAAGGACATGCACGAGGCGGGCGGGGTCTACATGGCGATGAAGACGCTGCTCGACGGTGGGTTCCTAGATCCCGATCCGATCACCGTCACCGGCAAGACCATCGGCGAGAACCTCGAAGAGATCACCTGGAACCCAGACCAGAAGGTGTTTTACGATGTGAAGACCCCGATCACCCCCACCGGCGGCGTGGTGGGCCTGAAGGGTAGCCTTGCGCCCGATGGCGCAATCGTGAAGGTCGCGGGCATGGCGCGGCTCCAGTTCTCGGGCCCCGCGCGCGTGTTCGATTGCGAGGAGGATGCCTTCGCCGCCGTCGAGAGCCGCGATATCGCCGATGGCTGCGTTATCGTCATCCGTTACGAAGGGCCCAAGGGCGGCCCCGGGATGCGCGAAATGCTCTCGACCACCGCCGCGTTGTACGGGCAGGGGATGGGCGAGAAGGTCGCGCTCATCACCGACGGGCGCTTCTCCGGCGCGACCCGGGGCTTCTGCATCGGCCATGTCGGCCCCGAAGCGGCCGATGGCGGCCCGATCGCGCTGGTCGAGGATGGCGACATCATCAGCATCGATGCGACGCTCGGCACCATCGATCTCGAAGTGGCCGAGGACGTGCTGGCCGAGCGCCGCGCCCGCTGGCGGCCGCGCACCAATGATTACCAGTCGGGCGCGCTGTGGCGTTACAGCCAGATCGTCGGCAAGGCCCGCGACGGCGCGATCACCCACCCCGGAGCCAAGGCGGAAACCCATGTCTTTGCGGATATCTAGCGCCAGCGTTGCGCTCGCGCTGCTCGGCGCGTGCGGCGATACCAGCCCCGCGCCCGAGGGTGAGGCGATTGCCTGCGCGATCGGGCAGGGCGCGGACTTCGCCGAGGATTGCACTTTGGAACGGGTGGCGGGCGGCGACGCGGTGATCCTGCATCATCCCGATGGCGGCTTTCGGCGGATGCGGCTCGATCCGGCAACCGGCGTGCCGGTCGCGGCCGACGGGGCGGAGAGCGTCGTGATCGAGCAGACGGGCGACACGCTGCAATTCGCGGTTGGCGGCGACCGCTATCGCATCGCGCGCGGAACGCTTGCCACGCCCGCGCCGTGAGCCTGACGCAGGTTCTCACGGCGGAACAGATGCGCGCCGCCGAGCAGGCGCTGATCGATGCGGGAGCCTCGGTCAGCGACCTGATGGAGACAGCGGCCGCGGGTGCGGCGGAGTGGATCCGGCGCGTGGCTGCGGGCCGGTCTGTCACCGTGCTGTGCGGGCCCGGCAACAATGGCGGCGATGGCTATGTCATGGCACGGCTTTTGCGCGAGGCGGGCAATGCGGTGAGGGTGATCGCGCCGCTCGAGCCGCGCACCGCCGCCAGTCGGGACGCGCGTGCCCGCTGGGATGGTCCGGTCGCTTCGACAGCGGCGCAGGACGGCGATGTGTTTGTCGACTGCCTGTTCGGCTCGGGGCTCGCGCGCCCGCTGGCGCCGGAACACGCGCGGTTGCTGGGTGATTTGGCGGCGCGGCATCGTTACCGGGTGGCGGTCGATCTGCCTTCTGGCGTTTCGGCAGACAGTGGTGCGGTTTTGAACGACGGGCTTCCCGCCTTCGACCTCACGCTTGCGCTAGGGGCGTGGAAGTTTGCGCATTGGCGGCTGCCAGCGCGCGAGCGGATGGGGCAGCTGCGGCTTGTCCCGATCGGCATCGCGACCGTGGCGGGCGCCGCGCAGCTGATCCGCCGGCCGTCCATCGCCGCGCCCGCCGTGGACAGTCACAAGTATCGGCGCGGTCTGCTCGGCATCGTTGCAGGCGCGATGCCGGGGGCAAGCCTGCTCGCGGCTGCCGCGGCGCAACACGCGGGGGCAGGCTATGTGAAGCTGCTCGCGGATGTCGCCGATCCGCGCACGCCATGCGATATCGTCACCGACACGGGTCCGCTTGGCGAGGCGCTTGGCGATCCGCGGATTGCGGCGGTGCTGATCGGCCCTGGCCTCGGGCGTAGCGACGACGCACGCGATAAGCTCGCCGCCGCCGTGCAACATGCGCGCGCGCTGGTGATCGATGCCGATGCGCTGATGCTCCTCTCGCCGGATCAGCTGCACCCCGGCACGCCCGTGCTTTCCACGCCGCATGATGGCGAGCTGGAGGCGCTGTGCCTCAGTTTCGGGATCACTGCCGAGGTAAGGCATGACCGCGCACTGGCGCTTGCACGGGAAAGCGGGATGGTCGTGCTCGCCAAGGGGCCCGACAGCTGCGTCGCGGCGCCCGATGGCAGGCTTGCGCTTGCCCCGCCCGCGAAAAGCTGGCTTTCGATGGCGGGCAGCGGCGACGTGCTTGCCGGGATTGCGGCGAGCCGGATGGCGACGGGCCGCGATCCCTTTACCGCCGCGTGCGAGGCGCTGTGGCTTCACGGCGAGGCGGCGCGGCGGGCAGGCCCCGCTTTTGCGCCATCGCAGCTTGCCCAACAGGTGGCAGGCGCGCTAGCGGCGGCGCTGTGAGCCAGTCAGAACCCATTATCCGCCTTGCCGCCAAGGGCGACGGCGTGACCGCATCGGGCCGCCATGTCGGCGGCGCCGTGCCCGGCGACATGATCGCGCCAGATGGCGCCATCGCCCCGGGTCCGCATCACCAGACCCCGCCGTGCCGCCATTTCGCGGTGTGCGGTGGGTGCCAGTTGCAACATGCCGACGATAGCGTCCTGCGCGATTTCGTGCGCGATCGGGTGCTGCACGCGGCGCAGGGTCAGGGGCTTTCGGCGGAGGAGGTTCTGCCCGTCCACCTCTCTCCGCCCGAGACGCGCCGCCGGGCGGGCCTGCATGGCCTGCGCACTGCGCGCGGCGCGGTCGTCGGCTACCGCGAGGGCGGCGCACACCGCGTGGTCGATCTGGCCGAATGCCCCGTCATGCACCCCGCGCTGTTCGCGCTGGTCGCCCCCTTGCGCAAATTCGTCGCAAGCCACGGCCCCAAGGCGATGGTCGGGATCGAGTTGACGCTGTGCGATCAGGGCGTGGATGCAAGCCTCGTCCATTTCCCGATCGAAGGGCTCGACGCCACCGAAGCGGCGCTTGATTTCGCGCGCGATCAGGGGCTTGCGCGGCTTTCCTTCGATCAGGGATATGGTCCGGAAACCCTGTGGGAGCCCGAGCCTGTGACCGTGACGCTGGCAGGCGTGCCGGTCGGTCTGCCGCAGGGCGCGTTTCTTCAGGCGACCCAAGATGCCGAACACGCGATGGCGCGCGATGCCGCGGAATGGCTTTCGGGCGCGCGCGTTGTCGCCGACCTGTTTGCAGGGCTTGGCACCTTCGCCTTCGCGCTGCGCGGCGCGGAGGGTAGCGGCCGCAAGGTTCTGGCAGTCGAGGCCGACCGTGCGGCGCATCTGGCCTGCAAAAGCGCCGGGGCGCGCGCCGGCGGATCGGTGCTGGCGCTGCACCGCGATCTGTTCCGCGCGCCGTTGCAACCCGACGAGCTTGGCCGGTTCGACGGCGTGCTGCTCGACCCGCCGCGCGCGGGCGCCCGTGCGCAGGTGGCCGAAATCGCTGCGAGCGCGGTTGGCCGTGTGGTCTATGTCAGCTGCAACCCGTCAAGCTGGGCGCGCGATGCGGCAGTGCTCTGCGCGGCCGGGTTCCGGCTGACCAGACTGCGCCCGGTGGGCCAGTTCCGCTGGTCGACGCATGTCGAACTGGTGAGCCTGTTCGAACGCTAATCGCGCAGGCAGCGCAGCAACTCCGCTTCCAGCCATGCGCGGTGCGGCGGCGCGGAATAGGCGTGGTCTGCCCCTAGGCAACGGCGCAGGCGCGGGTCCGAAGCGGGCCACGCGGCCTCGAACAATTGTGCGGTGCGATCTTCGGACGCGAGCAGGATCGTGACCGGCCCGGCAAAGCCTGCAAGGCCGGATTCCATGTCCTGCGCGAGGTTCGATCGCGTGGGCGCGCCGCGCAGCGCGTGGCGTAGGCCCTTGCGCAGCTTCGAAAGGTCGACACCCCCGCGCAGCAAGCGCATGATCTCGCGCGAATTGGTCAGTTTTTCCAAGTAGCGCGCGCGCAGCGCCGCGGGCGGCGGCGGGGCGACATCGCTGCCGGACGCTGCCAGATCGATCGTCCACGGGTTCGACAGCACCAGGCCATCGGTGCCGGCGCCGCCCGAGAGCATCAGCGCGGAGGCCGCGTCGCAGTTCCCGAAAGCGATCACGCGAGAAAGCTGCGGTGCATGTTCCCGAAATGCCGCAAGAGCGGCTGCTATGTCATTGGCCGAGCCGCGGAAACCCGCGTTTTCGCCTTCGCTGTCGCCGATCCCGCGCCGGTCGAACCGGAACACCGGGTGGCCCGCCGCCGCGATCCTTGCTGCCAGCTGCGCCTGCCCACCGAACGCGCCGCTGCGCACCTCGTTGCCGCCAGTGACAATCAGCAGCCCGGTGGTGCCTTCCGCCATGTCGAGCGTTCCGGCGAGCCTGTCGGTTCCGCAGGCAAAGGTGAGCGACCGGCGGCTCATGCGCGCGGATCGCCGAAATTCGCGGCGATCAGTGCGCTGAGCCTTTCGGCCTGATCGGGATCGTCGTCCGGCTCTGCCCGCAGCCATAGCCCCGCGCCGCCGATCGCGCTCTGGGGAATGGCGGACTGCCCCGGCGCGGGGGCGGGCTCGGCAGTTTCAAGCGCGCGGATCATTTCGCTCCCGAGCATCCATCCGCCCAGTGTCAATCCTGCGGTGCGCCCGTGATCGAGCAGGCTTTGCGCGGTGTCGACCTTGCCCGCCTCGCGCGCCGCGATGGCCGCGCCGCGCAGCATCCCGCGGAGAAGTTTCGGGCCGGTTTGCGGGGCATAATGGAACCCGGGCAAGGCGGATGGCGCGATCAGCGCGCCCGCGCGGATGGCGAGCACATGCGTCGCGCGCAAGGATGCCGCAGCGGCTTGCGCAGCCGCACGCCAGCTTTCGAGTGTCTGGCTTTCGAGCGGAACAAGGCTTTCATTGCAGCCCGGAAGATCGGGCAGCAGGCTGTCGATCCCTGCGGCGTCGAGGTTGCGCATCACGCCCAGCGTGAGGCGGCGCAGCTTGTTCGCCTCATCGAACCACGCGGGCAGAACCAGAACGCGCGCGCGCCTGCCGCGATCGAAGGCGACCAGCAGTTCGGGCGGGCTGTCATCCCTGTCGTCCTGCGCGGGGTTCCAGGTGAAAATCACTGGCGGCGCGTCTTTGCGGCAGGGAAAACGGGGATCAGCGCTGGTCGAGCTTGGCGCGGGCGAAGGCCAGCAGCCCGCCGAAGGTTTCGAGCATCTCGCCGTCGACATCGTCGTCTTCGATCACGATCCCGAGCCGGTCTTCCATCTCGGTCAGCAACCCTGCGACCGCCATCGAATCGAGTTCGGGCAAGTGACCGAACAGGCCCGTGTCCGGTCCGAAAGCCTGTGCGTGAGCCGCATCGAGACCAAGCACATCGCCGATCAGCGCCTTGAGCTCTGCTTCGAGCGCATCACCGCCTGCTTCGGTGTCCATATTCGAAAACGTGGTCATCGCGCGCAAAAATTCCCTCTCAGTCGCCTCGGCCGCGGGGCTTAGCCATGGCTGCGCGCAGGCGCAAGTTTTGCAAGCCCGCGCAAATTTGCGAGGTTCCGCTTGGCGAGCGGCGCCCAGGCGCGGGGCTGGCGCGGATCGAGGCAGTCGATCCGGTAGCGCGGGCGGACGGCTTCCATCCAGTCGGCCTTGTAGCTTTGATCGCCGGTGCCGAAATCGATCAGCGCGGTCTGGTCGATGTCGATAACATGCCTGAACAATGCGGCGCTGAGCGTGGTGCCTGCCGACAGTTGCTTGTGGCTTTCAAGATGTGCGAGCTTGTGGATGTAAGCGACGGAATTTTCGACAGTCCATACCTGTGCCGCCACGGCCATGCCATCCGCGCGCGCGATTCCCATTCGCAACCGCCCGGCTGCGCCCTCGGCCTCGGCGAAGCTGCGCAGCATCGCGGGATAATCTTCGGCCGGTTTCCAGCTTGCCGCATAGATCGCCTCGTATTCGGCCCAGACGGCGGGATCGAACCGGGTCAGCACCTCGACCGCGACCTTGCCGGCCTTGCGCTTCAAGGTGGTTCGCAGCGCGCCCGGACGCGTCTGCCAATATTCGGCAAAACTGCGGCCGCGCACGGGGAGCACGTGGTTGGTGTCGCAAGGCTCGACCTGCACCGTCCATCCCGCCGCGCAAAAGGCGCGCGCCAGTTGGTCTGCCGCACCATCTTCACCCGGCACGGGTTCGAGCGTGACGCGCCAGCCGCGATGTCTCAAGCTGCGCGCCATGGCTTCGAGCAGGCGGTCGCCGGCCGGCGAGGCAGGCGCCGCCGCACGCCAGATGAAGCTGTACCAGTTTCGCAATCCGGCGATCCGGCCCCCGCTCTCGGTCAATGCCAGCGCCGCTGTTTCGCCGCTATCGCTGGCCGTCACTACCAGCGGGAGCAGGCCCGTCTGCGCCAGCAGCGCAAACCATTCGGTGCGGTCGAAGGGGCCGGGTACGGACGCGCGGCCTTGCGCGCCAGTCAAGGCTTGCAAGACGTTAACGCTATCGTGATACCGCGCTTCGATCACTGAAGAAGATTGCTCCGCTCGATGTCGCACCTGTTTACGCCTGCTGCCTTCCCGCTTGACCACCTTGCCGAACGGGCGGGGGCGGCGGGGCGTGGGAGCGCGCCGGCGCTGCATTTGCGCGAGGGCACGCTTAACCACAATCAGTTAAGACAGCGTGTCGCGATGCTTGCCGGATGGTTGGCGCACAAGGTGCCCGGCAAGGGCGCGCGCGTGGCAAGCTGGGCGGCCAAGGGCGAGCTTACATGCCTCCTGCCGCTTGCCGCCGCGCGCGCGGGGCTGGTGCATGTGCCGATCAACCCGCTGCTCAAACGCGCGCAGGCCGCGCATATTCTGGCCGACAGCGGTGCGACCTTGCTGATCGGGACGCCCGCACGGCTTGCCACCCTCGAGCCGGGCGATCTGACCGCGCCTTGTGCGGTGATCGGCGAAGACGAGGCGCTTTTGCAGGCCACGTCCGCAGGGCGGACGCTTGGCCCCTCCGCAGGCGATCCGGCGGATCTTGCCGCGATCCTTTACACCAGCGGCTCGACCGGGCGGCCCAAGGGCGTGATGCTGAGCCATGCGAACCTGTGGCTCGGCGCGATGAGCGTGGCGCACTATCTCGGATCGGCAGAGGACGACGTGACGCTCGCGGTGCTGCCGCTGTCTTTCGACTACGGGCAGAACCAGCTTCTGAGCACGTGGTATGCGGGCGGCAGCGTCGCCCCGCTCGATTTCCTGTTTCCCAAGGACGTGGTCAAGGCCTGCGCCCGGCACCGTGTGACCACGCTCGCCGCTGTGCCGCCCTTGTGGGTGCAACTGACCGAAACCGATTGGCCCGCCGAAGCGCGCGCATCGCTGCGCCGCCTGACCAACAGCGGCGGGGCCTTGACGCTCGAACTGGTGCGGCGCTTGCGCGGAATGTTTCCCGATGCGCGGCTATTTCCGATGTATGGCCTGACCGAGGCGTTCCGCTCGACCTATCTCGATCCTTCGCTGGTCGACGCGCACCCCACGTCGATGGGCACAGCGATCCCCTTTGCCGAAATCCTCGTGGTCGACGAGACCGGAGACATCGTTGCAGACGGCGAGGAAGGCGAACTGGTGCATTGCGGGCCGCTGGTGGCGCAAGGCTATTGGCAGGATGCAGCGCGCACTGCCGAACGCTTCAAACCCGCGCCCGCGGCCTCGCGCTATGGCGGGATGGCGGTGTTTTCAGGCGACCGCGTGCGCCGCGATGCGGACGGGCTGCTATATTTCGCGGGCCGCCGCGATGCGATGATCAAGAGCGCGGGCAACCGCATCTCGCCGCAGGAGATCGAGGAGACCGTGCTCGCAAGCGGCCTTGCCGCCGAGGCGGTTGCGCTGGGCGTGCCCGATGCGCGGCTTGGTCAGGCGGTGCATCTGGTGGTGCGCGGCGATCCGGCGGGTGGCGAGGCGCTGGCGCAACGGCTGCGGCGCGACCTGCCCAATTTCATGCAGCCGCAGATGATCCACTGGCGCGAGGCGATGCCGCTGAACCCCAACGGCAAGATCGATCGCACCGCATTGCAGGCGCAGCTCAACAAGGAACATGGCGCATGAAGCCCGTTGGCCCGATCCCCCCCGGTTTTGACGCGATCGATGGCGAACTTGCCATCTCAGGGCGCCGTGCGAGCGAATGGGTGGCCCAGGCCGGCCGCACCCCGCTGTTCGTCTATTCAAAGGCGATGATCGATGCGCGGGTCGCGCAGCTGCGCGCCCATCTGCCGGCGCGCGTGGGGCTGAATTACGCGGTCAAGGCGAACCCGCACCCGGCGGTGATCGCGCATATGGCGCCGCTGGTGGACGGGTTCGATATCGCCTCGGCAGGCGAGCTTGCGCTGTGCGTGGCTGCCGGGATCGACCCGCGCCGGATCAGCTTTGCAGGGCCCGGCAAGCGCGACGAGGAACTCGAGGCGGCGATCGGCGCGGGCGTCACGCTCAATTGCGAGAGCGAGGGCGAGGGGATGCGCGCGCTCGCGATCGGACAGCGGCTTGGCATCGCGCCGCGCATTGCGGTGCGGGTCAATCCGTCTTTCGTGATGACCGGATCGGGCATGAAGATGGGCGGCGGGGCCAAGCAGTTCGGGGTCGATGCCGAGCGCGTGCCTGCGCTCGCCCGGCAGCTGATCGCGCAAGGGGCCGAATGGCGCGGCCTGCATATCTTCACCGGAAGCCAGACATTGTCCGCCGATGCGATCATCGAGGCACAGGGCAATGTGCTCGATCTTGCCGCTGCGCTGACCGAGGAGATCGGCCATGGCTGTCCCAAGCTCAACATGGGCGGCGGTCTGGGCATCCCCTATTTTCCGGGGGATACACCGGTCGATCTGGCACGCGTGGGCGATGCCTTGACGGCGCGGGTGGCGGCTCTGCCCGGAGCACTGGCGGACACCGCCCTGTGCCTCGAACTGGGACGTTATCTGGTGGGCGAGGCGGGGGTCTATCTTGCCCGCATCATCGACCGCAAGATCAGTCACGGGGCGACATTCCTCGTCACCGACGGCGGGCTGCATCACCAATTGGCCGCATCGGGCAATTTCGGCACGGTGGTGCGGCGCAATTATCCCTCTGCGATTGCAACACAATACGGGGCGGAGCCGACAGAGGAAGTGAACATCGTCGGCTGTCTTTGTACACCATTGGACCGGCTCGCCGACAACGCGATGATGCCTCATGCCGATGTGGGCGATCTGGTCGCGATCTTTTGTGCCGGGGCTTACGGCGCGACCGCCAGTCCCAGTGCATTTCTGGGTCATGGGCCTGCCGCCGAATTGCTGGTCTAGGACGCACAAGGCGCATAGCAGAGGCGCGCGCACCACCGTCCCGATTTGGGATGAGGCGGGATTCTGCCCTGTATAACTAACAATATGTTCACCATTTCCCGCGACAAGAAACCCCATAACCGGGCGTTTTTTCGTCTCGCAGGGTTTGCTGCGGGCGCGGCGATCCGCCCGGTCGAAATGGCCAAGGACATGACCTTCGATGTTGCAATTTCCGTCTATCAGCCGCCTTGCCCTTGTCAGCGGGCTTGCCGCGATGCTCGCCGCGTGCGGTGGGGCTGGCCAGGAACTTCCTGCAGCCAGCTACGCCGCGGGCAGCATTGCCCCGTCCGAGGAATACACCATCGGCCCGCTCGACGAGATCACGATTCACGTCTGGCGTAACCCCGAGCTCAGCGCCGACAAGGTCCGCGTGCGCCCCGATGGCCGGCTGACGATCCCGCTGGTGCAGGACATCCCGGCGGTGGGCAAGACCGCAACCCAGTTGCAGGAATACATCGCGGGCGAACTGGCGAAATATATCGAGCAGCCGATCGTGTCGGTGATCGTCAACACGCCCGAAGGCAATTTCAACCAGCAGGTGCGGATCATCGGCGCCACGCCGCAACCGGCCTCGCTGCCGTTCCGGGCGAACATGACCGTGCTCGACGCGATGATCGCGGTGGGCGGGCTCAATGAATTTGCGGCCGGAAATCGGGCCAAGCTGATCCGTCTCGACAGCGGGAAGGGCGCGCAGGCCGAATACCGGCTGCGCCTGTCCGATCTGATCCGCAAGGGCGATGCGAGCGCAAACGTGATGCTGAAGCCCGGCGACACGATCATCATCCCCGAGAGCCGGTTCTAGGGCGCGGCGCAGGGCGATGAGCGAGATCTTCGACGAATTGCGCGCGGCGCTCTGGTCGGTCTGGAACCGGCGCTGGATCGCGATTCTGGTCGCCTGGGGCGTGTGCCTGGCAGGCTGGCTCGCGGTCTCGATGATTCCCAACAAGTACGAATCCAAGGCGCGCGTCTATGTCGATGTGCAGGATGTGCTTTCCAAGCAGCTCGGCATCGCCGGGGACGGCAAGGAAGAGATCCTGCGCGTGCGCCAGACGTTGTCGAGCGCAAAGAACCTCGAAAAGGTGGTCACCGCGACGCAGCTTGGCGAGGGCTTGAGCGGGCGCGGTGCGATCGATGCGGCGATCGCCGATCTGGAAAAGCGGGTGAAGGTCACGAGCGAGCAGGACAACCTGTTCGAAATCACCGCCGAGATCGGGAAAAGCGATTTCACCGACGCGCAGAATGCCGTGCTGGCGCGCGACGTGGTGCAGAAGCTGCTCGACATCCTGCGCGAGGAACACATCCTCGGCAACCGCGCCGGGATCACCTCGGCAATCGATGACCTCGACCGCCAGCTCGGCGAACGCAAGGCCGAGCTTGAGCAGGCCGAACAGCGCCGTCTGGCGTTCGAGGCGCAGTACCCCGATCTGGTCGGCGGCTCGGACAGCCTGTCGAGCAAGGTTCAGCAGGCCCGCGCCGAACTGCGCGATGTCGAAGCCGATCTGGCCGCCGCGCAAAGCGGGCTGGCGGCGATTTCCGGGCAGATTTCGAGCACGCCGCGCACCGTCGTCGGCGGACGCGATGCCACCGGGCCGCGCGCCGCGCTCCAGCAGGCGCAAACCCAGCTGGCCGAACTGCGTGCACGCGGGCTGACTGACAGCCACCCCGATGTCGTCTCGACCACCCGGCAGGTCGCGATCCTTTCGCGTCAGGCGGCTGCTGCAGGCGATGATGCGGGCGGCGCGCCCAACCCGGCCTATGCCTCGCTGGTCGCGATCCGCAGCGAACGCCAGGCAAGCGTGGAATCGCTTCAGGCGCGGCGCGCGGCGTTGCAGAGCAATGCCGCAGGACTGATCGCCAGTCAGGCAAGCGAGCCTGCGGTCGCTGCCGAAGCCAACCGCATCAGCCGCGATTATGACGTGCTGCGCAAGAATTACGAAAAGCTGCTCGAAGACCGCGAGGCGCTGCGCACGCGCGGGCAGGTCGAGGACAAGGCGAGCCAGTTCCGGTTTGACATCATCCAGCAGCCTGGTGTTCCGCAAAAGCCGGCCGCGCCCAACCGTCCGCTCTTGCTGCTCGGCGTGCTGATTGCAGGGATCGGGGCAGGGGTGGCGGTCGCTTATGGGCTGAGCCAGCTCAAATCGAGCTTCGCCACGCCGCAAAAGCTCGAACGCGCGCTCGATCTGCCGGTGATCGGGGCGATTTCGCTGACCGTGTCGGATGCCGCCCGCGCGGTCGAAGCGCGGCGCTTGAAGCAATTTGGCGGGGCCTGCGCCGGGCTTGCCGCAATGTTCGTGATTCTGCTCGCGATCGAGTTCGTCTCGGTCGGGGCGATGGCCTGAGGGCGGGGAAAGACGATGACCGATCAGGGCAAGATCAACCGCGAGGGCGCCCGCCCGGTATCGCTATTCGAGCGCGCGGATGCGGCCTACGGCCTTGGTCCGCGCCGCGGCGTCGTGCACAGCGATGACACTCTGAAGGTGCCACCCGTGCCGCAAAATCTGCGGCGCACGCAGGCCCCCCCGCAACCACAACCGCAACCCGGTGCAGCGCCTGCGACTGCGGCCCACGCCGTTCCCCCCCGTGCAACCGGGGAAGCGCCGCGCGCTGCGGTGGCGTTCACAGGGCCGATGGCCGCGATCGACCGCGATCACCTGCGTGATGCGGGGCTGATCGTTCCCGAAGAGCCGGTGACCGCGCTGCTCGAAGAATTCCGCATCGTGAAGCGCGAACTGCTCGCCGATGCGCGCAGCAGCGGCAATCCGCTGGCTTGGCGCATTCTGGTGTGTTCGCCGCTGCCGGGCGAGGGCAAGACCTACTGCGCGACCAATCTCGCGATTGCGCTCGCCGCGGAACGCGACCTCGAAGTGCTGCTGGTCGATGCCGATGTGGTCAAACCCGGCATTGCCGACCGGCTCGGGATTGCCGCTGAACGCGGATTGATGGACGCGCTCGCCGATCCCGCGATTGCGCCCGAAAGCCTTGTGGTGCGCACCGATATCGACGGCTTGTTCGTGCTGCCTGCCGGAACCGCCAGTTCGCGCGACGCCGAATACCTTGCCAGCGCGCATACCGCCGCCGTGCTCGACCGGCTGACGCAAGGCGCGGGCGAGCGGATCGTGATCTTCGATACGCCGCCGGCGCTCGCCGCGTCGCCCGCAGCCGAGCTTGCCCAGCATGTCGGGCAGGCGCTGCTAGTGGCGCGGGCGGACGAGACCAGCCGGGCAAGCCTCGAGGATGCGCAGCAATTGCTGTCGGCCTGCAGCGACATCAAGCTGCTGCTCAATGCGGCACGCTACAACACGTCCGGGCGTCGGTTCGGCTCATACGGCACGAAGGGGAATTGATCATGCGTGCCGGAAAATTCGCCGCCGCATTGCTGGGCGCCGGAATGCTCGCTGCGACCGGCGCGCCCGCTTTCGCGCAGGCGCAGGATATGGGGCAGGGTCAGGCCCAGGGCCAAGGTGCGGGTGCCGGTCAGCGCACGCAGCGGATCGTCCAGCCCTATATCGAGGTTGCACAGGTCGTTTCGGCGGAAATCACACCGGGCAATGACGTGGTGACATTCACGCAGGTTGCGGTGGGGGCGGACATCAATCTGCAAGGCCGAAACAGCGGGGCTGCGGTTTCGGTGCGGTATGAACGCAATATCGGCTACGGCGACGAGGCGATTGATACCACCACGATCAGCGGGATTGCGCGCGGCGCGCTGGCTGTGGTGCCCGGCACGCTGAACCTTGAAGCGGGCGCGCTGGCGTCGCGCAGCCGGGTGGATGCGAGCGGCGGCGTGACTGCCAATCCGCTGGTGCGCGAGGATGCCGAAAGCCGGATCTATTCCGCCTATGCCGGGCCCAGCCTGACGACCCGCGTGGGCGATGTTGCGGTCGAAGGCGTGGCGCGGGTGGGCTATAACCGTTTCGAAGCCGACAACGCGCTGGTGACGCAGGCGGGCAATGTGGTCGATGTGTTCGACGATTCGATGACCTATATGGGACAGGTGCGCGCAGGCACGCGGGCGGGTGAACCGCTGCCGGTGGGCGTTGCCGTGACAGCGGGCGGATTTCAGGAAGACATCAGCAATCTCGATCAGCGCGTGCGCGATCTTTACGTGCGCGGCGACGTGACCGTGCCGGTGTCGCAAAGCCTCGCACTGGTCGCGGGCGCAGGCTACGAGGATGTCGAGATTTCGAGCCGCGATGCACTGCGCGATGCCAATGGCAATGCGGTGCGCGGGCCCGATGGAAGGTTGGTCACCGACAGCAGCGCGCCGCGCCGGATCGCCTTTGCGGTCGACGGCCTGTTGTGGGATGTCGGCGTGTTGTGGCGCCCGTCCTCGCGCACCAATCTGTCGGCTGCCGTGGGACGGCGTTACGATTCGACGACGTATTACGGCACTTTCACTTATGTCCCCAGCCAGCGCAGCAGCTTTGCGCTTGCCGCCTATGACGGGGTGAGCGGATTTGGCGGTGTCATCAACAACGGCCTCGCCGCGCTCGACACCGATTTCGAGGCGATCCGCAATCCGGTGACGGGTGATTTCGGCGGGCTGGTCAGCGGCACGCAAGGTCAGGCGATCGTCGGTGCGCTGGGTTCGGTGCGCTCGGCGGCGTTCCGCGGGCGCGGCGTGCGCGCGTCGTACCAACGGCAGGTCGGGCGGACCACGGCGGCGCTGGGCGCAGGCTATGACCGGCGCACCTTCATCGCGGCAGCCGGCACGGTGCTGGCCCCGGTCAACGGTCTGACCGACGAAAGCTACTACGTCACCGGCGGTCTTTCCCGCCAGCTTGGCCCTAACGCGAATTTTACCACCAACGCCTATATCAACTGGTTCGACGGTGCAGGCGGCGGGAACAATGATGTGACTGCCATCGGCGGGTCGGCGGCATACAATCAGGCGCTCACCCAGCGTCTGACCGGGCGCGCCGCAATTGCGGTCGATTATGTCGACAGCGAATTCACCGCGCAGGACTTTGCCGTTGCCACGGCACTGGTCGGCCTGCGGTACGATTTCTGATCGGAGTGCAAAGGCACATGTACGAGAACTTCTACGGCTTCGCCGGGCGCCCTTTCCAGCTGACCCCCGACCCGCAATTCTATTTCGAAAGCGTCAGCCACAAGAAGGCGATGAGCTATCTCGGTTATGGCCTGGGCCAGGGTGAAGGCTTCATCGTCATCACCGGCGAGGTCGGCGCGGGCAAGTCGACGCTGGTGGCGCACCTGATGGAGCGGATCGATCCTGCCGCATTGACCGCAGCGCAGGTCGTGACCAGCGCGCTCGACGGGGCGGAAATCGTTCACGTGGTCGCACAGGCCTTCGGGCTTCAGGTTGAGGGCCATGACAAGGCGGGCGCGCTGGGCGCGATCGAACGCTTCCTGCAGGACGAGGCGCGGGCCGGACGGCGCTGTCTGCTTGTGGTGGACGAATGCCAGAACCTCGATCTGACAGCGCTCGAAGAGTTGCGCATGCTGTCGAATTTCCAGCTGGGCGCGCATCCGCTGTTGCAAAGCCTGCTGCTCGGCCAGCCCGAATTTCGCGCGACGCTGGCCCAGCATCCGGGGCTTGAGCAACTGCGTCAGCGGATCATCGCATCGCACCATCTCGAAGCGCTCGATGCGGGCGAGGTCGAGAATTACGTCACACACCGGCTGAGCCATGTCGGCTGGAACGGGCATCCGGGGTTCGAGCCAGGTCTGCTCGATGCGCTTTACGAACAGACGGGGGGCATCCCGCGCCGGGTCAATCAGGTGATGAACCGGCTGCTGCTGCTGGGTGCGATCGAAGCGCGCGAAGTCTTGAGCGTAGCGATGTTGGGCGATGTGATTGCCGAGATGGCAGCCGATCAAAACCGCGGTGCGCGCGGTGGCAGCCCCTCGCACAGATCGGCAACGCCTGCACCGGGCGGTATGGCAGCGCCGGGCGGCGTCGAACGGTCTGCGGGCCATCAGGCCGGCGTGGCCGCGACCGAGGTTGCCGCGCTGCTGGCCGAACGCGATTCGCGCACGGCCGAGCTTGAAGCTGCGATCAGTGAGCTTCAGGCTGCGGGAAATGCGGGCCAGGGCGGCAACGACGACACGTATTCGGCCGAGCAGGTGCGGATTGCCGAGGCCCGGCTTGCCGCGGCGCTCGAACGGATCGAAGCGCGGCTTGAGGAGCAGGAGCAATCCTTCCGTCACGTGCTGACGATGCTGATCGAATGGCTTGAGGAAGACCCGTCGCGCAGGGCCGCGTGACGCGATGAATGCTCCCTTTCCTCCTGTCAGCTCCCCGGTCATCGTCAACGGCCTCTCGGTTGATGTCGAAGACTGGTTTCAGGTTGGCGCATTCGAGAACGTGATTGCGCGCAGCGAATGGGATTCGCTTCGCACCCGCGTCGAAGACAATGTCTACCGCGTGATCGATCTGTTTGCCGAAGCCGATGTCAAGGCGACCTTCTTCACGCTGGGCTGGGTCGCACAGCGCCATCCGCAGATCGTGCGCCGGATCGTCGAGGCCGGGCACGAGATCGCCAGTCACGGCTTTGACCATGCGCGCGTGTTCAATTTCACCCGCGCGCAATTCGCCGAGGATATCCGCAAGGCCCGCCGCGCGATCGAGGATGCCGGGGGCGTTCCGGTCACCGGCTATCGCGCGCCAAGCTTTTCGATCGATCACCGCACGCCCTGGGCTTTTGCCGAACTCGCCGAACAGGGCTACGCCTATTCCTCCAGCGTCGCGCCGGTGGTGCACGATCATTATGGCTGGCCCGAAGCGCCGCGCTTTGCCTTTCGCCCGCTGCCGTGGTCGTCGATGATCGAAATTCCGGTGACCACCGCAATCCTTGGAGGGCGGCGTGTGGCGGCGGGCGGGGGCGGGTTCTTCCGCGTTCTGCCTTACGCCTTTTCGCGCTGGGCGATTCGCCAGGTCAACCGCGAGGAAGGCCGCCCGGCGGTATTCTATTTCCATCCGTGGGAGGTCGATCCAGATCAGCCACGGGTCGGCCATGCGCCGCTGCGCTCGCGCTTCCGGCACTATACCGGGCTTGCCAAGATGGCGGGGAAGCTGCGCGGACTGGTGCAGGATTTCCGCTGGGGGCGGATGGACATGATTGCGCACCGCGAGGCCGCACGCGCCGGAGAATTGGCCGCCAGCCTCGCCGAGACGGTGCAATGAACGCGCCGCTCAGGGCCGCGACCACGATCCGCGCGCTCGATTTCAACGATGCGCAGGACGTGCGCCGGATCGAAGGCTTTGTCGCGGACGCAGGCGCAAGCCTGTTTCACCGCCCCGCCTGGCTGACCGGCGTGGCATCGGGGTCTCGCCAGCGCCAATTCGGCCTGCTGGCCGAGCGGCTTGGCGCGGTGACCGGCTGGCTGCCGCTGACCGAAGTGCGGTCGCGCTTGTTCGGCAAGGCGCTGGTGTCGAGCGGGTTCGGCGTGGGCGGCGGCATTCTGGCGACGAGCGAAGCGGCCGAACGTCAGCTTGCCGAAGCGGCGCAGGCCCATGCCCGCAATGCGGGGTTTGCCAGCATCGAATTGCGCGGCGGCACCGTGCCGGCGGGCTGGGTAAGCTGGTCGGATAAGCATTGCGGCTTTGCCCGGATGCTCGCTTCCGACGACGAGGCGGAATTGCTCGCCATCCCCCGCAAGGCCCGCGCCGAGGTGCGCAAGGGTCTGGGTTTCGGCCACCGCGTCACCGTGGGCCGCAGCGCGCAGGATCTCGCCGCGCATTACGCCTGTTACAGCGCCAGCGTGCGCAACCTTGGCACCCCGGTCTTTCCCAAGGCGCTGTTCCGCGCGATGATCGATGCCTTTCCCGATCACAGCGACATTCTGACTGTGTGGCAGGACGACAGGCCGCTTGCCAGCGTGCTGAGCTTCTACCACGGCGGCGCGGTCATGCCGTTCTGGGGCGGGGGCGTGTTCGCCGCACGCGGCGCGCGCGCCAACGAAGTGATGTATTTCGAACTGATGCGTCATGCGCGCGCGCGCGGCATGATCCGGTTCGATTTCGGCCGCTCGAAAACAGGCAGCGGGCCCTTCGCCTTCAAGAAGAACTGGGGTTTCGCGCCCGAACCGCTGACCTATTGCGCGTGGAGCGCGCCGGGCAGTAGGCCGCGCAACATCGATCCGACCGACGAGGGCTACAGCCGCAAGATCGCCTTGTGGAAGAAACTGCCATTGCCGGTCGCGAACACGCTGGGGCCGTGGATCGCGCGCGGGCTCGCCTGATGGCCGGCGTCTTGTTCCTTGCGCACCGCGTGCCATTTCCGCCCGACCGCGGCGACCGGATCCGTTCGCACAATCTGCTCAAGGCGCTCGCACGGCTTGGGCCGGTGCACGTGGGGTGCTTCGGAGAGGGCGATGCCGCAGCCGACCGGGCGCTGTGCCATCTTGCCGCATCGACCTGTATCGCCCCGCGCACCAAACCGCTCGCGCTCGCCGGGGTCGAAGCGGTGCTGTCGGGCAAGCCTGTCAGTCTCACCGCGTTTCACTCGCGAACGCTTGCCGCATGGGTGCGCGAGACGATTGCCACCCAGGCGATCGATGCCATCGTCGTATTTTCGGGACAGATGGGGCAATATGTCCCGGCCGATTTCAAAGGCCGCGTGATCATCGACCTGTGCGATGTCGATAGCGCGAAATTCGAAAGCTATGCCAAGGCCGGCGAACGTATCTGGCTCAACGCGCGCGAGGCGCGGCTGCTGGCGGCAGAGGAAGAACGGCTTGGCCGCCGTGCGGATGCGACGATCCTGATTTCGAAGGCCGAAGCCGCGCTGTATCGCAGCCGTCTGCAAACCCCCGATGCGGTCGCGGTGCAGGTCATCGGCAACGGCATCGATGCGGCCTTCTTCGATCCTGCCGTCACCGCGCCGCACCCTGATCTGGCCGCAGCGAGGGGGCCGCATTTCGTTTTTACCGGGCAAATGGATTACCGGCCCAACGAACAGGCGGCCTTATGGGTGATCGAGGCGCTGCTGCCCGTGCTGCGTGCGCGGATTCCGCAAGCGATGTTCCATGTCGTCGGCCGTAATCCCACCGCGAAACTGGCAGCATATGACGGCGCGCCGGGCGTGCGGGTGTGGGGAAGCGTGCCCGACGTGCGGCCCTTCATCGCCGGCGCCGATTCGGTGTTTGCCCCGCTGTTGATCGCGCGCGGAGTGCAGAACAAGGTGCTGGAAGCGATGGCGATGGCGCGGCCTGTCGTCCTTACCCCCGAGGCCGCGACCGGGATCGCCGCGACGGACGGCACGCATTGGCTGGTGTCTCCGCCTGATCCTGCGATGATGGCCGCGCGAATTGCCGAACTGGTTTCCACCCCCGACGTTGCTGGCGCGATCGGCACGAACGCGCGGCGCTTTGTGCGAGACCATCACGCGTGGGAGGCGATGATGGCGCCGCTTGCCGGATTGATTGCCGCGCCGAGACAAGGCCGCCGCCATGCCGCATGATGCCGCGCTTATCCATCCGGATCGGCCCGCGATGCGGCTGCCACAGGCCTGGCACATGCCCTTGGCCGTGCTGGCCGCAAGCATCATCGCGCTTGGGCTTACGACCGGGGAAAGCTGGCGCGCGATGGCGCACCAGTGGTGGAACATCGATACCTATAACCACCTGCTGCTAATTCCCGCGATCATCGTTTGGCTGGTGGCGTTGAAAAAAGACACGCTTGCCGGACTTTCGCCGCGACCTTTCTGGCCGGGGCTGCTTGCCGTCGTCGCGGCGCTTGGCGTCTGGCGGATCGGTGAGGTGCTGGGGATCAATCTGGTCGCGCAAGCCGGAGCGGTCGGCGCGGTGCAGGCCGCGGTCGTCTGCGTGCTGGGCGTGCGCGTCAGTCTGGTGCTTGCGCTGCCGATCGCCTTTGCCGCCTTCATGGTTCCGTTCGGCGACGAGATCATCCCCGCGCTGCAGGCCGTCACCGCCGAGATCGCGATTGCGCTGACCCATGCAAGCGGCATCCCCGCACAGATCGACGGGATATACATTGACACCCCCGCTGGACTGTTCGTCGTTGCCGAGGCCTGTTCGGGGGTCAAATTCCTGATCGCGATGGTCACCTTGGGCGTGCTGGTGTGCGCCACGCGGTTCGAGCGACCCGGCACGCGCGCTGCATTCATGGCGGCCTGCGTGGTCGTGCCGATCCTCGCCAACGGGGTGCGCGCCTGGGCGACGATCTATGTCGCGCAATATGTGGGGGCAGAGCGCGCGACCGGGTTCGACCACATCGTCTATGGCTGGGTGTTCTTCGCCATCGTTCTGGGGGTGCTGCTGGGGGCCGCATGGCGCTATGTCGAGCGCGAGCCTGACACCTATGGCTGGCGTGTCGATGCAATCGCGCGGTGGCCTTGGGTGGCAAAGGCGGAAATGCTGGAGCTGACGCCACGCGTCGCGGGCGTCGCCATCATCGCGGCAAGCGGCGTTGCTGCCGCCACGCTGCTGCTCTAGGCCCGCCCGAACATGTGCGGAATCGCCGGAATCTTCCACGCCGAAACCCCCAAGCCGGTCGACCCGGCGCGGGTGGCGCGAATGTGCGATGCGCTCGCGCACCGCGGGCCTGACGGGGCGGGGGTCTGGACCGATCACGGGGTGGGCCTTGGCCACCGCCGGCTGTCGATCATCGATGTCGCCGGTTCGCCGCAGCCGATGCATGCAAGCGACGGGCGCGCGGTGATCATCTTCAATGGCGAGATCTACAATTTCCGCGAACTGCGCCGCGAGCTGGAAGGCGCGGGGTTCGTGTTCCGCACCAATGGCGATACCGAAGTGATCCTCGCCGCCTGGGCCAGATGGGGGCCTGACTGCCTGTCGCGTCTCGACGGGATGTTCGCCTTTGCGATCTATGATCTTGCCGCGCGCCACCTGTTTCTCGCGCGTGACCGGTTCGGGGTGAAGCCGTTGTTCATCGCGCATCTGTCCGATGGCAGCATCGCCTTCGCTTCGGAGTTGAAGGGCGTGCTTGCCCACCCCCTGATGCGCCGCCGGATCAACCCGCAGGCGATCGAGGCATACATGGCCTGGGGCTATGTGCCCGACAGCCATGCAATTCTTGCCGGGGTCGAAAAGCTGCCCGCCGGACACTTCTGGCTGCTGGAGCAGGGCAAGGCGCCGGGCCGCCCGCAGCGGTGGTGGGACATCGATTTCAGCGCGCGCGCGCGCGGCAGCGAAGCCGACCTGTCGCAGGAACTCGCCGAACTGCTGCGCAATGCAGTGCGGTCGCGGATGGTCGCCGATGTGCCCTTGGGGGCGTTCCTGTCGGGCGGGGTCGACAGTTCGGGCGTTGTCGCGCTGATGGCCGAAGCCAGTCCATCGCCGGTGCAGACCTGCTCGATCGGCTTCGATGTCGCCGCCTATGACGAGACGTCCTATGCCCGTCAGGTCGCCGCAAAATTCGGCGCCGATCATCAGGAGCGGATCGTCGCGACCGATGATTTCAGTGCGATCGACGCCCTGGCGGGGATGTTCGACGAGCCCTTTGCCGATGCCTCCGCGCTGCCGACCTGGCGTGTGTGCCAGCTGGCGCGCGAGCGGGTGACGGTGGCGCTTTCAGGCGACGGGGCGGACGAGGCTTTCGGCGGATACCGGCGGCAGGTGTTCCATCATCACGAGGAACGCGCGCGGTCCGTGCTGCCTGCGGGACTTCGCACACCGCTGTTCGGAGCATTGGGCCGCGCATGGCCCAAGGCCGACTGGGCGCCGCGACCCTTGCGCGCCAAGTCGACGCTCCTCGCGCTCGCCGAGAGCGGGGAGGAAGGCTATGCCCGCGGCCTCTCGGTAACGCTGCCGGGGGCGCGCCGTGCGCTCTATTCCGACAGCTTTGCCGCCAGCCTTGCAGGCTTTCGTGCCGAGGACGAGCTGATCGCGCTGATGCGTTCAGCCCCGGGGCGCTCGGGGCTCGACCGGGCGCAATATGCGGATCTCACGTTCTGGATGCCCGGCGACATCCTGACCAAGGTCGACCGCACCAGCATGGCAGTGAGCCTCGAAGCGCGCGAGCCGCTGCTCGACCATCGCCTGGTCGAGTTTGCCGCGCGGCTGCCCGAGGCGATGCGGGTGCGTGGGGGCACGGGCAAATATCTCCTCAAGAAATCGCTCGAACGCTATCTGCCGAGCGATATCCTCTATCGGCCCAAGCAGGGTTTCGTCACCCCGATCGCCGAATGGCTTCGTGGCCCGCTTTCAGGCGCGGCGCGGGGGATTGCCGCGGGCACTCTGGCCGAGACCGGGTTCTTTAAGCCCGCAGCGATTGCCACGCTGGCCGAGGCGCATATCGCAGGGCGCGCCGATCATTCGCGCAGCCTGTGGCAGCTGCTGATGCTGGAGAAGTCGCTGAAAGCGCTGGGTGCCAGAGACTAATCCTCGGTTCCGTGGCCGAGCGCGAGGTATTCCTCGCTCTGCATTTCGTTAAGGCGGCTGACCGTGCGCTCGAACTCGAACGCGCCGTCGCCTGCCTGATACAATGCCTCGGGCGCGGCGGCGGCGGTGACGAACAGCTTGACGCGGTGCTCGTATAACGCGTCGATCAGCTTGATGAACCGCAGCGCTTCATTGCGGTTTTCCGGACCCATTTTCGGAATGCCGACAAGGATGACCGTGTGAAACGCGCGCGCGATCGCGAGGTAGTCCGCAGCGCCGCGATTTTCGCCGCACAGCTTCCTGAAGCTGAACACGCCCACGCCCTTAAGGCACTTGGGCACGTGCAGCGTCCGTCCGCCGCCCAGATCGAGCTCGCCCGAAGGCACATTTGCCGCGTCCTCGGGGGCGAAATCGGTAAGCCGGAAGAAAGCCTCGCGCACCTGCGCGGTTGCGGCATCGCCAAGCGGCGCGTGCCACATTGCCAGCCCGCCGATCCGGTCGCGGCGATAGTCCACCGGCCCGTTGAGGCTGAGCACGTCCATCTGCGCCTCGACGAGGTCGATGAAGGGCAGGAACAGCCCGCGGTTCAATCCATCCTTGTAAAGATCGCGCGGAGGACGGTTGGAGGTGGTGACGATCACCGTGCCGGCGTCCATCAGCGCGGTAAAGAATCGCCCCATGATCGCTGCATCGGCGGTGTTGGTGACGACCATCTCGTCAAAGGCGAGACAGCGTACGTCGCGCGCCATCGCTTCGGCAACGCTGATCAGCGGGTCGCTTTGCTCCGACTTGCGCGCTGCGGTGATCAGCCGGTCGAGTTCGAGCATGAACGCGTGAAAATGGACGCGGCGCTTGCCGGGGATGGCCAGCGTTTCGACGAACAGGTCCATCAGCATCGACTTGCCGCGCCCGACGCCGCCCCACAGATAGACCCCGCGCGGGGGCTGAGCGGGATCGCGGCTGCCCGTCAGCCGGGCAAACAGCCCGCGCTTGGGCGGCGGTACTTCCAGTTCATCCTGCAACCGCGCCAACCGCTCGGCAGCGGCGCGCTGGTCGGGGTCGGCGCGCAATTGGCCGCTCGCGATCAGCGCATCGTAGCGGGCGATCAGTCCGGGCATTGATTCAGCCGCGGGCCTGCATCTTGCGCACGATGCCCGAGAAGCTGGCGACCACGTCGTCGTCCTGCACCACGAGGCCGCGCACGAACACCAGTTTGCCGGTTTCGCGCACAATCTCGGTGACGGCATCGAGCGGCCGCGCAGGATCGCCGCCGCCGACGAACTGGCTCGACAGCTCCAGCGTCACCGAAGGCCCGGCGTTGCCCGTGCCGATCCGGTGCATCGTCACGAACAGCGCGATATCGATCAGCGACAGCGTGATCGCGCCGTGGATGATGCCTTGCAGGTTGCAGTGCCGCCGCTCGGGAAACATCCGCAGGCGGGCCTTGCCGTCCTCATCGACGCGGGTGATGAGCTTGCCCATCACCGCGCCATTGAACAGCGTTTGGTCCTTGAGATCCCAGCGGTTCCAGCCGGGGTTGTCGGGGCATGGCCCGTGTTCGAAAACCTCGTCCTTGAAGCTCACCGGATCAGATGGCCCGTTCGGCCATCATCTTCTTGGTCTCGGCAATCGCCTTGGCAGGGCTCAACCCCTTGGGGCACACATTCGCGCAGTTCATGATGGTATGGCAGCGGTAGAGGCGGAAGGGGTCTTCCAGATCGTCCAGACGCTCACCGGTCATCTCGTCGCGGCTGTCGGCGAGCCAGCGGTAGGCCTGAAGCAGGATCGCCGGGCCAAGGAACTTGTCCGAGTTCCACCAGTAGGACGGGCACGAAGTCGAGCAGCAGGCGCACAGGATGCACTCGTAAAGCCCGTCAAGCTTCTCGCGCTGTTCGGGCGATTGCAGCCGCTCCTTGCCAGAGGGCGTGGGCGACACGGTTTGCAGCCACGGGCGGATGCTGGCGTATTGCGCGTAGAAATGCGTGAAATCGGGAACGAGGTCCTTGATCACGTCCATGTGCGGCAGCGGGGTGATGCGGATCTCGCCCTTCAGATCCTCGATCGCGGTGGTGCAGGCAAGGCCGTTCTTGCCGTTGATGTTCATCGAGCACGAACCGCAAATGCCTTCGCGGCACGAACGGCGGAAGGTCAGCGTGGGATCGACCTCGTTCTTGATCTTGAACAGCGCGTCGAGCACCATCGGACCGCACTGGTCGAGATCGATTTCGAACTTGTCGTAACGCGGGTTCTGGCCGCTGTCGGGATCGTAGCGGTAGATCTTGAACGCCTTCACCCGGCCGCTGTCCGCCTTGTGGACCTTGCCTGCGGCATTGATCTTGGAATTCTTGGGGAGAGTGAAGGTCGCCATTACGTGATCCCGGTTGCGTGTTGCGCTCTATCTAGCGGCATCGCGCGCGCGCGCAAGCGGGCGGTGACTGTCGAATGTTGCAGGGTTTCGCACAAGGGTTGAGCGCCATTCAGCAGCCTGCGTGTTGGAGACACATGAGACACTGTCCAGAAGCAGAAAAACCCCCCACGGCAAAAGGCGCCGGACAAGGAGCAGAAAAGATCGGGAACCGCTGCATCATCGGGACCATTTAGATGCGATGGATGATGTAGGACAGGGCGCAATCGGCATTCCCCGCAAGGTCTGCGTATTTGGCGCGAGCGGCGGGATCGGGCAGGCGCTGTGCGATGCCTTTGCGCGCAGCGGATGCGAGACGATCTACGCCGGATCGCGCAGCGGCATAGCCTTCGAAGGCGAGCAGATACGCGGCTTTGCCTTCGATCTTTGCGACGAATCGAGCATCGCTGCTGCCGCCGAGATGATGCGCGCCGATCCGCCCGAATGGGTGATCGCGGCGACCGGGGTGCTGACGCTGGCGGACGGCACGGGGCCTGAACGCACTTACCGGCGGCTCGATCCGGCCAGCATGGCCGAGGTTTTCGCGCTCAACACGATCGGCCCCGCACTGATCGCCAAGCACATGCTGGGGATTATGCCGCGCGGGCGGGCCTTCACCTTAGCTGCTTTATCTGCGCGGGTGGGATCGATCAGCGACAATCGGCTTGGCGGGTGGCATTCCTACCGCGCGAGCAAGGCCGCGCTCAACATGCTGCTGCGCAATTTCGCGCTCGAAATGGCGCGCACGCATCCGGGCAGCGTGATCGTGGGCCTGCATCCGGGCACGGTGGACTCGGCGCTGTCCGTGCCGTTCCAGTCGGGGCTGGCGGAGGGGCAACTTACCCGCCCGCAGGATGCTGCGCAAAACCTGATCGGTGTGCTGTCGCGGTTGACGCCTGCGCAATCGGGCCGCGTGTTCGATTTTCGCGGGGAAGAGGTTCCCGCCTAGTTGAAGACACCCACTGCAAGGTGCGCCCACAGCGTCAGGAACATCAACACGCCAAGCCCGATGCCCGCGATCCGCCACATGGGCGTGGCAAGAAAATGCAGCGCCGCCTCGATCGCGGCGCACAGCAGGCCGAGCATCAGCGCCATCGCGGCGAAATCCTCTGCACCCCAATTGACCTCGGCGCTCATCGCGGTGCCCAGTGCGGGGAAAGCAAGAAGCATCGCCGCGCCGATCCACAACTTTGGATGAAGCCGGAAGCGGGGCTGCGCGGCGGGCGCATTGGTGTGGGTCGTGGTCATGACTGGCATCCCTCCCAGAAAGCCGATTTGGCAACCGGGCGATAAGGTGGCACGCTTTGTCCTGACGCGAAAGAGGGGACGTGCGCGATGGGTTTGTCAGACTGGTACGAAGCGAAGGTGATGCCGCGCTTGATCACTTGCGCGTGCAGTCAGGGCCAGGTGATGAAGCGCCGCGCGGCGGTGGTGCCGCTTGCGCGCGGCGACGTGTTCGAGCTTGGCTGCGGGGGCGGGATCAACCACGCGCTCTACGATCCGCTTGCGATCACCTCCTACGCCGGGATCGACCCGCACAAAGGACTGCTTGACAGCGCGCGGATCGCCGCCCGGGAAAAGGGCTGGGCAGCGGATCTGAGGCAAGGGCGGGGCGAGGCGATCCCCTTTGCCGATGCCAGTTTCGACTTTGCGGTGTGCACCTTCACGCTGTGTTCGGTGGAGGACCCGCCGCAGGTGATGCGCGAGTTGCGGCGCATTTTGCGCCCCGGGGGTGCGGTGCTGTTTCTCGAACATGGCCGCGCGCCTGATACCGGGGTGCGGCGATGGCAGCGGCGGATCGAGCCCTTGTGGAAACGGCTTGCAGGCGGGTGCCACCTGACGCGGCCGATCGGCGCCGCGTTTGCGGATGCCGGCTTTGCGGTTGCGCCGTTGGGGGAGGGCTATACCCCCAAGGCCCCGCAGTTTGCCGGGTGGATGGAATGGGGCGTGGCGCGCAAGGCCGGATGAGGGGGTTCCGCGCCGATCACCTGAAAAAGGGGCGGAAAGGATCGCTCCTTCCCGCCCCTCGATTTCCTGGCTGTGCGCCCGGCCTATTCGCCGAACGTGCGCTGCCACCAACCGCGGCGCGGCTTGGCTTCGGCATCGCCGCCCGCTTCGGATGCGGCGGCGGCCTCATCCGGTGCGCTCTCGGCGGCCATCGCTTCGGCGGTCTGCGGAGCGTCATCGGGACCCGCGATCACCGCCATGTCCTCGGCCACCTGCTGCGAAAGGCTCTCGACCGGGTCGGCCGCAGCCGCCTTGGCCTTGCGCGGGGCGCGCTTGCGCTTGGGCTTTTCGGCCGGAGCGGCCTCGGCTTCAGCGGGTGCGGCCTCGGGCGCGGCTGTGTCGGCGGCAGGCTCGGCCGGATCGGCTTCGACGACCTTCTTCTTGCGCGGCGCACGCACCCGCTTGGGCTTTTCGGCCGGCGCTTCGGCAGTGGGTGCCGGATCGGCTGCGGCGACGGTTTCGCTCGCCGCATCGGCTGCGGCTTCCGCCTCGCCAGCATCGCTGTCTGCCGGGGCTTCGGCCTGAGGCTCGCTTACGTCGTCCGACTGCTCGCCGGTTACGGCCTCGCCATCAACGCCCTGCTCGTCGCCATCGCGGCGCTTGCGGCCGCGGCCACCGCGGCGGCGACGCTTCTTGGGACGGCTTTCGCCATCTTCGGATGCTTCGGTTTCGCCTGCCTCGCCGGCGCCTTCAGCGCCCGCTTCGCTGGCCGCTTCATCCTCGCGCTCGTCGGAGTCGCTGCGCGCCTCGCCCTCGTCGCCTTCTTCACGATCGCGGGTGCGCCCACGGCCACCACGCCGGCGGCGGCGCTTCTTCTTGCGCCCGTTGTCGTCGCCGTTGTCACCCTGTTCGCCGCGTTCGCGGCGCGGCTGACGGGCTTCGGGCTCCTCGCCCTCGTCCTCGGCGAAATCGTCCTCCTCCTCGGGAAGATCATCGTCTTCATCGTCGACGATCGGCTCGAACTTGGGGGCGTGGACCGGGCGCGGGCCCGAGCTCGACACCATCATCTTGGCGCCTTCGTCCTCGCCCTCGGGGATGACTTCGACAGTGACGCCGTAGCGATGCTCGATTTCGACCAGATCGGCGCGCTTTTCGTTGAGGAGGTAGATCGCCGCTTCGGTGCTGGCGGCCAGACGGATCTGCGTGCCCTTGCCGCGTGCAGCCTCGTCCTCGATCAGACGGAGCGCCGAAAGCCCTGCCGACGAAGCCGTGCGCACGAGACCCGTGCCATCGCAATGCGGGCAGGGCCGGGTGGTCGCTTCGAGCACGCCGGTGCGCAGGCGCTGACGGCTCATTTCCATCAGCCCGAAGCTGGAAATGCGGCCGACCTGGATGCGCGCGCGATCGTTCTTGAGCGCATCCTTCATGGCCTTTTCGACCTTACGGATGTTGCCCGAATATTCCATGTCGATGAAGTCGATCACGACAAGGCCGGCCATGTCGCGCAGGCGCAACTGGCGGGCGATTTCGCGCGCGGCTTCGAGATTGGTGTGAAGCGCGGTCGCCTCGATCCCGTGTTCCTTGGTCGACCTCCCTGAGTTGATGTCGATCGACACCAATGCCTCGGTCGGGTTGATGATCAGATAGCCGCCGCTTTTCAGCTGCACCATCGGATCATACATCGCGCGCAGCTGGTCTTCCGCGCCATAGCGCTGGAACAGGGGCACGGGGTCCGAATAGGCCTTCACCCGGCGTGCATGGCTGGGCATGAGGAGCTTCATGAAGGCCTTGGCCGACTTGTAGCCGTCCTCGCCCTCGACGACGACTTCCTCGATTTCCTTGTTGTAGATGTCGCGGATCGCGCGCTTGATCAGGTCGCTGTCCGAATGGATCAGCGCCGGCGCAACCGAGGCGAGCGTCTTTTCGCGGATTTCATCCCAGACGCGCGCGAGGTAATCGAAGTCGCGCTTGATCTCGGGCTTGGTGCGGCTCATGCCCGCGGTGCGGACGATCAGACCCATGCTCTTGGGCAGCTTCAGGTCCGAAACCATGTCCTTCAACCGCTTGCGATCGCTGGTCGAGCTGATCTTGCGGCTGATCCCGCCGCCGTGCGACGAGTTGGGCATCAGCACGGTGTAGCGCCCAGCAAGGCTGAGATAGGTGGTCAGCGCCGCGCCCTTGTTGCCGCGTTCTTCCTTGACGACCTGGACGAGCAGCACCTGGCGGCGCTGGATAACGTCCTGGATCTTGTAGCGGCGACGCAGCGCCATGCGCTTGGCGCGCACTTCGTCGACCTGCTTGGCGCGGCTGCGGCCACCCTTGTCATTGCCGCCCTTGTCGCCGCCGCGATCGCCCTTGCCCTGACGGCGGCGGCCACGGCCACGCCCGCGGCGTTCCTCGCCGTTGTCACCTTCTTCGCCTGCGTGCTCGCTGCTCTCTTCGCTGTCGCCGGCATCCTGATCGCTGCCGTCGTCGTCCGAAGCGCCGCCTTCGATCGTGGCGACATCGTCCTTGTCCGAGGTATCGACTTCCTCGACGCCGTTTTCGGCGAAATCTTCTGCAAGCGCGTCGCCGCTTTCGTCCTCGGCGTCGTATTCGGCGCCCGGCGATATGCCATCGGCCTCTTCTTCGGCGCGCAGACGCTCTTCTTCTTCGGCGGCTTCGGCTTCTTCAGCCAACAGCGCGTCGCGGTCAGCCTTGGGGATCTGGTAATAGTCGGGGTGGATTTCGCTGAAAGCGAGGAAGCCGTGACGATTGCCGCCGAAGTCGACGAAAGCCGCCTGCAGCGAAGGTTCGACGCGGGTTACCTTGGCGAGGTAGATATTGCCCTTGATCTGCTTGTGTTCGGCAGATTCAAAGTCGAACTCCTCAATCCGGTTGCCCTGCAGTACCGCCACCCGTGTTTCTTCCGGGTGGCGCGCATCGATAAGCATGCGCGTTGCCATTGATTGGTCTCCATGCGCCCTGCCAGCGCCGCAGAAGCGGACGAAGGGGGCGCGAATATTGTGGGGAACCGGCAAGACAAGCGGTCGTGCCGGAAAGGAAAATCGCGGTGCGAGCGACGGCGGCGGTAAGGCCGGCATCGCTCAGCGCGAAGCGCGTGTCTGCAATGGCGAGCGTGCGGCCAGTTGCCGCGCCTTTTGCCCCAACGCCGCATCGGCGCGCCGGGCGCGTGATGCTGGTTGTCGGGGAAAAGCGATCTGTCACTGCATCAACCTGTGTTTGCCGGGGTCTGGATTGGATATGTCCCCGGACGAGAGGCGGGCAGCCGATGCATCGCGCATCCGGTTCCGGCCCCTCTGCCACCACCGCTAGCACTGTGGGGCAAGACCCGCAACTCTATTGCGTTTCGCTTACGCTAGAACGTAAGCCACGAACGGCAATGAGTTACCGCACGCTTCTTTTGTTGGTTCTGCTGCTACCGGCAGCGCTGCTTGGCGGTGCCAAGGCGGTGGGGGTGACGATCCCGGTCCCCACCTGGGGACGCGATTATGTGCAGCGGTTTTCCCTTGGCGAACCGCCAGTTCCGCCGCTCGATCTGCCGCCGGTTGCCGGGCCTGACGATCCCTCCCGCCCGCTGGTAGTGATCGACGCCGGGCATGGCGGGCGCGATCCCGGTGCGATCGGAACCGATCCCGATGGCAGGCGGTTCGAGGAAAAGGCGATCACGCTCGCGCTGGCGCTGGCGCTGCGCGATGCATTGCTGGCGCAAGGCGGGGTGCGGGTCGCGCTGACCCGCGCCGACGACCGGATTCTGCCTCTGCCCTATCGCCCCGAGATCGCGCGCCGCCTCGATGCCGATCTGTTCGTTTCGATCCATGCCGATTCCGCCGGCGAACAGAACGACGCGATCAGCGGCGCAAGCATTTACACGCTGTCGAACGCGGCATCGAGCGAGGCTGCCGCGCGGTTTGCCGCGCGCGAAAACGATGCCGACCGGCTCAACGGGGTCACGATCGCCGGCACGAGCGAGAATGTCAGCGCGATCCTCGTCGAATTGTCGCAGCAGCGCACGCAGGAAGATGCGCTGGCGTTCGCGGGCCTTGTGCTGCGCGAAGGGCAAGGCACGCTCGACTTCGTGCCGCAGCCCAGCCGTGCCGCCGCGCTCGCGGTGCTGCGCGCGCCCGATGTGCCCTCGGTGCTGTTCGAAAGCGGGTTCGTCACCAATCGTTCCGACCGCGCGCGGCTGACCACGGCGGCAGGGCGCGCAGCCTATGCCGATGTCCTGGCGCGCGCGATCCGGGTTTATTTCGCGCGCCGCAGCGCCCGGGCTGCGGGTGGGGAATAGCGTTGCAATGCCGCTAGCCTTGGGCAAGCCCCGCGTGCTAGTTGCCGCGCCGCGATGAACGACCCAGTCCCATCCTCCGGCCCTCAGATTGCGGGCGATCCCGCCGCCCCCTCGACATGGGCTTACCTGCGTTACCGCCTCAACCGCGACGTGCGCGGGGCGGCCGTGTGGTTCGGCGATCGGTGGCGCACCAGCCGCCTCTTCAAGCTGGCGGCAATCGGCTTCGGGCTTGTCGTGCTCTTGTGGATCGCGGTGTTCGTCTGGCTGGCGAGCGATCTGCCCGAAGCGGAAGCATTGCTCACCTACGAAACGCCGCTCCCCACGGTGGTGCGCGGAGCCGATGGCGAGATCATCCACACCTATGCGCGCGAGCGGCGGGTGCAGCTCCAATATGCCGACTTTCCGCAGAAACTGATCGAATCCTATCTGTCGGCTGAGGACAAGACCTTTTTCAGCCATGGCGGAGTCGATTTCTTCGGCACGGCGAATGCGGTGTTCGATTACGCCCGCAAGGCCGGGACGGGCGAGCGCGCGGTGGGCGGTTCGACCATCACCCAGCAGGTCGCCAAGAACCTCCTTTTGAGCGACGAATATTCGGTCACGCGCAAGCTCAAGGAAATGGTGCTCGCGGGCCGCATCGAGCAGGTGCTGACCAAGCAGGAAATTCTCGAACTCTACCTCAACGAAATCCCCCTTGGCCGTCGTTCGTTCGGCGTGCAGGCGGCCGCGCGCGCCTATTTCGACAAGGACGTCGACAAGCTGGCGCTGCACGAGATGGCGTTCCTTGCGATCCTGCCCAAAGCTCCCGAACGTTACGGACGCAAGGGTCAGGAAGCCGCAGCGATCGAACGGCGCAATTTCGTGCTCGGCCAGATGGAAGCCAACGGGTTCATCACCGCGGCCGAACGCAGCGCCGCCGCGGCGATGCCGCTGGGTCTGGTCACGCAGCGCCGCGAACGCTCGGTCGATGCGGGCTATTTCCTCGAGGAAGTGCGTCGCCAGTTGATCGAGCGGTTCGGCGAGAACGCTGAGGACGGGCCGACGTCGGTTTATGCCGGCGGTTTGTGGGTGCGCACCAGCCTCGACCCCGAAATGCAGATCGCCGCGCGCGATGCCTTGCGCGAAGGATTGCTGCGCTATCACGGCGGGCGCGCGTGGGCGGGGCCGATTGCCACGATCGACGTGAGCGACGGCAATTGGGCCAGCCAGCTGCAATCCTCGCCGCTGGGCATCAGTTACAAGGACTGGCGCGTCGGGGTCGTCACCAGCCGCTCGGGCCAGAATGCGCGGATCGGGTTTTCGGACGGGACCGAGGCGGCGCTGGGCGGGCTTCCCAATGGCCTCAAGGCCGGCGACGTGATCGCGGCCAGCCCGTCGGGCAACCGCTGGAACGTGCGCACGATCCCCGAAGCGCAGGGCGCGCTGGTGGTGGAACAGGCGCAGACCGGGCGGATCATGGCGATGCAGGGCGGGTTCGATCACCGCCTGTCCGATTTCAACCGCGCGACGCAGGCGATGCGGCAGCCCGGATCGACGATCAAGCCCTTCGTCTATGCCGCCGGGCTCGATAGCGGGATGACCCCGTCGACGCAGGTCGATAACAACCGCTTCTGCTACTACCAAGGCGCCAACCTCGGCGAAAAGTGCATTCGCGGCACGGGCAGCGGCGGTCAGCATCCGATGCGCTACGGCCTTGAACAGTCGCAGAACATCATGACCGTGCAGATCGGCATGACGGCGGGCATGCCCAATGTCGTCAAGGGGATCGAGAGGCTGGGGATCGGCAAGTTCCCCGCCTATCCCTCGACCGCGCTGGGGGCGGGCGAGACGACCTTGGTGAAGATGGTCGCGGCCTATTCGGCGCTCGCCAATCACGGACGCCTCAATCCACCGACGGTTATCGATTATGTGCAGGACCGGCGCGGCAAGGTCTTGTGGCGCGCGGACATGCGCGAGTGCCGGGGGTGCAATGCCCCGCGGTGGGACGGCAAGCCGATGCCCCGCCTCGGTGTGAGCGGCACGCAGGCGATGGATGCGCGCACCGCGTTCCAGGTCATGCACATGCTGCGCGGCGCAGTCAGCCGCGGCACCGCGACCGTGCTCAATCCGCTCAATCTCCCGCTGTTCGGCAAGACCGGGACGACCACCGGGCCGAAGGACGTGTGGTTCATCGGCGGCACGCAGAGCATGATCGCAGGCGCCTATGTCGGCTTCGACCAGCCGCGCAACATGGGCGGCTATGCCTATGGCGGCACGATCTCCGCGCCGATCATCAAAAGCCTGATCGAAAAGACCAAGGCCAAATGGTCCGATCTTCCCGCGGTTGCGCCGGCGGGCGTCCGGATGGTGCGGATCGACCGGCGTTCGGGCAAGCGCGTGCTCGATGGCTGGCCGACCGACGATCCCAAATCGGCGATCATCTGGGAAGCCTTCAAGCCCGATACCGAGCCCGAGCGTTATACCCGGCAGGACGAGATCACCGCCAAGCGCAACGAGATCCTCGCGTTGATCAGGGCCGGGCGGCGCAATGCCGAACGCGCGGTGGTCGATACGCCGAAGGAAGAGGTGATCGTGGACGAGGTGCCAGCCGAATGAGGATGCGCGGAACCGGTCGGCCGGGTAGCGGGTTGCAAGGCCTATGACCCATCGCTTCCTAGCCTCGATGACCGCGCTGGTCTCAGCCGGCCTTCTTTCCACCGGCGCGGCCGCCGAATTGCCGAAGGGCGCTGCCGCTCCCGCCTTCACCACGCGTGCCGCGCTCGCGGGCAAGGCGTTCGGCTTCAATCTGAAAGCGGCATTGGCGCGCGGGCCGGTGGTGCTCTATTTCTACCCCAAGGCCTTCACATCGGGCTGCACGCTCGAAGCGAACGCCTTCGCCGCCGCGATCCCCAAGTTCAAAGCGGCTGGCGCGAGCGTTATCGGCATGTCTGCCGACAATATCGAAACGCTAAAGGATTTCAGCCGCAAGGAATGCCGCGATGCATTCCCCGTCGGTGTCGCCTCGCCGCAGATCGGCCGCGCCTATGATGTGGCCGGGCCGTCCGGGCTGACCCGGCGCACGTCCTATGTGATTGCGCAGGACGGGCGGATCGCTGCGGTGCACTCGGACGCCGATTATCGCAGCCATGTCGACAAGACTTTGGCGGCGGTCCGCGCGCTCGCGAAGTAGCGCACGACTTTACAATCGCGCCGCCCGCGTTAAGCGCATCGGCCTTGAACTCATCACCC
The DNA here is from genome assembly GCF_001663175.1 of Erythrobacter neustonensis. Taxonomy (NCBI): domain Bacteria; kingdom Pseudomonadati; phylum Pseudomonadota; class Alphaproteobacteria; order Sphingomonadales; family Erythrobacteraceae; genus Erythrobacter; species Erythrobacter neustonensis. The sequence goes on along the minus strand of NZ_CP016033.1, from coordinate 2,737,380 downwards.
CGAAAAGGACTACCCATGCGGGCCGAAGGCCAGGCCTATATCAACCGGATCGAAGCGGCGCTCTCGCTGGTGCGGCTATCGCTCGACTGGGACCGCGCGCTGCGCCGGCTCGACGAGCTGAATGCACGCGTGCAGGACCCGAACCTGTGGGACAATCCCAAGCAGGCGCAGGCGATCAGCCGCGAGCAGAAGACGCTTGAAACCGCGGTCAACACCGTGCGCGAGATCGAGGCTGAAATGGCCGATGCGGTCGAATTCGTCGAAATGGGCGAGGCCGAGGGCGAGGACTCGATTATCGACGATGGTCTGGCAACGCTGGCCGCGCTCGCCGACCGGGCGGATGCGGACAAGGTGCAGGCGCTGCTTTCGGGCGAGGCCGACGGCAACGACACCTATCTCGAAATTCACGCTGGCGCAGGCGGCACCGAAAGCCAGGACTGGGCCGAAATGCTGTTCCGCATGTATGGCCGCTGGGCCGAGCGCCGCGGCTTCAAGGTCGAGACGGTCGAGTATCAGGCGGGCGAACAGGCCGGGATCAAGTCGGCGACGCTGCTCATCAAGGGCGATGGCGCCTATGGCTATGCCAAGACCGAAAGCGGCGTTCACCGCCTGGTGCGCATCAGCCCCTATGATTCTTCGGCGCGCCGCCACACCTCGTTCTCGAGCGTTTGGGTCTATCCAGTGATCGACGACAGTTTCGAGATCGACATCAATCCCGCCGATCTCAAGATCGACACCTATCGCGCATCCGGTGCGGGCGGGCAGCACGTCAACACCACCGATTCCGCGGTGCGCATCACCCACCAGCCTTCGGGCATCGTGGTGGCGAGCCAGCAGGATCGCAGCCAGCACAAGAACCGCGAAATCGCGATGAATATGCTCAAGGCACGTCTCTACGAAGCGGAGATGCGGGCACGCGAGGAAGCGGCATCAGCCGAACACTCCGCCAAGAGCGATATTGGCTGGGGGCACCAGATCCGTTCCTACGTCTTGCAGCCCTATCAGATGGTCAAGGACCTGCGCACCGGCGTCGTTTCCACTGCGCCCGACGCGGTGCTCGACGGGGCGATCGATCCTTTCATTTCCGCCGCGCTCGCGCAGCGGGTGACGGGGGAAAAGGTCGAAATCGAGGACGTGGAGTAAGCCTCGCACCATGCTGCGCCGCGTGATCCTGCCGTTTGTCGCTTTGCTGATTTCGGGTGTCGTGACGGGCTGCGATGCGTTGGCACCGGCGGCGACGGATCGCTCTGAAACCGCACTTGCCTTTCCCGCGCCGGACCGGCCGATCGCGAGCGTCGTATCCAACCAGTTCTCGAACGAGGACGACCGCGACGAGCGCGGCGAGGCCAAGGTCGTGATGGATCTGGCCGATATCCGCCCTGGCATGACAGTCGCCGATATCGGTGCGGGCGAGGGCTATTACACCGTCCGCCTTGCCGAACGCGTGGGCGCCGATGGCCGTGTGCTTGCGCAGGACATCAGCCGCGAGGCGCTCGACCGGCTCGGGCGGCGGGTGGAAAAGGACCGGCTCGAGAACATCTCGCTCAAATTCGGCGACACCGACAATCCGCAACTGCCGCCCGACAGTTTCGACCGGATCTTCATGGTTCACATGTATCACGAAGTGACGGAGCCCTACGCTTTCCTGTGGAACATGTGGCCCGCGCTCAATTCGGGCGGTCAGATCGTGGTAGTCGAAAGCGACACCCCGATCGGGCGTCACGGCATGCCGCACACGATGCTGTTCTGCGAGTTCGAGGCGGTCGGCTATGTGCTGGTCGAATATCTCGAACGGCCCGACATCAAGGGCTATTTCGCCAGGTTCGAGCGCGGACCCAAGCGGATCGCGCCTGAAAACATAAAGGCCTGTCAGGCGCCCTGAGGCCGCGGCTTGCCAAGGTTGCGGGACGCGCCCTGTCACACTATGTCACACACACCAAGTCGGACGCCGGGCTGACCGGCGCATAAGGGGATTTTCATTGTTCAAGGGATTGAGCCCGATCGTATACGGCGGGCGTGAGGTCTGGCCGCTGGTCGAAGGCGGCAAGGGCGTTTCAGCGAGCAACCACGCCAGTTCGGGTGCATGGGCCGCGGCAGGCGGTATCGGAACGGTCAGCGCGGTCAACGCCGACAGCTACGACGCTGATGGCAACCCCATTCCGCAGGTCTATCATGGCAAAACGCGCGAGGAGCGGCATCAGGAACTGATCCGCTACGCGATCGATGGCGCCACCACGCAGGTCAAGATGGCGCACGAGATCGCCAATGGCCGCGGCGCGATCAATATCAACGTATTGTGGGAAATGGGCGGCGCGCAGGCGGTGCTCGAAGGCGTGCTCGAAAATACGCGCGGCATGGTGACGGGCGTCACCTGCGGGGCAGGGATGCCATACAAGCTGGCCGAGATCGCGGCGCGTTTCAACGTCCACTATCTCCCCATCGTCAGTTCGGGCCGCGCCTTCCGCGCGCTGTGGAAGCGCAGCTATCACAAGGTCCCCGATCTGATGGCGGCGGTGGTCTATGAAGACCCCTGGCTCGCCGGCGGACACAATGGCCTGTCGAACGCCGAAGACCCGACCAAGCCCGAAGATCCCTATCCGCGGGTCAAGGCGCTGCGCGACGTGATGCGCGCCGAGGGCATTGCCGACACCGTGCCGATCGTGATGGCAGGCGGCGTGTGGTATCTGCGCGACTGGAACGACTGGATCGACAATTCCGAGCTTGGCACCATCGCCTTCCAGTTCGGCACGCGGCCGCTGCTGACCCGCGAAAGCCCGATCCCGCAGATCTGGAAGGACATGCTGCGCACTGTCGAGCCGGGCGATGTGCTGCTGCACAAGTTCTCGCCCACCGGCTTCTATTCGAGCGCGGTCAAGACCCCGTTCCTATACGATCTGATGCACCGTTCGGAACGCCAGATCCCGTTCTTCAAGCGCGGCGAGGATGAGGCTGCGGTGCAGCTGGGCGAAGAGGGCAAGGCGCGCAATTTCTGGGTCAAGCCCGAGGACAAGGCGCGCGCCGACATGTGGATGCGCGCTGGGCATACCGAACCTTTGAAGACGCCCGACAACAGCATTGTCTTCGTTACGCCCAAGGCGCGCGACACGATCCGCAAGGACCAGCAGGACTGCATGGGCTGCCTGTCGCATTGCAGCTTTTCAAGCTGGAAGGATCACGACGATTACACCACCGGGCGGCTCGCCGATCCGCGCAGCTTCTGCATCCAGAAGACCCTGCAGGATATCGCGCATGATGGCGATCCGGACACCAACCTCGCCTTCGCAGGCCACGCGGCCTACAACTTCAAGACCGACCCTTTCTACTCGAACGGCTATACCCCCAGCGTGGGCGAGCTGGTCGAGCGGATTTTGACCGGAGATTGATGCAGGTGCGCGCCGCGCGATTTTCCGAGGCGGAAATTGCGCGGCGTCTGCCTGTCTGGTGTGCGCTTTCGGACGCATTTCTCGATACCGAACTCGATCAGCGCGCATACCGGCACATCGCCAAGGTCATTCGTGCGCAGGGCTTCGATGCGGCCGAGGGCGAAGCCATCTTCCGGGACGAGGTCGCACCTGCCTTCGCCTACAATCTCTGGAGCGTGGCGGGAGAGTGGGCGGGGTGGCCGGAAACGACGGTGCGCGAGCGTGTTCTCGCTGGCAAGAACGGCCCGCTTGCGACGCTCGTCAACGCCGCAATGCTGGCGCGGCATCTCGACGAAGAATGGGCGCGGATCGCGGCCCATCTGACATGTTGAACTGCTACCGCACCAGCGCCGTCAGCACCTGATCGGGCGGGCGATGCCCGTCGGCCCACATGCGGATATTGGCGATCACCTTGTGCCCAGAATCCTCGCGACCTTCTGCGGTGGCGCTGCCGATGTGGGGGAGGGTCATGACGTTGGGATGCGCGATCAGGCGCGGGTCGACGTTGGGCTCGTCCGGATAGACATCGAGCCCCGCGCCCGCGAGGTGCCCCGATTGCAACGCCGCGATCAGCGCTTCCTGGTCGATCAGCTCGCCGCGCGCGGTGTTCACGATGCTGCTGCCCGGCTTCATCAGCGCGATGCGGCGCGCGTTGACCAGATGACGGGTCTCGTCGGTGAGCGGGCAGTGCAGGGTAAGGATATCGGCCTCGGCCATCAGCGCATCGATATTGGCGACATAGCGTGCGCCCAGCATCCGCTCCAATGCCTCGGGCAGGGCCTTGCGGTTGTAATAGGCGATCTCGAGACCGAACGCTCGCGCGCGGTGGGCGACCGCCTGCCCGATCCGGCCCATGCCGATGATGCCGAGCACCTTGCCGGCAAGCTTGCGTCCCAGAAGCCCCGACGGCGCCCAGCCGGTCCATTCGCCCCGCCGCACCAGCGCGGTGCCTTCGCGGATGCGCCGCGGCACGCCGATGATCCCTGCCATCGTCAGGTCGGCGGTATCGTCTGTGAAGACGCCGGGGGTGTTGGTGACGATGATCCGCCGCGCGGCAGCAACGGCCAGATCGATATGTTCGGTGCCTGCACCGAAGCTGGCGATGAGGCCGAGCCGTTCGCCTGCCTCCGCAATCATCGCCGCATCGATCCGGTCGGTAACCGTCGGCACGAGCACGTCGCAGTCCTGCATCGCGCGGATCAGTTGCTCGCGGCTCATCGGCGCATCGTCCTCGTTCAGAACGACATCGAACAGCTCGCGCATCCGCGCCTCGACGCCGGGCATCAGATGACGGGTAACGATCACGCGCGCGGGCGCGGCAAGCGGGCGGGAAGGGCGCTGGGTCATGGGTTGAGGGGCTAAAGCCACAGGGGCGGGGCGGTCAAGGCACGGATCGCAAACGCGCGGCTTGTATCCGCAGGCCACTCGGCGCTATCGCTCGCGATATGCACAAGATCCGCCTTTTCATCGCCTCCGGCTTTGCCCTGATGCTGGCATTGGCCGGATTTGCTTCGCCGCTCAATGCGCAGGACCGCGCGCTGCCCTATTGGGCGGTGCTGCGCTATGAAAAGGTCAACATGCGCGTGGGGCCGAGCGGGGAGTATCCGGTGATCTGGGTGTATCAACGCCAGGGGATGCCGGTGAAGGTCATCCGCATCCGCGAAGGCTGGCGTCTGGTCGAGGATCATGAAGGCACGCAGGGCTGGATTTCGGCAAGCCAGCTCGATCTTGCGCGTGCAGGGATGGTGATCGGCAAGGGACTGGCCGAGGTCCGTGCCGCCGCCAATGATGCAGCGCCGGTCAACTGGCGCGCAGAACCCGGTGTGGTCGGCAAGATGAAACCCTGCCGCGATGGCTGGTGTGAAATGGATATCGCCGGACGCAAAGGCTTTGTCGCCGCCGCCCGGCTGTGGGGATCGCAGCAGTTGGCGGGCGACGAATAAAGCCGCCCGCCCGCCGTTTTTTTACACGAGTTCGACGGCAACCGCCGTCGCTTCGCCGCCGCCGATGCACAGCGCCGCAACGCCGCGGCGCTTGCCCTGCGCCTTCAGTGCCGCAATCAGCGTCACCACAATGCGCGCGCCGCTCGCCCCGATCGGGTGGCCGAGCGCCGTGCCGCCGCCGTTCACGTTGATTTTGTCATGCGCGATCCCGAGGTCGCGCATCGCAAACATCGCGACGCAGGCGAAGGCTTCGTTGACTTCGAACAGATCGACATCCTCGACGCTCCAACCGGCGCGGTCGAGCACCTTCCTGATCGCCGGGATCGGTGCGGTGGTGAACTGTGCCGGGGCCTGTGCGTGCGCCGCGGTTGCAACCACGCGGGCAACCGGCAAGAGGCCCTTGGCGTCCGCCACGCTTGCGCGGGTCAGGACCAGCGCTGCCGCACCGTCCGAGATCGACGACGATGTCGCCGCGGTGATCGTGCCGTCCTTGGCAAAGGCGGGCTTCAACTGCGGGATCTTGTCGGGGCGGCCCTTGCCGGGCGCTTCGTCATGTTCGACCACGACATCGCCGGCGCGGGTCGAGACGGTCACAGGCACGACCTCGTCGGCAAAGGCGCCGCTGGCGATCGCCTTGTTCGCGCGCGACAGGCTTTCGATGGTGTAGGCGTCCATCTCTTCGCGGGTCATCTGGTAATCGTTGGCGGTATCCTGCGCGAAGGTGCCCATGGCGCGGCCCGGCTCGTAAGCATCTTCGAGGCCGTCGAGGAACATGTGGTCATAGGCGGTGTCGTGACCCATGCGCGCGCCCGAGCGGTGCTTCTTCATGAGGTAGGGCGCGTTGGTCATGCTCTCCATGCCGCCGGCAACCACAATGTCGATCGTGCCGCTGGCAAGCGCTTCGGCGCCCATGATCAGCGTCTGCATGCCGCTGCCGCACACCTTGTTGACGGTGGTCGCTTCGACCGAGAGCGGCAGCCCCGCCTTGATCGCGGCCTGACGCGCGGGCGCCTGGCCGAGCCCCGCGGGCAGCACGCAGCCCATATAGGCGCGGTCGATATCCTCGCCGGACACGCCGGCGCGTTCGACCGCGGCCTTGACCGCGATCCCGCCGAGATCGGTTGCGCTGACATCGGACAAAGCGCCCTGCATCGCGCCCATCGGGGTGCGGACGTAGGAGAGAATGACGACCGGATCGTTCGGCGAAAGCTGGGTCATGGCAAAGTCCTTGCGTGACGGGGAAAGAATTGCGGCGCGATGTAGGCTCGCAATCCGCGCATGGCAATCGGGCCAAGCAGGCTGCTTGCGTGTGCGCGCGGATTGCGCGACAACGCGTCGCAAATTAAAACGCATCCGTCCGATGGGGAGATAGACATGGCCGATGATCGCCGCGCTGAACTCGAAGACCTGCTGGCACGCCAACGCGCGGCCTTCACCGCCTCGCGCCCCGAACACCTGAGCCAGCGCAAGGACCGGATCAAGCGCGCGATCGCGCTGATCAAGGACCATGGCGATGCCTTTGCCAAGGCGATGAGCGCAGATTTCGGCAGCCGTTCGGCCCAGCAATCGATGCTCACCGACATCGCCGCGACCGTGGGGGCGGGCAACCACGCGCTCAAACACATCGACCAGTGGTCGAAGCCCGAGAGGCGCAAGGTGCAGTTCCCGCTCGGCCTTTTGGGGGCGAAGGCCGAAGTGCGCTATGAACCCAAGGGCGTGATCGGCATTCTGAGCCCGTGGAATTTTCCGGTGCAGCTCGCTTTCGGGCCGCTGATGCAGGTGCTGGCCGCGGGCAACCGCGCGATGATCAAGCCGTCCGAGTTCACCGAGCGCACCAGCGAGCTGATGGCGGAGCTCACTGCGCAATATTTCCAGCCCGAGGAAGTCGCGGTTGTCACCGGCAGCCCCGAGGTTGCCGCAGCGTTTTCCTCTCTGAAGTTCGACCATCTGGTCTTCACGGGATCGACAGCAACGGGGCGCCGGGTGATGCAGGCGGCCGCAGAGAACCTCGTGCCCGTCACGCTCGAACTGGGCGGCAAATCGCCGGTCATCATGGGGCGCAGCGCCGATTTCGCCAAGGCGGGCGAACGGATCGCGATCGGCAAGATGCTCAATGCCGGGCAGATCTGCCTTGCGCCTGATTATCTGATGGTGCCCGAAGACAAGGCCGACGAAGCGGTCGCGGGGGTCACGCAGGCCGCCGCCACGATGTACCCGAAGCTGCTCGACAACGACGACTATGCCTCGATCGTTTCGGATCGCCACTTCGAGCGCCTCCAAGGTCTCGTTTCCGATGCGCGCGACAAGGGCGCTGAAGTCATCGAAGTCAATCCGGGGCAAGAGGATTTCGCCAACGCCAACCAGCGCAAGATGCCGCTGACCGTGCTGCGCGGCGTCAACGAAGACATGACCGTGATGCAGGAAGAAATCTTCGGACCCGTCCTGCCGGTGATGACCTACAAGGCGGTCGACCAGGCGGTCGATTACGTCAATGAACACGACCGCCCGCTGGGGCTCTATTATTTTGGCGAGGACAAGGCCGAACAGGAGCGCGTGCTGACCCGCACGATCTCGGGCGGGGTCACAACCAATGACGTGGTGTTTCATGTTTCGATGGAAGACCTGCCGTTCGGCGGGGTCGGGCCATCGGGGATGGGCAGCTATCACGCGGTCGAGGGCTTCCGCGAATTCAGCCATGCGCGCGCGGTCTATCACCAGCCCAAGATCGATATTGCCAAGCTCGGCGGATTAAAGCCGCCCTATGGCAAGGCGACCGATGCCGCGACGGCGCGGATGATGAAGTAGAAGATGGGGTGCGGGGCGCGCTTGCCTCGCAACCTCCCTTTCATTTCCTGCAACACCTGTAAGGGGTTTTCCCCGAGTCGGAGGGTTGCGCGTCCCGCGCGACGCGCCTAGGGCGACCTCGGGATTAATAGCTTGGACATCGCTGTGATCGATCTCAGCCAGTATCTGCCGATACTGTTATTCGTACTCATCGCCCTCGGGCTGTCGGTTCTTTTCGTCGTGGCCCCGATGGCGGTGTCGCGGCTGACCGGCGTGCACAATCCGGATGCCGAAAAGCTCTCGGAATACGAGTGCGGCTTTCCGGCTTTCGAGGACGCGCGCAGTCAGTTCGATGTGCGCTTCTACCTCGTCGCGATCAGCTTCATCGTTTTCGACCTTGAAGCCGCGTTCCTGTTCCCCTGGGCGGTCAGCCTGGGCGAAACGGGCTGGGTGGGCTGGTCCGGTATGATGGTGTTCCTGTTCATCCTTGCCGTCGGGCTTGCGTATGAATGGAAGAAAGGCGCGTTGGACTGGGAATGAATAACATCGTTTCTCCTCCCCCGGGGCTTACTGGCCTTGCACCCGCTCAAGGCGGCGACATGCGTGGGCCCGATGCCGACTTCTTCAAGTCGCTGCAGACCGAAGTCACCGACAAGGGTTTTCTCGTCACGTCGACCGAGGAGCTGTTCCAGTGGGCGCGCACCGGCTCGCTGTGGTGGATGACCTTCGGGCTTGCCTGCTGCGCGGTCGAGATGATCCACGCCAACATGCCGCGCTTCGACATGGAGCGTTTCGGCGCCGCGCCGCGCGCCTCTCCGCGCCAGTCGGACGTGATGATCGTCGCGGGCACGCTGTGCAACAAGATGGCTCCGGCACTGCGCAAGGTCTATGACCAGATGTCCGATCCCAAATATGTGATCAGCATGGGATCGTGCGCCAATGGCGGCGGCTATTACCACTATTCCTATTCGGTGGTGCGTGGGTGCGACCGGATCGTGCCGGTCGATATCTATGTCCCCGGCTGCCCGCCGACCGCCGAGGCGCTGCTTTACGGCGTCATGCAATTGCAGCGGAAGATCCGCCGCGTGGGCACCATCGAAAGATAAGGGCGCGTAACATGGCTGTACTCCATTCCGCTCCCCGGTTCGCATCGAACGAGGGCGTGATCGACGCAATCAGCGAGGCCATTTCGGTCTGGCTGATCGAAGCGCACGAAGCGCATGGCGAAGTGATCTTCCGCGTCGAGCGCGATGCCACCGCGCGCGTGCTGCAGATCCTGCGCGACGAGCATGCCTATCAGCAGCTCATGGAAATCGCCGGCGCGGATTATCCCTCGCGGCCCGAGCGGTTCGAAGTCGTGTATATGCTCCAGAGCCTGACCAAGAACCACCGGATCATGGTCAAGTGTTCGGCGAGCGAGGACACGCCCGTGCCGACGGTCACGACATTGTGGCCCAATGCGGGCTGGCTCGAACGCGAAGTGTTCGACATGTACGGCGTGACCTTTGCCGGAAACCCCGACCTGCGCCGGATCCTCACCGATTACGGCTTCGAAGGGCATCCCTTCCGCAAGGACTTCCCGATGACGGGCTATACCGAGCTGCGCTATTCCGAGGAGGAAAAGCGCGTGGTGTACGAACCTGTTGTGCTGGCGCAGGAAATGCGCAGCTTCGATTTCCTGTCGCCTTGGGAAGGCGCTGACTACGTGCTTCCCGGCGACGAGAAATCGCGCGGCGCGCCATCGGTTGCCGAACCCAAGACTACCGAGAAGCCAGCCGATACCGGCGCGGGCAAGGCGGCCAATGAAGCGGCGGCCAAGCCCGTGGCTGATGGCGCGCCGAAGGACAGCGGAAAGCCAGCCCCCGGTGCCCCCGATGCGACCTCGAAGGAGGGCGGACGATGAGCATGCAACGCGAAGAATCGCTCACCACCACGGGTGAGGTGATCACCAACTACACGATCAACTTCGGTCCCCAGCACCCCGCGGCGCACGGCGTGCTGCGCATGGTGATGGAGCTGGACGGCGAGGTGATCGAGCGGATCGACCCGCATGTCGGTCTGCTCCACCGCGGCACCGAAAAGCTGATCGAGCAGAAGACCTATCTGCAGGCGCTGCCCTATTTCGACCGGCTCGATTACTGCTCGCCGCTGGCCCAGGAGCATTCCTATGTGCTCGCGATCGAAAAGCTGCTGAACCTCGAAGTGCCGATCCGCGCGCAATATCTGCGCGTGATGTTCGCCGAGCTGACCCGCATCTGCAACCACATGCTCAACATGGGCGCGCACATCCTCGATGTCGGCGCGTTCACGCCGAACCTGTGGATCATGGACCTGCGCGAAGATTGCCTCAACTTCTTCGAGCGGGCGAGCGGCGCGCGCATGCACAGCGCCTGGTTCCGCCCGGGCGGTGTCCATCAGGACGTGCCGGAAAAGCTGTTGGTCGACATCGGCGACTGGCTCGACAACCGCTTCTTCCAGCTGTTCGAGGACGCGATGAGCCTCGTCATGGACAACCGCATCTTCAAGCAGCGCAATGTCGATATCGCCATCGTGTCGCGCGAAGACGCGATCGCCTGGGGCTTCTCCGGCCCGATGATCCGCGCCGCGGGCATTCCGTGGGATCTGCGCAAGTCGCAGCCCTACGACGTCTATGACCGCATGGAATTCGACATTCCGGTCGGCACCAACTCCGATTGCTACGACCGCTTCATGGTGCGCGTGAAGGAAGTCTACGAGAGCGCGAAGATCATCCGCCAGTGTCTGCGCGATATGCCGACCGGGCCGATTGCGAGCACCGACGGCAAGGTCTCGCCGCCCAAGCGGGCTGAGATGAAGCAGTCGATGGAAAGCCTGATCCACCATTTCAAGCTCTACACCGAAGGCTTCCATGTGCCTGCAGGCGAGGTTTACGTGGCGACCGAAAGCCCCAAGGGCGAATTCGGCGTCTATCTCGTCAGCGACGGCACCAACAAGCCCTACCGCTGCAAGATTCGCCCCACGGCATTCTCGCACCTTCAGGCGATGGACTTCATGTCCAAGGGCCACATGCTCCCCGACGCGACCGCAATTCTGGGTGCGATCGACGTGGTTTTTGGCGAGTGCGACCGGTGATCGAGATGACTCGCTTCGACTTCGCGCTCCTATCGCTTGCGATCCTGCTGCTGGGGATTTCGTTCGGATTGTTGATAGCGGGCCACGATCAATTCATGCCTTCATTGCTTGGTTCACTCGTTTTGTCGGCTTGGTTCGAGCTGCGAGGAAACAAGCACCGCCGTGAGAACTCCAATGGCTGACCGTACCCCCGCTCCCGACACCCCCGAACTGCGCGCCCGTTGGGGCGGCTTCGCGTGGACGCCGGAAAACAAGACAACCGCCGATTGGCACATCGCCAAGTATCCCGAAGGGCGCCAGCGTTCGGCGGTGATGCCGCTGCTCGATCTCGCCCAGCGGCAGGTCGGCGCGGAGACCGATACGCAGGGCTGGCTGCCGCTACCGGTGATCGAATATGTCGCACAGTATCTCGGGATGCCGGTGATCCGCGTGCTCGAGGTCGCCAGCTTCTACTTCATGTATAACCTCAAACCCGTCGGTAAATTCCACGTGCAGGTGTGCGGCACGACGCCCTGCATGCTGCGCGGTTCGGACGACATCATGACCGCCTGCAAGAAGCGCGGGATGGTGAAGGGCGGGGTCTCGGCCGATGGGCTGTGGACCCTCACCGAGGTCGAATGCATGGGCAATTGCGCCACCGCGCCCATGGTTCAGATCAACGACGACAATTACGAGGACCTGACGCCCGAGCGTCTCGATGCGGTGCTCGATGCGCTGGCAGCGGACCAGCAGCCGAAAACCGGCACGCAGGAGCCGGGCCGTCACACCTCCGAGCCTGCGGGTGGGCCGACCACGCTGACCGCGATGGTGGATGCCAACCATGACTATCGGGGCGAATGGTAAGGTGACCGAAGTTGTCTCCATCCTCGTCGCGCTGGTGCTCGCCTTCATCGCCTTCAAGGTGCTGATGGGGCTCGTGCGCGTGGGGGTAATCCTGCTCATCATCGCGGTTGTGGTGTGGATGTGGCAGTCGGGGGCCTTCGCATGAACCCGCTGACACTGCTTTTCGCGATCCTCGGGCTGACCGGCTTTGCGCTGGGTGCCGTGCTGACCGCGACCGGTCCATACGAGATGGGCGTGATTATCATGGGCCTCGGCCTTGTGTTTCAGGTGATTTCGCTGGTGCGCATCAAGCGCGCCAAAGCAAAGGGACAGCAGTGATGCTTGGCGATAAGGATCGCATCTTCACCAACCTGTACGGGTTCCAGGACTGGGGCCTCAAAGCAGCGCAGACGCGCGGCGACTGGGACGATACCAAGGCGCTGCTCGCGCGCGGACAGGACGCGATCATCGAGGAAATCAAGGCATCCGGCCTGCGCGGACGGGGCGGGGCGGGCTTCCCGACGGGCCTCAAGTGGTCTTTCATGCCCAAGGAATCGCGCGACGGCCGGCCGAGCTTCCTCGTCATCAATGCCGACGAATCCGAGCCCGGTTCCTGCAAGGACCGCGAGATCCTGCGCCATGATCCGCATAAGCTGATCGAAGGCGCTCTGGTCGCCGGCTTCGCGATGCGCGCGCGTGCAGCCTATATCTACGTTCGAGGCGAATACATCCGTGAGGCCGAGACGCTGCAGAAGGCGATCCACGAGGCTTACGATGCCGGTTTCATCGGCAAGAACGCCTGCGGCTCGGGTTACGACTTCGACGTCTTTCTGCACCGCGGCGCGGGCGCTTACATCTGCGGCGAAGAAACCGCGATGATCGAAAGCCTCGAAGGCAAGAAGGGTCAGCCGCGTCTGAAGCCGCCGTTCCCGGCAGGCGCGGGCCTTTATGGCTGCCCGACCACGGTCAATAACGTCGAAAGCATCGCGGTCGCGCCGACGATCCTGCGGCGCGGGGCCTCGTGGTTCAGTTCCTTCGGGCGCGAGAATAACAAGGGCACCAAGCTGTTCCAGATCAGCGGCCACGTGGAAAAGCCCTGCGTGGTCGAGGAAGCGATGAGCATCAGCTTTGAAGAGCTCATCGACAAGCATTGCGGCGGCATTCGCGGCGGGTGGGACAATCTGCTTGCCGTTATTCCCGGCGGTTCGTCGGTGCCGCTGGTTCCGGCCGCACAGATCCGCAATGCGCCGATGGACTTCGACGGGCTGAAGGAACTGGGCTCGGGCCTGGGCACGGCGGCGGTCATCGTCATGGACAAGTCCACCGACATCGTCCGCGCGATCAGCCGCCTCTCCTACTTCTACAAGCACGAAAGCTGCGGCCAGTGCACCCCCTGCCGCGAAGGCACGGGCTGGATGTGGCGCATGATGGAGCGCTTGCGCACCGGCGATGCGGCGATCGAGGAAATTGACATGCTGCAGGAAGTTACCAAGCAGGTCGAAGGCCACACCATCTGCGCGCTGGGCGATGCGGCCGCCTGGCCCGTGCAAGGCCTCATCCGCCACTTCCGTCCCGAGCTTGAGCGGCGGATCAACGAGCACAACGCCCAATTCCAAGAGGCAGCCGAGTAATGCCCAAGGTCACCGTAGACGGTCAGGAAATCGAGGTCCCCGCGGGCGCGACTGTGCTTCAGGCGTGCGAGCTTGCGGGCAAGGAAATTCCGCGCTTCTGCTATCACGAGCGCCTCTCCATTGCGGGCAATTGCCGCATGTGCCTCGTTGAAGTGAAGCCCGGGCCGCCCAAGCCGCAGGCCTCGTGCGCGCTGCCGGCAGCTGACGGTCAGGAAATCCGCACCGACTCGCCCATGGTCAAGAAGGCCCGCGAAGGGGTGATGGAGTTCCTGCTCATCAACCACCCGCTCGATTGCCCGATCTGCGATCAGGGCGGCGAGTGCGATCTTCAGGATCAGGCGGTCGCTTACGGCCGCGGCGGTTCGCGCTATCATGAGAACAAGCGCGCGGTGACCGAGAAATACATGGGCCCGCTGATCAAGACGATCATGACCCGCTGCATCCATTGCACCCGCTGCGTGCGCTTCTCCGAAGAGATCGCGGGCGTGGACGAAATCGGCGCGCTCTATCGCGGCGAGGACATGCAGATCACGACCTATCTGGAACAGGCGGCTTCGCACGAACTTTCCGCGAACGTCATCGACCTGTGCCCGGTTGGCGCTCTCACCAGCCGTCCCTATGCCTTCGAAGCGCGGCCGTGGGAATTGAAGCAGACGCTGAGCATCGATGTCTCGGACGCGGTGGGCGCGAATATCACACTGCATTCCAAGGGCCGCGAAGTCATGCGCGCGCTGCCGCGCATCAATGACGACGTCAACGAGGAGTGGCTCTCGGACAAGGGCCGCTATCAGGTCGATGGGCTGACGAAGCGCCGCCTCGACCGCGTGTGGGTGCGCCGTGATGGCAAGCTCCAGCCTGCCGATTGGGCCGAGGCTTTCGGCATGATCGCGGGCGCGCTTGAAGGCGACAAGGCCAGCATCGCGGCGGTCGCGGGCGATCTGCTCGACGCCGAAACGATGTTTGCGGCCAAGGCGCTGGTCAATGCTTGCGGCTCGCAGCTCACCGAAGCGCGCCAGACCGGCATGACCTATGACGTGTCGAACCTTGCGGCGGTCAATTTCAACTCGACCTTTGCCGGGATCGAGACGGCTGACGCGATCCTGATCGTCGGCAGCAATGTCCGCTGGGAAGCCGCCCTGCTCAACGTGCGGCTGCGCAAGGCAGTGAAGGCCGGGGCCAAGGTCTATATCGTTGGCCCCGAATGGGATCCGACGTACCCCGCAACCTTCCTCGGCAACGATCTGGGCCTGCTGGGCCGGATGCCGCAGGACATGGTTGACGTCATGACGGCGGCCAAGCGTCCGGCGGTGATCGTGGGGGCGGCGGCGCTCGCCAAGGGCGCGCTGGGCGCTACGCTTGGTCTGGTGGGCCAGTTCAATCTGGTGCGCACCAACGAGGACGGGAGTGTCTGGAACGGCTTCAACGTGCTGCACATTTCGGCGGCGCGCATGGCGTCGCTGATGCTCGGCTTCACGCTGCCGGGTGGAATGGGCGACATTGCTGCCGCTTCGCCCAAGGTGCTCTTGAGCCTCGGTGCGGACGAAATGGACTATGCGCCCTACGCGGGCAGCCTCAAGGTCTATATCGGCCACCACGGCGACAAGGGCGCGCATCACGCGGACATCATCCTTCCCGGTGCCTCCTTTGCCGAGAAGGACGGAACCTACGTCAACACCGAGGGGCGGGTGCAGTTCGCCGAAAAGGCGGTCTTCGCTCCGGGTGATGCGCGTGAAGACTGGACGATTTTGCGTGCGCTGGCCGATGCGCTTGGTGTCTCCGTCGGATTCGACAGCTATGCCGAATTGCAGGCCAGGATGATCGCGGCGGTTCCCGCCTTGGGCGAGGAAGGGCTGGCCGATTACGGTTCGCTGCCCGATGCGGTATCGGGTGCAACGGCCGAAGGCGAGATCGCGGGCTATCCGATCAAGGATTTCTACCTCACCAACCCCATCGCCCGCGCGAGCGAAGTGATGCAGCGCTGCTCGGACGAACTGCTCCACAGGGCTGACGTCAAGGAGGCCGCGGAATGACCGCCTTCTTCCAATCCTTGGGTCTGTCCTACGAATGGGCCTGGACCGTTGCGACGCTCATCGGGATCATCGTGATCTCGCTGCTCGTCATGTTCTCGGTCGCCATGGTGATCTATGTCGACCGCAAGGTGCTCGGCGCGATCATGATGCGGCGTGGGCCCAATGTGGTCGGCCCGTTCGGCTTGCTTCAGTCCTTTGCGGACGGGCTCAAGGTATTCCTTCAGGAAACTATTATCCCGAGCGCCGCGAACAAGGGCATCTTCCTGATTGCGCCGATCATCACGTTCACCGTCGCACTCGCAGCCTGGGCGGTGATCCCGTTCGATGCTGGCGTGGTGGTGTCGGACATCAATGTCGGCCTGCTCTACATCCTCGCGATCTCCTCGATGGGAGTTTACGGCGTGGTGATGAGCGGGTGGGCGTCGAACTCCAAGTATCCGTTCTTCTCGGCGATGCGTGCGTCCGCACAGATGATCTCTTACGAAGTCTCGATCGGCTTCGTGCTGGTGTGCGTGGTGCTGTTTGCGGGGACCTTCAACCTCAGCGGCATCGTCAACGCGCAGCAGGGCTTCGGGCTGGGGTTGATCAACGCCTATGTCGTGCACCCGCTGCTCTTCCCGATGTGGGTGGTGTTCTTCATCTCCTCGCTTGCAGAAACCGCACGCGCGCCCTTCGATCTCACCGAGGCTGAGAGCGAGCTCGTCGCGGGCTACCAGACTGAATACTCCTCGATGAGCTTCGCGCTGTTCTGGCTGGGTGAATACGCGAACATCCTCTTGATGTGCTCGCTCAACACGCTGCTGTTCTGGGGCGGGTGGCTGCCGCCGATCGACTGGGCGCCGCTTTACATGGTGCCTGGCATCATCTGGTTCCTGCTGAAGACCTTCATGTTCTTCTTCATGTTCAGCTGGATCTGGGCGACCGTGCCGCGTTACCGCTACGACCAGCTGATGCGGCTTGGCTGGAAGGTGTTCCTGCCGATGAGCCTGCTGTTTGTCGCCGCCACTTCCGGTTACCTCATGGCCACTGGGCACTTTGCATGACCTCCGTCTCCCACCTCATCAAGTCGTTCACCCTCTGGGAATTCCTCAAGGCGCACGCCTTGACGCTGAAGTATTTCTTCAGACCGAAAGTGACGATCAACTATCCCTTCGAGAAGGCCCCACTCTCGCCCCGCTTCCGCGGTGAGCATGCGCTGCGGCGCTATCCGAATGGCGAAGAACGCTGCATCGCGTGCAAGCTGTGCGAGGCGGTGTGTCCTGCGCAGGCAATCACGATCGAGAGCGAACCGCGCGAGGATGGCAGCCGCCGCACCACGCGCTACGACATCGACATGACCAAGTGCATCTTCTGCGGCTTCTGCCAGGAAGCCTGCCCGGTCGATGCGATCGTCGAAGGGCCGAACTTCGAATATTCGACCGAGACGCGCGAGGAGCTGCTCTACGACAAGGCCAAGCTGCTCAGCAATGGTGACAAGTGGGAGCGCGCGATTGCGGCGAACCTTGAAGCCGACGCTCCCTATCGCTAGGGCGCGCCGCAGATAATGAATGTCGCGGGGGAGAGGCGCACGCCGATCTTCCGCAAAGTGACTATGGGATCAAACTGGACGACACTCGGGGCGGCGCGCGGTGCGGGCGGCTTCGATGGTTGGGGATCATCATGATACAGGCCATCGCCTTCTATTTCTTCGCGGCCATTGTCGTCGCCAGCGCCGTGATGGTTGTCATGGCGCGCAACCCTGTGCACTCGGTGCTGTGGCTGATCCTCGCGTTCTTCAACGCGGCGGGCCTGATGGTGCTGCTGGGGGCCGAATTCATCGCGATGCTGCTGGTGATCGTCTATGTCGGCGCAGTCGCGGTGTTGTTCCTGTTCGTGGTGATGATGCTCGACATCGATTTTGCCGCGATGCGCGCCGGTTTCAGCCGGAATGCGCCGCTGGGGTTGTTGATCGCGGCGGTTCTGCTGGCCGAGCTGCTGCTTGGCGTCGGCGCTTACAATGCAGGCGGGTTGGCGCTGGGCACGGCCGACGGTTCGGCCGCGCAGGCGGCCGATGTCAGCAATATCGAGGCTTTGGGCGCGCTGCTTTATGGCCGCTACATCGTGCTGTTCGAGATCGCGGGCATCATCCTGCTGGTCGCGATGATCGGCGCGATCGTGCTGACCTTCCAGCCGCCCAAGCCCGGTGCGCGCGCAAGGCAGGATGTCGGCAAGCAAATCCGCCGCCGTCCGGAAGATGCAACTGTCATGAAGAACCCCGAAGTGGGTCAAGGGGTCGAGCTGTGATCGGCATCGAACATTATCTCACCGTGGGCGCGATCCTGTTCGTGCTCGGCGTGCTGGGGATTTTCCTCAACCGCAAGAACGTGATCGTCATCCTGATGGCGGTCGAACTGATCCTGCTCAGTGTGAATCTCAATCTGGTCGCCTTCAGCGCGTTCCTGAACGACCTCACCGGTCAGGTCTTCGCGATGCTGGTGCTGACGGTTGCCGCAGCCGAAGCCGCGATCGGCCTCGCAATTCTCGTGATCTACTTCCGCACCCGCGGTTCGATCGCGGTTGACGATATCAACCGGATGAAGGGGTAAGCCGCGTGTCGACGCAGATCCTCATCATCGTATTCGGCCCGCTGCTGGCTGCCATCGTCGCAGGGCTGGGCAACCGCATGCTCGGCAATGTCGCGGCCAAGACCATCACCACGGGCGCGCTGTTCCTGTCGGCGGCGCTGAGCTGGCCGATCTTCCTCGGCTTTCTCGGAGGCAGTGGCACCACAGAAGTCGTGCCCGTGCTCAAGTGGGTTCAGAGCGGCACGCTGACCTTCGACTGGGCGCTTCGGGTCGACACGCTGACCGCGATCATGCTCGTGGTGATCAATTCGGTTTCCGCACTCGTCCACCTCTATTCGTGGGGATACATGGACGAAGACCCGGATCAGCCGCGGTTCTTTGCCTATCTCTCGCTGTTCACTTTTGCGATGCTGATGCTCGTGACCGCCGATAACCTCGTCCAGATGTTCTTCGGGTGGGAAGGCGTGGGCCTCGCCTCGTATCTGCTGATCGGTTTCTGGTTCAAAAAGCCCAGCGCCGGTGCCGCTGCGATCAAGGCCTTCGTGGTCAACCGCGTCGGCGATCTGGGTTTCATGCTGGGCATTTTCGGCACCTATCTGGTGTTCCAGACGACCTCGATCCCGGCGATCCTCGAAGCCGCGCCGGCGATGAGCGGTGCGACGATCACCTTCGTCGGCATGCGCCTCTACACGATGGACATCCTGTGCATCCTGCTGTTCATCGGCGCGATGGGCAAGAGCGCGCAGCTGGGCCTGCACACGTGGCTTCCCGATGCAATGGAAGGCCCGACCCCGGTGTCGGCGCTGATCCACGCAGCAACGATGGTGACCGCCGGCGTGTTCATGCTGTGCCGCCTGTCGCCGATGTTCGAAACCGCGCCGACCGCGCTGACCATCGTGACCATCGTGGGCGCTGCGACCTGTTTCTTCGCCGCCACGATCGGAACGACGCAGTGGGACATCAAGCGTGTAATCGCCTATTCGACGTGCTCGCAGCTGGGTTACATGTTCTTCGCTGCCGGCGTCGGCGCCTATGGCGCGGCGATGTTCCACCTGTTCACCCACGCCTTCTTCAAGGCGCTGCTGTTCCTTGGTGCAGGCAGCGTGATCCACGCGATGCATCACGAGCAGGACATGCGCTATTACGGGGGTCTGCGTAAGCACATTCCGTTCACCTTCTACGCCATGCTGGCGGGCACGCTGGCGATCACGGGTCTGGGCATCTATCACCTCGGCGCGGGCTTTGCCGGCTTCTGGTCGAAGGATGCGATCCTCGAGGTCGCCTTTGCGCGCGGCAACGGGGCAGGGCAGGCGGCGTTCTGGGCGGGTGCGGGCGCGGCCTTGCTGACCAGCTTCTATTCGTGGCGCCTGATGTTCCTGACCTTTTGGGGCAAGCCGCGCTGGGCGCAGTCCGAGCATATCCAGCACGCTGTGCACGATGGCCATCACGATTCCGATCACGGCAACCCTGCCAAGCAGGAGCACGCGGGTCACGATGCTGTGCACGATGTGCCCCATGCAGACGATCACGAGGGCACGGCGGGTTATCATCCGCACGAAAGCCCGGTTTCGATGCTCATCCCGCTTGCCGTGCTGACCCTCGGCGCGATCGCGGCAGGGCAGGTCTTCGCGCCCGCTTTCCTCGACAGCGCGGCATTCTGGAACGGCGCAATCTTCTACAATGAAGCGCTCATCCACGCGATGCATGCGGTGCCTTACTGGGTGAAGTATACCGCGCTGATCGTGATGATCCTGGGCTTTGCCGGCGCTTACATGGCTTACATCGCGAAGCCCGACATCCCCGCAAAGTTCGTCAGCACCTTCCCTGCGCTGCACCGGTTCGTCTTCCGCAAGTGGTATTTCGACGAGCTTTATGACGCGATCTTCGTGAAGCCTGCCTTTGCATTGGGCCGCGCCTTCTGGAAGCTGGGCGATGTCGGCACGATCGACCGCTTCGGTCCCAACGGCATTGCCTGGGTGGTCGAGCGCAGTTCGCTGGCCGCCAAGTCGATCCAGTCTGGCTACCTCTACACCTATGCGTTGATCATGCTGCTCGGGCTGGTTGCCGCTATCACCTACGTTCTGCTTTAGGAGCGCGCTTCGTAATGGAAGGCCTTCCCATCCTGTCGCTTATGATGTGCGTGCCGTTGGTCGGTGCGGCGCTGTGCCTGTTCTCGGGTGCGCATGCCGCTCGGCTGATCGCGCTCGCGGCGACGCTCATCACCTTCGTGCTTGGCGTGTTCCTGTGGTCGAATTACCAGATCGGCGGCCCGCAATGGCAGTTCACCGAACGCGCCGACCTGTTCGCAGGCTTCAGCTATGCGCTCGGTATCGACGGCATCGCCCTGATGCTGATCATGCTCAGCGTGTTCCTGATGCCGGTCTGCATTCTTGCCAGCTGGACATCGGTGACCAAGCGCGTCGGCGAATACATGGCAGCCTTCCTGTTCATGGAAGTGCTGATGATCGGCACCTTCGCGGCGCAGGATTTGTTCCTGTTCTACGTCTTCTTCGAAGCGGGCCTTATTCCGATGTATCTGATCATCGGCGTGTGGGGCGGCGACAACCGAATTTACGCGAGCTACAAGTTCTTCCTCTACACGCTGCTCGGGTCCGTCCTGATGCTGATCGCGATGTTCTGGATGGTGTCCGAAGCGGGCACATCCGACATTCCGACGCTGATGGAATATGGCTTTCCGGCGGGCGCGCAGACCTGGCTCTGGCTGGCGTTCTTCGCAAGCTTCGCCGTCAAGGTGCCGATGTGGCCGCTGCACACCTGGCTGCCTGACGCGCACGTTCAAGCGCCGACGGCAGGTTCGGTGATCCTGGCGGGCGTGCTGCTCAAGCTTGGCGGCTACGGCTTCATCCGTTTCAGCCTCCCGATGTTCCCCGAAGCCTCTGCGCAGTTCGCCTGGCTGGTGTTTGCGCTGTCGATGGTCGCGGTGGTCTACACCTCGCTGGTCGCCTTGGTGCAGTCGGACATGAAGAAGCTGATCGCCTATTCTTCCGTTGCGCACATGGCGATCGTCACCGTCGGGCTCTTTGCCTTCAATGTGCAGGGCCTCGAAGGGGCGATGATCGTGATGCTCAGCCACGGCCTCGTGTCGGGCGCGCTGTTCCTGTGCGTTGGCGTGATCTACGATCGCCTCCACACCCGCGAGATCGCGCGTTACGGCGGCGTGGCGATCAACATGCCCTATTACGCGCTGTTCTTCCTGTTGTTCACCATGGCGTCGATCGGTCTGCCGGGCACCAGCGGGTTTGTCGGCGAGTTCCTGTCGCTGGCCGGGATTTACCAGACGTCGAGCACGGTTGCACTGATCTCGACGACGGGGATCATCCTTGGCGCGGCATACATGCTGTATCTTTATCGCCGCGTGGCGTTCGGTCCGCAGATCAACGCCGATGCAGCGGCAATGCCGGACATTACGGCGCGCGAATGGGCCATGATGGCGCCGATCGCGGCGGCAGTGTTGTGGATGGGCGTTTACCCCGAAAGCTTCCTTGCCCCGATGCGCAAGGATATCGCGTTGCTCGATGCGCGGCTGTCCGCCGCCGCACCTGCGAGCGATGCAAACCCGGTCACCGGAACGCCCCGCGGCGCGGCCGCCAACGCGCTTGGCCACCACGGCGGCACGGAACATGAGAGCGCCAAGGAGGGCGCGCACTGATGGATTTCGCTCATTCCTTCGCGCTTGTCCTGCCCGAACTGGTCGTGACCGGTGCCGGCCTGCTGTTGCTGCTGGTCGCAGCATGGGGCGGGGACAAGATCGCGCGTCTGATCGCCATCGCCGCTGCTGCTGCGTTGTTCACCGCAGGGCTGCTGCTCGTTCCCGGCCTGCACACCGGAACCGATGGGCCGGATGTGCTGGCATTTGGCGGGCTGTTAAAAATCGACACCTTCGCGCTGTTTGCCAAGGCGCTGATCTATCTTGCAGCGATTGCCGCGCTGATGATCGCACCGGCCTTCTTTGCCGGGCCGTCCGCGGGTTCCGAGCGCGGAATGCGGGCCGAATACCCGGTGCTCATCCTCTTTGCCGCTGTCGGCATGGGATTGATGGTGTCGGCCAACGACTTCATGAGCCTCTATCTCGGGCTCGAACTCAACAGCCTCTCGGCCTACGTGCTTGCGGCCATCCTCCGCCGCGAGACGCGTTCGGGTGAAGCGGGCCTCAAATATTTCGTGCTGGGCGCGCTTGCGTCGGGCATTCTGCTCTACGGGATCAGCCTGCTTTACGGCTTCACCGGTGGCACGTCGTTTAGCGCGGTGCGTGCCGGGCTGACGGGCGAGATGGGCACTGGCGCGCTGTTCGGGGTGATCTTCGTGCTGTCGGGCCTTGCCTTCAAGATCAGCGCGGTTCCGTTCCACATGTGGACGCCTGACGTTTACGAAGGCGCGCCGACCCCGGTCACCGCCTTCTTCGCAACCGCGCCCAAGGTGGCAGCGGTCGCGCTGACCGCACGCGTGGTGTTCGAAGTGTTCGGCGGCCAAGTTGCGGCGTGGCAGCAGATCGTAATGTTCATGGCGCTCGCATCGATCATCTTCGGCGCGCTCGGCGCGATCGGTCAGGACAATCTGAAGCGCCTGCTTGCCTATTCCTCGATCAACAATATCGGCTTCATCCTGCTCGGGCTTGCGGTGGCCAATGCCGCCGGGGCGAGCGCGATGCTGGTCTATCTCTTCATCTATGTCACCATGAGCATCGGTTGCTTCGTCGCGCTTCTCATGCTGCGCGATGACGAAGGCCGATTGTACGAAACCTTCGCCGACATCCGCGGCCTTTCGGTCACGAAGCCGGCGGTTGCGTGGGCCTTGCTGATCTTCATGTTCAGCCTTGCGGGCATCCCGCCGCTGCTCGGCTTCTTTGCCAAATTCGTGATCTTCCAGGCGACGATCGAAGCGGGGCTTGTGGTGTTCGGGGCGATCGCGATTGCGGCCAGTGTTGTCGGCGCGTTCTATTACATCAAGTTCGTGAAGGTGATGTTCTTCGACGAGCCTGCCGGTATCGTTACCGGCAAGAGCGGGCCGGCCCACTGGGTGCTGCTGGCGCTGACGGGTCTGATCATTTCGCCGCTCGGCTACTTCTTGACTCCGTCGCTGACCGACCTTGCCGACAAGGCGGCTTCGTCGCTGTTCCTCGCGGTTTGATCCACCTCGTCGCAGAGACCGGCTCGACCAATGCCGATGTGGCCGCCGCCCTGCGCAGCGGTGCAGGGTGGGCCGAGGGGGACTGGCTGGTGGCCCACCGCCAGACCGCGGGTCGCGGCAGGCAAGGGCGCGCATGGTTCGACGGATCGGGCAACTTCATGGGTTCGACCGCGGTCGAAATCACCGAAGGCGGCCCGCCGCCGGCATCGCTGAGCTTCGTTGCAGCGCTGGCGGTGCATGCCGCGATTGCGTCGGTGCCGGGCATTGGCGGCGATTTGTGCCTCAAATGGCCCAATGATGTCCTGCTGAACGATGGCAAGCTGTCCGGCATCCTGCTCGAGATGGTCGGCGCGAACGTCGTCGTCGGCATCGGAGTCAATTTGGCGAGAGCGCCGGTGATCGAAGGCCGCAAGACCGCCGCCGTTGCCGATGTGACCACGCCTCCCGATATCGAAGAATTTGCCGCCAGTCTGGCAAGCCTATTCGACCGGCAGCTGGAGATGTGGCGGACCTACGGGCTCGAAGCGGTGCTGCAGGCATTCCTTTCACGCTCGATCCATGCGCAGGGTTCGTCGGTGACAGTTCACGACACCGACGGATCGATCATTTCGGGAAGCTTTGCGGGCCTCGAGGAAACCGATGGCGCCTTGCGGCTACGCTTGGCGGATGGGCGCGAACGTGTCATTCGCGCTGGCGATATTTCTTAAGGCTAGGACTGATCACGATGCTGCTCGCCGCCGATGTCGGGAACACGAATGTCGTCTTTGCGCTGTTCGATTTTGAATCGGACGGGACCTATACGATCCGTGCGCGGTGGCGGATCGCCACTGATCCGCGCAGGACCGGCGACGAATACGCGGTGTGGTTGCTTCAGCTTCTCAAGATCGAAGGGTTCGAACGCACCGACATCACGCAGGTCATTGTCGCATCGGTGGTGCCGCGCGCGGACCACAACCTCACCGTCCTGTGCGAGAAATATTTCCGGATCACGCCGCTGTTTGCAGGTCAGGGGAGCGCGCGGTGGCGCTTCGCGATCGATGTCGATCAGCCGTCCTCGCTCGGCGCTGACCGCGCGCTGAATATTCTGGCCGCGCATACCAAATACGGCGGCGACCTGATCATTGTCGATTTCGGCACGGCAACCAAGTTCGAAGCGGTCGATTTCACCGGCGCCTACAAAGGCGGTTCGATCGCGCCGGGGATCAATCTCAGCCTCGACGCGCTGGTCGGCAAGACGGCGAAGTTGCCGCGGATCGCCATCCGCGCGCCCAGCAGCCGTTCGGTCATCGGCCGCAACACCGAAGACCAGATGCTGATCGGCGTCTTCTGGGGCTATGTCGCGATGATGGAAGGCATGGTTGCCAAGATGAAATCCGAAATCGGCCGCCCGGCAAAGGTTGTAGCGACCGGCGGGCTTGCCATATTGTTCGATGACGCCACCGACATTTTCGACCATGTCGATGCCGACCTCACCCTCGATGGCCTCGCCATCCTTGCCCGCCAGGCCGAAGCCATTTGAGCGCGCACAACGTAAGAGACATTGTGAAGAACGATTACACGCCCGAAGACGAATTGCTGTTCCTGGCCCTTGGCGGATCGGGAGAGATTGGCATGAACGTCAATCTTTATGGCTGTCAGGGCAAATGGCTGATGGTCGATCTGGGCATGACCTTCTCGGGCGGCGAATATCCCGGTGTCGAACTGGTTTTTGCCGATCTGGAGTTCATCGAGGAACGCCGCAAGGATCTGATCGGGATCGTGCTGACCCATGCACATGAAGACCACATCGGCGCGGTCCCCTATTTCGCGGAAGATCTGGGCGTGCCGCTGTATGCGACGCCGTTCACTGCCGATCTGGTTTCGCGCAAGCTGGAAGAAGCCGGGTTGCTCGGCAAGGTCGAGCTCAACATCATTCCCGAAGACCACGGCGAGATCGAACTTGGCCCGTTCAGCATCACCTATCTGCCGCTGGCGCACTCGATCGCGGAAGGCAACGCGCTGCTGATCGATACGCCGCATGGCCGCATCTTCCACACCGGCGACTGGAAGCTCGATGACGAGCCGATCATCGGTGAACCCACCACCGAGGAAGAGTTGCGCGAAATCGGCGACGAAGGTGTGCTCGCGCTGGTGTGCGATTCGACCAACGTCTTCAATCCCCAGCCTTCGGGCAGCGAGGGTGCGGTTCACCGCGCACTGATGGACGAAGTTGCGCGCCACAAGGGCAAGCGGGTTGTCGTCACAACCTTTGCCAGCAACGTCGCGCGGCTCCAGACGCTGGGCGAGGTAGCGCGCGAAACCGGGCGGCAGATCTGCGTTGCAGGACGCTCGCTCGACCGCATCATCGAGGTGGCGCAGGACAACGGGTATCTTGCCGATTTCCCCAAGCCGGTCAGTTTCGATACCGCCATGGGGCTTCCTCGCGGCGAGCTGCTGATCATCGCGACGGGGGGGCAGGGCGAACCGCGCGCCGCGCTTGGGCGAATGGCGGATATGAACCACCCGATCGAACTTGTCGCAGGCGATGTGGTGCTCTTCTCCTCGCGCCAGATCCCGGGCAACGAAATTGCAATCGGCAAGATTCAGAACCAGCTGGCCGCACGCGGTATCCAGATGGTCACCGACCGGCAGGCACTGATCCACGTTTCGGGCCACCCGGGTCGTCCCGAGCTCGAAGCGCTTTACAGCTGGCTCAAGCCCGAAGTGCTGGTGCCGGTTCACGGCGAGATCCGCCACATGGCCGAACAGGCGCGTGTCGGCAAGGCAAGCGGAATTCCGGCGCAGGTGGTGCAGAAGAACGGCGATCTGGTGCGCCTGGCTCCGGGCAAGCCCGGCAAGGTGGCTCAGGTACGGGCGGGCCGGCTTGTGCTCGATGGCGATATCATTGCCCCGGCCGACGGCGATGCCGTGACCATGCGCCGGCGCATCGCGAGCGACGGGGTTCTGATGGTGGTGCTGGCGCGGGGCAGCCGTCCGGTGATCGAGGCTATCGGCCTACCGCTTGACGAGGATCTGCCCGAGTTTCTCGAAGAGGCGGCGGAGGACGTGTTGAAAGCGATCGCGCGGCTCAAGGGCCGCGATGCCAAGGACGAAGCCACCATCCGCGAGGCTGCGCGCCTTGCTGCCCGCCGTGCCGCGCAGCGCTGGTCGGGCAAGCGTCCGCAGGTGCGCGTGGTGATGCCGGGGCGTGCCGCCTGATGGCCATTACCTCGATCGCGGCGATTTATTTCCTGTTCTTCGTGATGAGCGGATTTCTGATGCTGCCTTTCGGCGTCAGAACCGCTGACGAGGCGGGGATCGAGAAGGTGCCGGGGCAGGCTGAAAGCGCGCCGATCGATTTTCGCCCCGGCAAGGTCGCCGCGCGGGCAGCCGTCATCGCTGCCGTGCTGACCGCGATCTTCGTCGCCAATTACCAATATGGCTGGGTAACGGCGGCGGATATCGACTTTCTCCCCAAACCGCCGTCGGCCACAGCGCCCGCCGGTTAGGCGCGAAGCCGCTGGATCGACTGGGCGAGCGCCACATAAAGCTTGCCCATGTCCGACCCCAGCATCGTCACGCTCAACACGTGCCCGTCGCGGGTCGAAAGCGTCTGACGCAGCAGCGCTTCGAAATCGTGGATGTAGCGGCTGACATTGCTCCTGAACATTTCGTCCGAGGTGTAGAGCCCGGCAATGTCGCGCGCGGTTCCGTTGTCGATCAACCGCACCGCGCGGCGGGTGAAGATCCCGCGATCGCCCTTCAGATAGGCCTCCCATGCAGTATCCGTCACCTCGGTCGAAAGCGCGGCCGTGATGTCGATCGCAGCAGAATTCAGGCTGTCGGTGATCAGCGCCATCCGCCGCGTGAAATCGTTGTTGACCTGTTCTTCGGCCAGATCGCGGGCGCGCGCCACGCGTTGTTCGAGATTGCCGGTCAACTCGTTCACCTTGACGAGCTGATCGCGCAGCTGGATCGCCGCCTCGCGTCCGACGCCCGAGGCGTGCGCCGCCGACTGCTCCAGCTTCCCCAAAGTTGCAGCGGTTTCATTGCGCAGCGCCCGTTCCAACGCTTCGACCGCATCCTTGCCAAGCGTGTCGGCCAGAGCAACCAGCCGCGAACGGGCCCCGTCATCAAGCGTTGCGAACGCACCTTTGATGGCGGTTTCAAGCTCTCCCAATGCGTTACGCAGCGCTTCCTGGGTCTCGCCCGCCAAGGCTTTGCTATCGGCGGCCAAACGGACATATCCACCCTTGAGGCCCTGCAGCCGGGCCAGCGCATCGTCGCTGTCTTGGGCAAGCTGCGTGCGAAGGTCGGCGATTGCCTGTTCGGTGTCGTCCACCCCGGCGCGGGTCTGCACCAGATAGGCCGACAGATCGCGGCCCGCAGCGGCGCTGCGCAGCATCACCGCGTCGACCTCGGCCGCGCGCTGCTCGACCGTTTCGAGCGCGCGGTCGGCGTTGCCAATCGCTTCACCCAGATCATCGCGGCAGATCCGCGTACCCGATTGCAGGATTTCGAGCAGCCGCACGCTGTTGTGCGTGAGCTGCGCAATGTCTGCCTCGGTTGCGGCGAGGGCTGCGCGCTTGTCGGCAAGCTGCTGCGCCAGCGTATCGAGGGGGGCAGTCAGTTTGGCGCGGGCGGAGTCGCCCGCTTCCCCGGCTTCCTCGATCCGGCGCGACAATTGCGCGACTTGCTCTGCCATCGCATCGCCTTGCGCGACCAGCATTGCGATATCCGCCATCTGCGTTTCGCGGCGCTGCGCGAGCGCATCGTCGAGCGCGGCCAGCCTTTGGCCGAGCACTTCGATCGATTGCGCAGACTGGGTCTCGAACGCCGCGTGGCGCCCTTCCATCATCTCGTCGAAGCTGCGGTTTCGGGCTTCGAGCTGGGTATCGAACCGCAGCGCCTCATCGCGCAATTGCGCAATCCGCTGGCTCGCCGCGGCGCTGGTGGTACGGTCGAGATCTTCGACCACCTTCAATCGTTCCACCATCGCTTCGTGCAAGGTCGCGATTGCGGCGAGCAACCGGGTTTCGGTGTTTTCGCTGCTTTCGAGCAAGCGTGCGGTCATCGCATCGGCCTCGGTGGCGGCGATTTCGACGCGGCTGCGCAACGCATCGAGCGCCTCGCTTTCCAAGGTTCCGACCGTGGAACGATAGGCCTCAGTCTCGCTGCGCAGCGCGCCGAAGCGTTCGCTGATCTGCTGCGCGATGGTGTCCAGCTGGGTCTCGAAGGTCGACAGGACTTCGCTCACGCGGGTTGCGACCGCTTCAATCTGACGCTCGTTCTTGGCACCAGCGGCGCTCAGATTGTCGAAGCCACCCGACAGGCTGGCCAATTGCTCGTCGGCGACGCGTCCCGCGCTGCCGATCTGGTTGGCCACATCGCGCGCGGCGTTGGCGATGACGGGAAGATCGTCGCGCAGCCGGTTCATGTTGCCGAGCGCGGTATCGCTGGCAGTTGCCACGGCCGATACCTGCGCCCCGTTGGCGGTAATCAAGGCCTGCAATTCGCCGGCATTGGCCGACAGGCGCTCGGCTGCCAGACGGCCGAGGGTTTCGAGATCGCGCGACTGTGCCGCAAGAAATTCGCGCGCCAGACTGAGCTCGCGATTGACCACCTTGAGGCGCGCTTCGAGCGCCGCGCTTTCGCGGTTCATCAGCCCGGCGGTCGCGGCAAAGCGCCGTCCTTCGGCCTGCGACGAGCGCATGACCAGCAGCCAGACGATGCCGATCAACGCGATCGGCACGGTCCAGCCGATGGTCCATTGTGCCCATTGCGTGGGCGGTGCACCGGCAGTCATCGCGGGCCAATAGGCGTAAAGGTAAAAACCGGACCATGCGGCGACCAGCAACATGGCAGCGGCCGGGGTGAGCCATGCCGGCATCGCCCGCTTCGGCTCACTTTCACCGAACTCGGTAAGCTCGCCCTCGGCCCAGTTTTCCGTGAGGTCGAGCTTATCTGCCGCCCCTTCAACATCGTCAGCGGATGAGCCGCTCACGCCGTTGTCGCCGCTCTTGCGCCCCAAGCTGCGCATCTGGTGCCGTATTGTCATGACGACACACATAACACACCCGGATTCGTGATAAACCCCGCTTTAACCCATTTTGGGATAGGCCGTTGTCATGGCATTCAATCACGGAGCTCTCGATGCGACTCTCGCGGCAGCAGCGGGCGATGATGCCGCCTTGCTGCGCGAGCTGCGTAGCGCCTTTCTCGAAAGCGCGATGCGGCAGCTCGATTTGCTCAAGCGCGCCCGTTGCGATGGCAACTGGCATGTGGCCGCGATGCGTTTGAAGGGGTTGGCCGCAAGCTTCCACGCCGAGGATCTGTTGCAGGCGGCCGAAATCGCGCTTCAGGCAGCGCCGGGCGAACCATTCGCGATCCGCGAGGTCGAAGCCGTGCTGGCGCGTTTCAGCCGGACGCTGCCGCGCAATCCGAACCGGATCTGACCTCGCTTTCTGCCCGCCGGGCACCGGCAAAATATCTTCGCCTGCTTGAACCTTTGCGTGCAAACCGCCAATCCAGCCGTCTGTGATGCCGGGACGGGAAGGGCAAAGGCGATGCGCGTTGGCCTGATCGCGATGCTGCGAACCGCGAACGACGGGGGTTTGCGCGGCGAGATGATGCTCGCCGGGCGCAGCGTGATCGCATGGCAGGCATCGCTTATGCAGATGCTCGGGGCGGAGCGGATCATCTGCCTCGCCGCAGATCCCGCTGCCGATCAATTGGCCGCCTTGCGGGAGGCGATCGAAAGCAAAGGCGGCCAATTTCACCAGGTTGCCCGGTTTTCGGCCCTGACTGCCATGGTGCGGGCGGATGACGAACTGATCGTGATGCTGGACGGTCTGGTTCCTGACCCTTCGGTGGTGCGGGCCGCACTTGGTGCTGACGGTAGCAGCGGCCTGCGCGCGGTCGCCACCTTGCCTGCCGAACATCCGCTGGCACGCGATTTTCCGCAGGATTTCGAACGGATCGATGCAGCGCGGCATTGGGGTGGCATTCTGGCGATGCGCGGCGCCGGGGTGCAGAAGCTGGCCGATTTTCCCGAGGATGCCGACGCTATATCGCTCTTGCTAAGGATTGCGCTGCAATCGTCAGTTCCGGGCCGTGATCTGGCTGCCCAAAAGCCGACGAACGGCAGCTGGCAGCTGGCGCATGATGCCGAGGCGCTCGCGCTGCATGAACGCGCCTTGCTGGCACGCGCCGCGCCGCCGGCAGACTGGCGCGCGCCTGGCCCGGCGCTGGCGACGATGATCGCATCTAGGGCAGCGGCGCGCGGGTTTGGGCAGGCGGGGATCGCCGCAGGCGCGATTGCGGTGCTGCTTATGCTTGCAGGCATCATCGCTGCTGCTGCCGGCCATCCGGCAACAGGACTGGGCCTCGCGGGGCTCGGCGTGCTCGCGGCGCAAACCGCCGCAGCGTTCACACAGACGACGACGCGGCTTTATGGCGCGCCGGACCAGCCGGGCGCCGCCAAAAAGGGCATGGTTGCAGCCGACTGCCTTGCGGCGGTTACCTTGTGGTTGTCGCTGGCACCGCTTGGCGTGTGGGAGCCCTTGGCGGCGATGGGGCCAATGGTAGTCGGGCTGATGCGACTCTACAGCGTCTCCGCGACCGGAGCAGCCGTCCCCGCAAGCCGCGACCGGGCAAGTTTGTTGCTTGTGCTGGCCTTTGCGTCCCTTCCGGGATGGTTACCTGAATTGCTGTCCTGTCTCGCCTTGGGGCTGGTTGCAGCTTTGCTGCTGCGCGTGCGCGAGGAATGATCTAACCCGGCCTTAACTACGCTGGCTTTATGCTTGGTAAGGATGGTCAAACAGACGATGGACATGGCCGGCGACGATGCTGTCGAGGCGATCCTGCGGGATGGTGCCGCGCGCGAACTGCGTGCGCTGTCGGCAGTTGTCCCGGTCCTGCGTCATCTGCTTGGCGCCGAAGTACAAGGTCTGGTCAGCGACGCACTGCTGGCGCGGGTGCGCGGGATGATCGTCGATCTTTCTGCCCAACTGCTTGCTGCGCATTCGGGCCACGATCCCGCCGTACGTTCGGGAAGCGAGGACCCGGCGGCGATCGATGGTCTCGCCGCCGCGCTCCTCGCCGATGAGCGGCTGCTGACGCATTGCCACGCGCTGGCCGCTGAAAGCCTGATTGCCGAGCGGTTGCAGCAACGCCACGGGATCGACCCGGTGCTGACCGGGCTGGTGCAGGAACTGATCGCCTCGCAGGACAACGGCGTTTCCGCGCTGGCGATGCAAGCGCTGGCCGCGCAGTCGCGCTTCGTTCAGTCCCAGCGCCGGATGGAACTGCCGCTGGGCGAGCTTCCGGCCGAATTGTTCCATGCGGTGCTCGCCTGCGCGCAAACCGAGGCCGGCGAGGGTGCGGGCCTTGCGAGGCTGAAGTCGGGTTATGACGAGGCGATGTCGCGGCTCGGCCTGCTGTCCCGGCTCGTTTCCGCGATGCGCCGCGGTTTGGTGGCCGCACTGGCGCTCGACCACGCGGGGATCGCGCTGTTCGCTACGGCGCTTGCACAAGAAACCCGCAGCGCAAGGCATCACGCGGTGCTGGCCTGTCATGAAGGGCAGGCCTTGCGGCTTGCGCTGATGCTGCGAGCCGCCGGGCAAGCGTCGCCCGCGATCGCGCGCCAACTGGCGCTAGTCGATCCTGCCGCGTCGCTTCCCGATTTTCTGGCCACCCTCTCCCCCGAACGCGCCGCGGCTTTGCTGGGCACCGATGAGGCCGGGCGATGAACGGCATGGATCAGGCCGAAACGCTGCTTGGCGCCTATGGGGTCACCGATGCGCATGACCGGCTGTTGACCGCTGATGCGCCGCTGGCAGAGCTTCAGGAGCGCTGCGGCGGCGATCTGCCCGGCACATTGGCGATCCCCGAACTGCTTGCGCTGGTGCAGCAGTCGCGGCGGATGGGCTTGAGGATCGCGCGTGGCTTTGCAGCGTTCGATGGCGATGCCGAGATCTCGGGGTTTGCCCGGATCCATCCGTTGGGGGTGGGCGAGGGCGGCGGCTGCGAAGTGCTGGTCGAGAACTGGCAGCGCAGCGTCGTTACCTTTCCAAGCGCGCGCGAAATGGCCGAACGCATCGACGCGATCGACCGTGCCACGGCAGAAGTGAGCGCGCGGCTCGATGCGCGCCAGTGTCTGCGAGTGCTCAGCGCCCGCGCGCCAGATGCGCAGGCGCTCGAAGCTGCCGCTCTTGCTTCGCTTGGCGGCGACTGGACCACCCTCGTTGAGCTGGTCGGCATCACTCACCACCAGCCGCTGCATTGGCGCCTGCTCGACGGCGCGCATTGCCGCTTTGCCGGATCGCAGCGCAATTGGCGGGTGCGGATGATCCCGATGGGACCGGATGCGCTGGAGCCCCAGGGGTTCGAACTGTTGTTGGTGGCGGAAGAGCCGCTCGCCCCGATGGCCGCACCATCGCCGGCAGATGAGGACGAAGATGCGCCCGAGCAATCGCCGACCCGGCTTGTCGGCACCGCGCTGACTCCGGTGCTGCGCCAGCCGGTCGCGCGGATCATCGCCAATGCCGAAACAATGCGGGCGCGACTCGCCGGGCCGCTGCGCGACGAATACAGCGAATATGCAGGCACCATTGCCAGCGCAGGGCAGCATCTGGCCGCGATGCTGGACGATCTCGCCGATCTCGAAGTTGTCGAAAGCCCGGGCTTCGCCGCTGCGCGCGAGCATGTCGATCTGGCCGATGCCGCCGCCCGTGCGGCGGGAATTCTCGGGGTGCGCGCGGCCAATCGCGAAACGGTGCTACGCGTCGAAGGTCAGCAGGGCGGGGCGGTCGCTGTGGGAGAGTTTCGCCGCGTGCTGCAGATCCTCATCAATCTGATCGGCAACGCGGTCGCCTATTCTCCGGCGGCAAGCACGGTGACGATCGATGCCACAGCGCCTGCCGAAGCCGGGCGCGTCGCAATCACCGTGGCCGATCAGGGGCCGGGCATTTCGCCCGAGCAGATGGCCCGGGTTTTCGACAAGTTCGAGCGTCTCGGCCGTCATGGCGATGGCGACAACGGGATGGGCAAGGACACAGGCTCGGGCCTTGGCCTTTACATTTCGCGCCGCCTTGCCGAAGCGATGGACGGCACACTCACCGTCAGCGCCGCGCCCGGTGGCGGCGCGCTGTTCCGGCTCGATCTGCCCGCGGCCTGATCGCAGTTCACCGCCGGGAGCGGACGAACGCGGTCAGTAACAAGCCAAGTCCCAGCGCAATCGCAATCGCGCCCCGCAGCGCCCATTCGCTGCGGCCAAGCATGAAGCTGTCGGCCGGCCATGCCAGCCAGCCCAAACCTTGCAGCAGCCAGATACAACCGAGGGCGGCAAAGAATATCCCCGCCGCCCTCAGCATGTTCATCGGTGATCCTCGCTTCGCGTTTAACGCTGGCCGAGCGGGATGTAATCACGCTCCGTCGGGCCGGTGTAAAGCTGACGCGGACGGCCGATCTTCTGGCCGGGATCGCTGATCATTTCGTTCCACTGCGCCACCCAGCCCACGGTGCGCGCCAGCGCGAAGAGCGCGGTGAACATCGTGGTCGGGAAACCGATCGCCGACAGGATGATGCCCGAATAGAAGTCGACGTTGGGGAACAGCTTCTTCTCGATGAAATAGGGATCGTTCAAGGCGATCTCTTCGAGGCGCAGCGCGGTTTCGAACAGCGGGTCGTTGACCTTGAGCGCGTCGAACACCTCGCGCACGGTCTTCTGCATCACCGTCGCGCGCGGATCGTAGTTCTTGTAGACACGGTGGCCGAAGCCCATCAGGCGGAACGGATCGTTCTTGTCCTTGGCGCGCTCGATATAGTGCGGGATCTTGTCCGGCGTGCCGATTTCCTTGAGCATGTTGAGCGCCGCTTCGTTGGCGCCGCCATGAGCGGGGCCCCACAGGCAGGCAATGCCCGCCGCAACACACGCAAACGGGTTTGCGCCCGATGACCCGGCAAGACGCACGGTCGAAGTCGAAGCGTTCTGTTCGTGGTCGGCGTGGAGGATGAAGATCCGGTCCATCGCGCGTTCGACCTCGGGGATCACTTCGTATTCCTCGGCCGGAACGCCAAAGGTCATGCGCAGGAAATTGCCGGTATAGGACAGCTTGTTGTCAGGATAGACGAAGGGCTGACCCACCGAATACTTGTACGCCATGGCTGCGATCGTCGGCATCTTGGCGATCAGCCGGTGCGAGCTGATCGTGCGGTGCTCGGGGTCGGAGATGTCGGTGCTGTCATGATAGAACGCCGACAATGCGCCGACCACGCCGCACATGATCGCCATCGGGTGCGCATCGCGCCGGAACCCGCGGTAGAACGTCATCAGCTGTTCGTGCAGCATCGTGTGCCGCGTGATGGTGTAGGTGAAGTCGTTGAGCTCGTCCTGGCTCGGCAGTTCGCCGTTCAGCAGCAGGTAGCTGACTTCCATGAAGCTCGAGCTCTCGGCCAGCTGCCCGATCGGGTAACCGCGGTGCAGCAGCACGCCTTCGTCACCGTCGATATAGGTCAGCGCGCTTTCGCAAGCGGCGGTCGAGGTGAACCCGGGGTCGAAGGTGAAGGCACCCGTCTGCGCATAGAGCTTGCGGATGTCGATCACGTCGGGTCCAGTGCTACCCTCGAGCACGGGGTATTCGAAAGTCTTGCCGCCGAGTTCGAGTTTCGCCGTCTTGTCTGCCAAGATCTGTCTCCTGTCCAAAATTTCTGTCGGTCCTGCGCCCCCCCCGCGCAGCCTGCTTCAGGCAGCCTGCGCTTGGAGCCGGGCCAGTGCCTCGTCTCGTCCGAGCAGGACCAGAACATCGAAAATACCGGGCGATGTGGTCGTCCCGGTCAGCGCCGCGCGCATCGGCTGCGCCAGCTTGCCAAGTCCCAGTTCCAGTTCCTCGGCGAGCGCCTTCGTAGTGGCTTCGAGCGCTTCGCTTGTCCAGTCGTTTTCCGCCCGGAGAGCCTCGTAAACCTTGCGTAGAATCGAACGTGCATCGCCTTCGAGCAAACCGGCCGCCTTTTCGCTCATGACGAGCGGTGTCTTGGCAAACAGGAAGCCCGCGCCATCGACGATTTCGCCGATGTTCTTCGCCCGCACCTTGAGCACCGGCATCGCCCGGGTAAGCAGCGCCACATCGGCATGCTCGCCGATCTGTGTGGCCACCAGCGCCGCGAGCCGCGCATCGTCGGCTTCGCGCAGGTAATGCCCGTTGAGGTTTTCCAGCTTCTTCATGTCGAAGCGCGACGGGCTCTTGCCCACGCCTGCCAGATCGAACAGCTGCGTGGCTTCCTCGCGGGTGATTTCCTCGCGGTCGCCGTGCCCCCAGCCGAGGCGCAGCAGATAGTTGAAGAGCGCCTCGGGCAGGATGCCGAATTCGTCGCGGTAGGCTTCGACCCCCAGCGCGCCGTGGCGCTTGGAGAGCTTGGCCCCGTCGCTGCCGTGGATCAGCGGGATGTGCGCGTAGACCGGATCGGCCCAGCCGCCTTCGATCGCATTCATCGCGCGGATGATGGGCAGCTGGCGGAAGGCGTTGTTCAAATGGTCGTCGCCGCGGATCACGTGGGTCACGCCCATGTCGTGATCGTCGACCACCACTGCGAGCATATAGGTCGGCGTGCCATCGGCGCGCAGGATGATGTAATCATCGATCTCTTCGTTCTTGACCGTCACCGCGCCCTGCACGCGGTCGTGGATCGTCACCTCGCCCTCGTTCGGGGTTTTCAGGCGGATCACGAAGGGCGCGCCTTCGGGAGCTTCGGCCGGATCGCGGTCGCGCCAGCGCCCGTCATAGCGCAGCGGCTTTTTCTGCGCGCGCTGTTCCTCGCGCATCGCTTCGAGTTCTTCGGGCTTGGCAAAGCACTTGTAGGCGTGGCCCGCCTCAAGCAGCTGCCAGGCGACTTCGGCGTGGCGTTCGGCGCGGTCGGACTGGAACACCGGGGGCGCATCGAAATCGAGACCGAGCCAGTCGAGCCCGTCGATGATCGCGTCGATTGCGGCCTGCGTCGAACGCTTGGTGTCGGTGTCCTCGATCCTGAGCAAGGTGCGTCCGCCGTGGTGCCGGGCATAGAGCCAGTTGAACAACGCGGTGCGCGCGCCGCCGATATGCAGAAACCCGGTGGGGGAGGGCGCAAAGCGGGTGACGACCTCGCCGTTCGGCTCTGCGCCGGGGATGCTGCTTTCGCTTGCCATTGGCCTTGCTTTCCTGTTCACTTTGAGCGGCTTGTTGGGGTGCAGGCCGGTCGGGGGACAAGCCGTTGCGCGATGTGCCGCTCATTCCGATGGGAGAGGAGCCCGGCGGACCCGTTGCCGCCGGAAGCCCGCGCCTGCGCCCTTGGCAAACCGCGAAGGGCTTGTCCAGCATCCCCCGCAGTCCGCAGGCTCTGGCAGACCGGGCCGAACGCTTTCTCGCAGAGGCAGGCTTCGACCGCGCGCCGTGGCTCACCGTGATGTTCATGCTGGGAATCCTCGCGTGGTTCTCTTGGCCGACCGCGTGGCATTGGAGCGCCGCAATCGCTGGCGGCACGGCACTTGCGCTCGGCGCGCAGGCGCTGTGGCCAGCGGGCAGTGCGGCTGACGAGACCCGCGCGCATCTGCGGCTTGCCGTTATGGCATGCGGGCTGGTCTTCGCCTTTGGTGTCGGCACCGTGTGGGCGCGCTCGGCGATTGTCGGAGCTGAGCCGATCGCCCGTCCCGCCATGATGCTGATCGAAGGCCGGGTGCTGGCGCGCGAGGATCAGCCTGCCGAGGGCCGGATACGATTGACGCTCGCCATGCGCGACCCTGTTGATGGAGAAGCGCGCAAGGTGCGCGTCAATGTCACGCTTGCGGTGCTGGGCGAGGCCGGGCCGCCGGCCGGGTTGAGCGAAGGCGCTGTGGTCAGGCTGCGCGCCCGGCTGATGCCGCCGGCGAGCCCGATGCTGCCCGGCGCCTATGATTTTGCCCGTGCCGCATGGTTTCAAGGCCTGTCCGCCACCGGCACGATGGTCGGCCCCCTGGAGCTTCGCGAATCGGCAGCGATCGGCAACGGAATCGCCAGTCTGCAACGCACGCTGGCAGTCCATGTCCGGTCGCGCGTGCCGGATTCGCCGGGTGCGATCGCCGCCGCGTTTGCCAGCGGCGACCGCGGCGGGATCGAGGAAGCCGACGAGGCGGCGATGCGCGATTCGGGGCTGACGCACCTTTTGTCGATCAGCGGGCTCCACGTCAGCGCAGTGATTGCCGCAGCCTATTTTGCGGTCATGCGGCTGCTCGCGCTGTGGCCTGCGCTGGCGCTCCGGCTCCGGCTGCCGGTGCTTGCGGCGAGCGCGGGCGCGGCTGCGGGGATCGGATACACCTTGCTCACCGGGGCGGAGGTGCCGACGATCCGCAGCTGTGTCGCCGCGCTGCTGGTGCTGGGCGCGCTGGTGCTGGGGCGTGAGGCCTTGTCCTTGCGGATGGTGGCGATCGCCGCCGGGTTTGTGCTGTTGCTCTGGCCCGAAAGCGCGATTGGCCCAAGTTTCCAGATGAGCTTCTCCGCCGTGATCGCGATCATCGCCTTGTCGAACAGCGCACCGGTGCGCGCCTTCCTTGCGCCGCGCGAGGAGGCATGGTGGCGGGCGACCCTCCGCAAGATCGTGATGCTGTTCGTGACGGGGATCGTGATCGAACTCGCGCTGATGCCGATCGTGATGTTCCATTTTCACCGGGCGGGAATGTATGGCGCATTGGCCAATGTCGTTGCGATCCCGCTGGTTACGTTCGTCGCGATGCCGATGATCGCGCTCGCGCTGGTGGCCGACCTTGTCGGCGCGGGCGCGCCGTTCTGGTGGGTGGTGGAACGATCGCTCGCTCTGCTGCTGACAATTGCGCATTTCACTGCCGGCCAGTCGGGCTCGGTGCGTCTGATGCCGCAGATCAGCGGGATTGCGGTAGGGCTTTTTGCCGTGGGGGGCTTGTGGCTTGCGCTGTGGCGCGGCCGGGTGCGCCTTGCCGGACTGGTTCCGGTGGGGTTGGCGAGCGTGATGGCCGCGGCGACCCCGATCCCCGATCTGTTGATTTCGGGCGATGGCCAGCAGGTGGGCATCACCATGACCGACCCAGACGGCGCGCGGCGTCTGGTATCGCTGCGAGATAGCCGTTCGAGCTATACCCGCGACAATCTGCTGGAACTCGCCGGGATCGCCGCCGAGCCCGTGCCGCTGGCTGAGTGGCCGGGGGCACGCTGTTCTTCGGCATGGTGCGCGCTCACCATGACGCGGGGCGGGAAAACGTGGCACCTGCTGCTCGGCCGCGGGCGATCGCAGGTCGAGGAGCGCGCGCTGGCGGCAGCCTGCGCGAGGGCCGACATTGTCGTCTCCGAACGCTTCCTTCCGCGCTCGTGCCGGCCGCGGTGGCTTAAGGCGGATCGCCGCATGCTCGAGCGGTCCGGCGGGCTTTCAATCAATCTTGCCGAGGCTAAGATTGTCAGCGTTGCCGACCGGCAGGGCGAGCATGGTTGGTGGCGGCTACCCGAAGCACGGGTTGGGAAATTCGGTGCCGAAACCGAAAACGGGGCAAAGCCGCCGCAGACTGCGTTCGAAAGTGCCCGAACCGGGGTCTAGAGGGGCGCTAGGCGCACCCCTGGAACCATCAAGGCGGGGCCTGAAACGCACGACTTTTAAACGCAACGCGTTCCAACAATCACGAATTTGGGGTGGGTTGGAGCCGAAGTCTAAGACCAGACATCGCGCGAAAAACGCGTT
The DNA here is from genome assembly GCF_001663175.1 of Erythrobacter neustonensis. NCBI lineage: Bacteria > Pseudomonadati > Pseudomonadota > Alphaproteobacteria > Sphingomonadales > Erythrobacteraceae > Erythrobacter > Erythrobacter neustonensis. Next base: position 2,698,235 of record NZ_CP016033.1, on the reverse strand, counting down.
TCACGCTGCTGCAAATCCCGCTCCGGCTCCCAATGCGTCAGTGGTAACGGCGCAGCAGACCTGCAAGCTTGCCTTGCACTTCGACCTCTTCAGGCCGGTAGAACTGCGGATCATAGGCAGCGTTCGCCGGATCGAGCCGCACCTGCCCATCTTCCTTGCGCAGATACTTGAGCGTCGCTTCCTCGCCCCGAACCAGCGCCACGACGATTTCGCCGTCGCGGGCGGTGTTGGTGCGGCGCACCAGCGCAAAATCGCCATCGAAGATTCCGGCTTCGACCATCGAATCGCCCGAAACCTCAAGCGCATAATGTTCACCCGGGCCGAGCAGCGCGGCGGGCACCGGCAAGGTCGACTGGCCTTCCAGCGCTTCGATCGGCGCGCCGGCGGCGATCCTTCCGTGCAGCGGCAATTCGATCACGTCATTGGCGGCCGAAGGCGCGCGCGCAGGCGCGGCGGGCATCGCGACCACGTTGCCGGACGCAGCGGACGTGGCAGCGCGTGCAGGGGTTGCGTCGCCGGGTTCGCGGATCACCTCAAGCGCGCGTGCGCGGTTCGGCAGGCGGCGCAGGAAGCCGCGTTCCTCGAGCGCGGAGATCAGCCGGTGAACGCCCGATTTGCTCTTGAGATCGAGCGCGTCCTTCATCTCTTCGAAGCTTGGCGAAACGCCGGTTTCTTCGAGGCGTTGCTGAATGAAGACGATCAGCTCGCGCTGTTTTGCGGTCAGCATTGGTCCATTCTCCTGTGGTCGCACCACGGCACGGCGCGCCCTGCGCGCCAGTCCATCACCTGCATGCGCCAAGAGGCACCCATCGGGAGTGCGTTGCCAGCACGTTCCGTTCCGCCTTTATGGTGAACGAACAAAGAACAAGTAGGCAACCCGCAGAATCGTGTCAAGCGCCGCAACCCGCCAATCCGCGCAATTCAGCCATTTCGGAGATTGAACACGCGCACTGCCTCTCCTGCCGGCAGCGCCGGGCTGTGCGCGGGGCGATCGATCAGGCAATCTGCTGCGGCAAGCGCGGTGAGAGCGGAGGAATCCTGCGATCCGGCCAGGCACACCTCGCCATCCGCTTCGACCGCGCGCAGGAATTCACGGCGGGGGCCAACCGCGGGCAGATCGTCGCGTGTGCGCAGTTTCTGCGTGCGCGCAAACGGGTCATGCTCGCCGGCGGCTGCGCGCAGCAATGGCAGCGCAAACAGGAAGGCGGTGACGAAGCTCGACACCGGATTGCCGGGCAGGCCAAGGATCACGCAATCGCCCCGGGTTGCCACCAGCAGCGGCTTTCCGGGTTTGATCGCGATCTTCCAGAAGGCGATTTCGGCGCCCCATTCGGTGAGCGCAGGCTTGATCAGATCGTGATCGCCCACCGAGGCACCGCCCGACGTGATCACGATATCCGCGTCCTCGGCCCGGGCAAGCGCGTCTGCCAGGGCGGCCTGCGTGTCGGGCACGGGGCCGATGCGGTTCACCTCGCAATCAAGCGGGGCGAGCATCGCGGCAATCATCGCCCCGTTGCTTGCCGGGATCTGGTGCGGCAGGCAGGCGGCGGGGTCCGCGCTCAATTCATCGCCGCTGTCAATCACCACCACCCGCGCGCGGCGGGTGACGGCAAGCGTGCCGTGCCCTGCCGCAAGCGCCAGCGCGAGCCGGGCTGCCGTAATCCGCGTGCCGCGTGTCAACAGCACATCCTCGGCGTGAAAATCGAGCCCGCGCGGGCGGATATGCCGACCGGGCGGGGGCGGCGGGGCGGCGGTGATCGCGCCATTGTCGTCGCGTGCATCCTCCTGAAGCAGCACGCGGTCGGCCCCCGGCGGCACCATCGCACCCGTCGAGATGCGCACGCATTCGCCGTCAGTCAGGACGCCGGAATAGGGCAGGCCCGCGCGCGATTCGCCCACCAGCCGCCACGCCTGGGCATCGCCGCTCAGCGCGTAGCCATCCATCGCCGACAGATCGGCGGGTGGCTGTGTGCGCAGGGCAATGACATCTTCGGCGAGCACGCGGCCCAGCGCGGCCTCGGTGGCGATCCGCTCGCTCGAAAGCTGCGGGGCGAGCGCGAGCAGCCGTGCCTGCGCTTCCTCGAGCCCGAGCGGCGCGGTCATGCCGGGGCGTTCCAGTCGCCCGACTTGCCGCCCGACTTGGCGATCAGCCGGACGCCCTCGATCACCATGCCCTTGTCGATCGCCTTGGCCATGTCATAGATCGTGAGCAATGCGATAGAAGTCGCTGTCATCGCTTCCATTTCCACGCCCGTCTTGCCGTGAAGCGAAGCCGTGGCGGTGACCCGGATCGCATCGTCTTCGTAAGCGAAATCGACCGTGACCGCATCGAGCGCGAGCGGGTGACACAGGGGGATGAGATCGCCGGTGCGCTTGGCCGCCATGATCCCGGCAATACGTGCAGGCCCAAGCACATCGCCCTTGGGCGCGTTGCCTTCGCGGATCGCGGCAAGCGCTTGCGGCGACATTGTGATCCGGCCGCTCGCCACCGCGCGCCTGGCCGTGGCGGGCTTGCCGCCGACATCGACCATCCGGGCCGCGCCGCTATCGTCGAGGTGGGTGAGCCGATCCATGCCTTTAGCCTTTTGCGCCGAGCAGCGCGGCGGTGGCACTCGCAATATCGTCAGCGCGCATCAGGCTTTCCCCGACCAGGAATGTGCGCACGCCTGCCGCTTCGAGCCGCTGGCAATCGGCATGGCTGTTGATCCCGCTCTCCCCGACAATCAGCGTGCCGTCCGGCATTAGCGGGGCGAGCCGTTCGGTGTTGGCAAGCGACGTGGTGAAGGTCTTGAGATCGCGGTTGTTGACGCCGATCAGCCGTGACTGGAGGTGCTGCGCCGCGCGTTCCAGCTCGCTCTCGTCGTGGACCTCGACCAGCACGTCCATCGCGTGCTCGCGCGCGGCGGCTTCGATCTCGGCCATCTGGCTGTCGCCAAGCGCGGCGACGATGATCAGGATTGCATCGGCGCCGATGCTGCGCGCTTCGAGACATTGCCACGGATCGACCATGAAATCCTTGCGCAGCACCGGCAGGTCGCAGGCGGCGCGTGCGGCGACAAGGTAATCCTCGTGGCCCTGGAAATAGGGCGCATCGGTCAACACCGAAAGGCAGGCGGCGCCGCCCGCGGCATAGGCGGCGGCGTGATCTGCGGGTTGAAAATCACTGCGGATCAGGCCCTTGGAAGGGCTTGCTTTCTTGATTTCTGCGATCAGTGCGTAACCATCGGCGGCGCGGCGGCGCAGCATCGCTTCGAACCCGCGCGGAGCGGTTTGCGCAGCGGCCTGCGCGTCCAGCGCGGCGCGCGAGACCGCAGCCTTGCGCGCGGCGACTTCCTCACGCTTGGTGGCGCAGATTTCATCGAGCTTGTTCATCGGTTCACTTCATAAGAGAATTACTGGGCCAGTGCGATCCATCGTTCGAGCAAACCCCGCGCCGCGCCGCTGTCGAGCGCTTCGGCAGCCATCGCCGCACGCTCCTGCCAATCCGCGCCGCGGCCCGCGACCTGCAATGCGCCGGCCGCGTTGAACAGCACGGCATCGCGGTACGGTCCGGGCGTGCCCATCAGCAGCGCTTTGAGCGCGGCGGCATTGTGCCGGGCATCGTCACCGCGGATCGCCTCGATCGGGGCATGCGGCAGGCCCGCTGCGCTCGCGTCGACGCGCTCCATCGTGAAGGCGTGGCCGGTCACCACCGCGACTTCGTTGCCGCCCGCAAGGCTCAATTCGTCGAGCCCCTCGTCACCCGACACGATCAGCGAATTTCCGGTGCCGAGCCGGGCCAGCGCGCCGGCATAGATCGGAACATAGGCGGGCCGGGCGATACCGATCAGCTGGCTGGAAACCCCGGCGGGGTTGGACAGCGGGCCCATCAGGTTGAAGATCGTGCGCGTTTTGAGCCGGGTGCGGATGGGCTGAATGCGTGCCATCGCCGGATGGTGGTTGCGCGCGAACAGGAAACAGATGCCGATTTCAGCGAGCGTCTTTTCCGCCGTTCGCCCGGCTGCGTCCATGTCGAGGCCAAGCGCTTCGAGCGTGTCGGCCGCGCCTGCCTTGGAGGAAGCCGCGCGGTTGCCGTGCTTGGCCACCGGCACGCCGCACGCCGCGACCACGAGGCTGACCGCGGTCGAGACATTGAGCGTATGATGCCCGTCGCCGCCGGTGCCGCACACGTCGATCGCGTTCTCGGGGGCGTTGATCGGGATCAACCGCGCGCGCAAGGCCCGCGCTGCACCCGCAATCTCGTCAGCCGTCTCGCCGCGCGCGGACAAAGCGACCAGGAAGTCGGCAATTTCCTGCTCGGACGGATCGCCGTGGAGCAAGAAGCCAAAAGCGGCCTCGGCCTCGGCTTCCGACAGCGGGGTGGCGATATCGGGAAGCACGCTCATGCCGCGGCCTGCGCGGGCAGCACGGGCTCGATCCCGCACATCCGCACGAAATTGGCGAGCAGCGCGTGGCCGTGTTCGGTGGCGATGCTTTCCGGGTGGAACTGGACTGAGTGGATCGGCAGGCTTTCGTGGCGAAAGCCCATGACGCTCGCGTGGTCGCTGCCCGGCGTTTCGGCGTGGGCATTGGCGATCAGCGCGCGCGGCACGTTCACCACTTCGAGGCTGTGATAGCGCGTTGCGGTGAAGGGCGAGGGCAAGCCCGCAAACACGCCGGTCCCGTCATGCGTCACGGGCGAGGTCTTGCCATGCATCAATCCGCCGCGCTGCACCGTACCGCCGAAATACTGGCCGATCGCCTGGTGACCCAGGCATACCCCCATCAGGGGCAGACCGGCATCGGCACAGGCCGCGACCAGATCGAGGCTGATCCCGGCCTCGTTCGGGGTGCAAGGCCCGGGCGAGATCAGCACCCCCGCAGCGCCCGTCGCCAGCGCCTCTGATGCGGTCAGCGCATCATTGCGTTCCACCCGCACCTTTGCGCCCAGTTCCATCAGGTAATGGACGAGATTGAAGGTGAAGCTGTCGTAATTGTCGATGACGAGTATCATGGGGCCTCTGCCTTCGTAGCGGGCGATGGGGCAGTCGCGGGTGTCGCCGAAGCGGCGGCGCGCTTCGAAACCACGATGATCGGGCCGACACGGCCCTTGTCGATCCGCCCGCGCGCCGGGTCCCACAGGCTGGAGACCTGCCCATCGAGATAGAGCGCATTGCCGACCTTCACGACATCGCGGAAATAGCGCGCCAATTGTCCGAAACTGACCGGCACATCCGAAATCACGAAGTGCGCCAGCCCCTTGGCATCGACGCCCACGCCGTTGCGGATCGCCTTGGACGGGCCATCGTCCTGAATTTCGGGGTGAAGCTTCCCGTCGATCAGGATCAGCGGGCCGGACTGTGTGCCGAATTGCGGGCGGTCGCCGATGGTGTTGAAGAAGGTGTTGCTCCCCAAGACCTGCCATTTGCTGGCAGACCCGAAGAATACACCGTTGGGTTTCATATAGAAATTGCCGTCGCCATTGGCGCGGTTCAATTCGTGCAGACGCTCGCCGTTCTGGACGAAATACCCAATCGGCTTCAGATCATCGCCATACATCCCGCCGTTGACGGCGAAGGCGACCGTTTCCGGGTCCATGCTCGCGGCAAGCGCGCCAAGCGAGCCGAAGGGTTGCTTGTCCGCGCCAAGGTTCGCCATCGCGATAGTGTGCTGCGACGGGTCGGCAATGCAATGCGTCAGCGCCGCGCCTTCGAATTCGACCGCTTTGCACGCCGAAGGGCCGGTCGGCGCAGCGGTTGCCGACGGAGTCGAAAGCGGTTCGTCGACCTGCTTCCCATCGAAACGGATTTTGGTCACCGCTTCGCCCGCGGGCGGTTCGGAGCAACCTGCAAGAAACAGCGTCACGCCCGCGACGATCATCAGCGGCAGCTTCATTGGCCATACCCCGGTTCGCCCGCGACCCGCACCGCTTCGCGCGCTGCTGCGATCAGCGCACCCGATTTGGCGCGGCATTCGGCCAGTTCGTAATCGGGATCGCTGTCGGCAACGATGCCTGCGCCCGCCTGCACATGCATCACCCCGTCCTTGACCACCGCGGTTCGCAGCACGATGCAGCTGTCGAGGCTGCCATCGGGCGCGAAGTAGCCGACGCCGCCCGCGTAAGCGCCGCGGGTTTCGGGTTCCAGCTGCGCGATGATCTCGCAGGCGCGGATCTTGGGCGCGCCCGAGACGGTGCCTGCGGGAAAGCCTGCGAACAAGGCGTCGAGCGCATCCTTTGCCGGATCAAGCCGTCCCACGACGTTGCTGACGATGTGCATCACGTGGCTGTAGCGTTCGATCGTGAAGCTGTCGGTGACCTCCACCGTGCCTGCGGCGGCGACCCGGCCGACATCGTTGCGCCCCAGATCGAGCAGCATCAGATGCTCGGCGCGTTCCTTGGGATCGGCAAGCAGGCTGGCCTCGTTCGCGTCATCCGCTTCGCGCGTGGCGCCGCGCGGGCGGGTGCCTGCGATAGGGCGGATCGTGACTTCATCGTCGCGCACCCGCACGAGGATTTCGGGCGAGGAGCCGACCAGCGCGAAGCCGGGCAGGTCGAGGAAATAAAGAAACGGTGAAGGGTTCACCCGCCGCAGCGCACGATAAAGCGCAAGCGGGGGGAGCGGGAAGGGGCAGGTAAATCGCTGCGCCAGCACGACCTGGAAGATGTCGCCCGCAACGATGTAATCCTTCGCGCGCAGGGCCATCGCCTTGTAATCCTCGGGCGGGATCACCGGGGCAAGATCGGGCAGTGCGTCAGGCGGCGCGGTTGCCGCCTGAACGGGCGCGGGCAGGGCAAGCGCGCTGAGCGTCGCATCGATCCGCTCGCCCGCGCGCGCGACCGCGGCTTCGGGATCGGCCGCTTCCCAGATCGGGGCAACCGCGAACAGCGCGTCGGTCAACCGGTCGAAAACCAGAATGACCGTGGGCCGCACGAACAGCATGTCGGGCAGATCGAGGTCGCTTTGCGCAGCGCGGGGCAGCGTTTCGACCAGCCCGATCGTTTCATACCCGAAATAGCCGACGAGGCAGGCCAGCGCCGGCGGCAGGCCTTCGGGCATCGGGTCGATCCGGCAGGCGGCGGCCAGCGCGCGCAGTTCGGCGAGCGCGTCACCATCGAGCGGCGTGAACGCGTCGCGGTCGAGCCGCCAGTTGCGATTGACCTCGGCGCGCGGGCCTTGCGCGCGGAACACCAGATCGGGATCGAGCCCGAGCAGGCTGTAACGCCCGCGCACTTCGCCGCCTTCGACGCTTTCGAGCAGGAAATCGCCGCGGCCCGGCACGATCAGGCGCCGCGCCGCGCCCACCGGCGTATCGCTGTCGGCAATGATCCGCCGCCACACCAGCGCAGGCTTGCCCGCGGCAAGCAGCGCGGCGGCGGCAGCGGCGTTTTCCGGCAGTCCTGCGTCAGCGATGGTCACGACCCGGTCAGCCCTCGTCCGCTTACTGCTCGCCCGACAGCTGCTTGCGCACGGTCGCGATGCCCGCATCGTTGCGGGTCACGCCCAGTTCCTTGCGCATCGCGGCGGTCGCCTGCGCGCGGTATTCCTGCGGCAGGGTCTGCGCGAGTTGCTGGCGGGTCTGGCTCACCAGTTGCGGCTCGTTGCTGAGCGGCAGCGTGGTGATGGTGTCGAGATCGACCACGAACCAGCCCGCATCGCGCGGCGCTTCGAGCGTCTTGGTGGTGCCCTGCGCCATGCTGAACATCAGCACCAGCGGGGGCGCAATGCGGCCCTGCGATCGTGCGAGCAGCTGGCGGCGTTCCAGATCGATCACCTCGCGCTGGATGCCAGGCTTGTTTTCAGCCGCCAGCGCGGCGGCCAGCGGTGTGCCGCTGCGCACCTTGGCGAGGATCCGGTCGGCGGCCTGCTTGGCCAGCACCGCACCCTGCGCGCGCTTCCATCCAGCGATCGCCGCATCGCGCACCTGCGCAAGCGGGGCTGCTGCGGCTTCCTCGACCCGTGCGACTTCGAACACCACGAACTGTTCGCCCGGCGTGACCTCGGCAAGCTGCGGCGCGCTTTCTTCCATCTGGAACGCGGTGGTGAGCACGGGAGCAAGCTGCGGGACGATCTGCACGTTGGGCTGGCCGAACGCCTGACCGTTGGCGAGCAGGGCGGGGGTGGTCTCCAGCGTCAGGCCATAGGCCTTGGCGACATCGGCCAGCGCGGTGCCGCTGTCGATCTCGCTCTCGATTTCGGCGACGCTCTCGGAAATCGCGGCGGTGCGCTTTTCCTTGGCCAGCGCCTCGGTGATTTCGCCCGTGGCCTGTGCCAGCGTACGTGCCGGCGTGCGCTCGATCTGATCGACGCGCGCGACATACCAGCCCAGTGTGCCCTGCGCCGGATCGACGACGCCGCCCTGCGCGGCCTTGAAGACGTTCTGGGCAAAGGCAAAGCTGGTCGCGCTGGCAAGGCTCTCGCGGTCGCGTGCTTCGATGCGCGATGCGGTAAAGCCCGCCTCGCGCGCGGCGGCTTCAAGGCTGGTGCCGCCGCGAATCCGCGCGGCAAGCGATTTTGCCGCGTCTTCGGTGGGGACGACGAAGCTGGTCACGGCGCGCTTTTCGGAAGCTGCATATTGCGCGGCATTCTGCTTGTAGCGCGCAGCGATTTCGGCCGCGGTGGGGACGGTGTTGATCTTGAGCGCATCGGTGCCGAACACCGCAAAGCGCAAGGTGCGCCGTTCGGGACGGACGAACTGCGTGCGGTTGTCGGCATACCATGCGGCCAGCTGCGATTCGCTGGGGTTGCCCGCCGGTGCGAAGGCGGTGCTGGGGATCAGCGCGATTTCGCCCTTGCGCTTTTCCAGCACCAGCGCGGCATATTGGCGCGCGATCTTTTCGGGCAGCTGCGGCACGGCGACTGCCGTCCGCAGCAATTGCTGTTCGAGCAGACCATCTTCGAGATCGCGGCGCAGCGTCGCATCGGTCAGCCCGCGCGATTGCAGTGCGGCGGTGTAGGCCTTCTCGTCGAACGCGCCGGTCAGCCCCTGAAATGCGGGGATCTTGAGGATTTCGCTGTTCACGAGGTTGTCGCCCGCGCGCAGGCCATAAGTGCGCGCATATTCGCCCACGGTATAGCGGTCGATAAGCTGGCTGATCACCGCATCGAGCCCGCCCTGCGCCACGAATTCGGGCATGGTCAGCGTCGGGTTCTGCTCGCGCACCTGTTCCAGTGCGTTGTTCGCCGATACCGCAACTTCGGTCAGCGGGATCTTCTGATCGCCCACGACAGCCAGCCGGTCGGTTCCCGAAACGCCGGAAAACTGCGTTCCCGATAGGTCGCCGGCGGCAAAGGCCAGCGCGATCAGCGCCAGGAACGCCAGCGCCAGCGGCAAGCCGATCTTCGAGGCAAAAAAGCGGCGGAAGAAGGAAATCATGACGTAACGGATCCCATCCGGGTCTGGCCGGCACGGGCGCCGGCATGTCTCGGGCAACGCGCCGCAAGAGGCTGCAACGCATCGCGCGCTTTAGAGAGCATGCGACCGCGCGGCAACAGGTTCGGACGCGTTTTGACTGTTGCGGCGACCTCGGCTAGCGGACGCCGCTCCGGGGCCCTACAGCAAAACACAGAATCAGGGCGCCCCGTGCCTTACCCCTCTCCAATTGCAGGAAGTGCAGAAACTCGTCATGACCCGCCGGCCCTACATCGTCGGAAACTGGAAGATGCACGGCACTCGCGCGATGCTCTCCGAAGCGCGCGCGATCGATCGTGCAGCCCAGCGCCATATGAAGGTGGAGGTGGCGATCGCGCCGCCTTACACATTGATTCACGCCATCCACCGCGAAGCCGAGCAGATTGCGGTCGGTGCGCAGGATTGCCACGAAGTCGACGGCGGCGCGCACACCGGTGACGTTTCGGCTGCGATGATCGCCGATGCTGGCGCCAAGTTCGTGATCCTCGGACATTCCGAACGCCGCCAGAACCACAATGAAAGCGATGCGCTGGTTCGCGCCAAGGCCGAAAGCGCGCTGGCAGCGGGTCTGCGGATCATCATGTGCTGCGGCGAAACCGCGCAACTGCGCGAATCGGGCGATGCCGTCGCTTTCGTCAAACAGCAGCTGGCCGCATCATTGCCGCCGGCAGAGACCATGCCCGCCGACATCGCCGAGCGGCTTACGGTTGCATATGAGCCGATCTGGGCGATCGGCACGGGCAATGTCGCCACCACCGACGATATCGGCGAGATGCATGCGGCGATCCGCGCGCTGCTGATCGAACTGTTCGGCGAAGAGCAGGGCGCCGAAGTGCGCATCATCTATGGCGGTTCGGTCAAGCCCGACAATGCGGCGGCAATCTTTGCCGTTCCCGATGTCGGCGGCGCGTTGGTGGGCGGGGCAAGCCTGACCGCCGACAGCTTCATGGGCATCGCGCTCGCCGCGAGCGAGCCGTTCGAAGCCTGACGCGTAGCGCCCGCATGGCACGATGCCGGCGGGGGTCAGGCGCGGGCTTGTCCAAATTGGCGCGCGCGCCTACATGGCGCCGATTGATTGCAACCGGGCGAGCCGATCGCCCATGGCCACGAGTTTTTTCGCATGTCCCTGTTCATCTTCTTCACCGTGATCCAGGCCCTCGTGGCCGCTGCGCTCGTCGCCGTCGTGCTGATGCAGCGTTCGGAAGGCGGCGGGTTGGGGATCGGGTCGAGCCCGGGGGGCGCTTTCGGTGCGCGCGGGGCGGCGGATTTTCTGACCCGCACGACCAAGTGGCTTGCGGTGGCCTTTGTCACGCTGTCGATCCTGCTGGCGGCAATGGCTGCGCGGCAGGGCCAGGTCGGCGATGTGTCGACCACGCTCGAACGCGGCGCGCCGGCCGCGCCCAAGCCCGATCTGCTGGCCGATCCGGTGCCTGCGCCCGCGCAAAGCGCGCCGGTCACGGCTCCTGCTCAGCCTGCCCCGGTGCAGCCCGCAGAGTAGTAATGCCGGGGGCGGTCAGCCCGGCTGACACCGCCCCATCATCATTTTCGCCCCGACGGCGCTGTGGATGGCGCACGTTACGGACAAGCTTTCGCTTGCCCCGAATCCCTCCTGTTGCTTAAGGCCCGATTCCCATGGCGCGGTTCATTTTCATCACCGGCGGCGTGGTCTCCTCGCTCGGCAAAGGTCTCATGGCGGCATCGCTTGCCGCGCTGCTTCAGGCGCGCGGTTACAAGGTGCGCATTCGCAAGTTCGACCCCTATCTCAACGTCGATCCGGGCACGATGAGCCCGTATCAGCACGGCGAGGTCTATGTGACCGACGACGGGGCCGAGACCGATCTCGATCTTGGGCACTACGAACGCTTCACCGGCGTGTCTGCTTTGCAGACCGACAACATCACCTCGGGCCGCGTCTATCGCGACATCATCGCCAAGGAACGCCGCGGCGATTACCTGGGCGCAACGGTGCAGGTGATCCCGCACGTGACCGACGCGATCAAGGCCTTCGCGCTTGCCGATCAGGGCGACAATGATTTCATCCTGTGCGAAATCGGCGGCACGGTGGGCGACATCGAATCGCTGCCTTTCATGGAAGCGATCCGCCAGCTCCGGAACGAGCTTGAACCGTTCCAGACCGTCAGCGTCCACGTCACGCTGGTGCCCTACATCAAGGCCGCGGGCGAATTGAAGACCAAGCCGACGCAGCATTCGGTGCGCGAACTGGCCGCGCTGGGGATCAAGCCCGATATCCTGTTGTGCCGCGCCGAACATCCGATCCCCGAAAGCGATCGCCGCAAGATTGCGCAGTTCTGCAATGTGCGCGCCGAAGCGGTGATCCCTGCGCTCGATGCGCCGTCGATCTATTCGGTGCCGCACCAGTATCATGCCGAGGGGCTCGACCGCGAAGTGCTGCGCGCCTTCGGGATCACCGGTGCGCCCGAGCCCGATCTGTCGGCCTGGAACGATGTCACCGACCGCTATTCGAACCCCGAAGGCGAAGTCACGATCGCGGTGGTGGGCAAGTATGTCGGCCTGCCCGATGCCTACAAGAGCCTGAACGAAGCGCTTGTTCACGGCGGCCTTGCCAACCGGGTCAAGGTCAACATCAAGTGGATCGACGCCGAGATCTTCGAAGGCGACGATGATGCCGCCATCATCGCCGCGCTGGAACCGATGCACGGCATTCTGGTGCCCGGCGGCTTTGGCGAGCGCGGGAGCGAAGGCAAGATTTCCGCAGTGACCTTCGCACGCACGCGCAACGTGCCGTTCTTCGGCATTTGCCTCGGCATGCAGATGGCCTGCATCGAAGGCGCGCGCGCGGCCGGATTTGCCAATGCGTCGTCGACCGAATTCGGCCCCACCGATACGCCGGTGGTCGGGATCATCACCGAATGGATGACCGAGGAAGGCCTGCAAAGCCGCGCCGAAGGCGGGGACCTGGGCGGGACGATGCGGCTTGGCGCCTATCCCGCCAAGCTCAGCCCGAACAGTCACGCCTCGCGCATTTATGGCGGGGCAGAGACGATTTCGGAGCGCCACCGTCACCGCTACGAGGTCAACGGCGCATTCATCGAACCGCTCGAAAAGCAGGGGCTGATCTTTGCGGGGATGAGCCCTGATGGGTTGCTTCCCGAAATCGTCGAGCGGCCGGATCACCCGTGGTTCGTCGGCGTTCAGTTCCACCCCGAATTGAAGTCGCGGCCCTTCGACCCGCATCCGCTGTTCGCCGGCTTCATCGCCGCTGCGCTGGAACAGTCACGTCTGGTGTGATGCGCTCGCTTTCGAGCGCATGGTGCAGGCGTGACTACCCAGCTACGGGGCCCGCTTTCGCAATCTTGTGACAAGGCGACGATTTGTTGCGAACAAAGCGATTTAGCCTTGCGTCTTCTTGCAATTCCGCATTAGACCGTGGGCTCGACTTCATGCTTTTCTAGGGACCGGGTCCTTAGGTTCTGTCGCAATGCCTTCATGGACATGCGACAAGCCTGACGCTGCGGCGCGATCTTGTCCTTTGATACGAGCTTGCCTGGTTTTGTCCGTCTTCTGCGACCCGGACGGATAGGACCATGCAGGGCGACGAAAGTCGCTGGGGGCGGGTCGCAAGACCCGCCCCCTTCATTTAACCGATATAACGATGCTTATCAGGCGGCGCTGGCGGCTTCGTCGATGTCACCCGTGGGAACCGCAGTGAGTGTCGCGGTGCCACCGATCGAGATCTTGCGCGGCTTCATCGCATCGGGAACCTCGCGCACGAGATCGACGATCAGCAGCCCGTCGGCCAGATCGGCGCATTCGACCCGGACGAAATCGGCCAGTTCGAACCGGCGTTCGAAACCGCGGTTGGCGATGCCGACATGGATCAGCTCCGAGCCGTCCTCGACCTCGTCACGCTTCTTGCCTTGCACGACCAGCAGGTTCTGCTGGGCGGTGATGTCGATATCGCCCGGCCGGAAGCCGGCGACGGCGAGCGTGATGCGGTAGTTGTCCTCGCCGCGGCGCGAAATATTGAACGGGGGATAATTGTCTCCGGCGTTCAGGCGCGCCTGGTTTTCAAGCAGATCGAAAACGCGGTCGAAGCCGACAGTGGAACGCCGATAGGGGGAAAAATCGAAACGTGACATGTGCAAATCCTCTTTTTTCGAGCGATTTTGTCTGACGCGGGCCTGCCGGATGCAGCGCCCGCCTTGCCGCCATTGCGCTTCCCGAGACTGGCGAAACGCGGCGACACCCCCTATCTGGTTTTTGCACCGCCGCTTTCAAGAGGAATGCCCATGGCCGCCCCGCAGATCGATATCTATACCAAGTTTGCCTGCCCTTATTGCGTGCGCGCCAAGCGGTTGCTGAGCGAAAAGGGCGCGACTTTCACCGAGCACGACATCACCATGGGCGGCGCAAAGCGGGACGAAATGCTCGCCCGTGCGCCCAATGCGATGACGGTACCGCAAATCTTCATCGGGGATACGCATGTCGGCGGGAGCGACGATCTTGCCGCGCTCGAACGCGCTGGCAAGCTCGACGCGTTGCTCGCCGGATAGGGCCTTAAAAGTCAGTGCCGAAAATCGCGCTTTTGCAGATGACATCGGGGATCGACCCCGAAGCGAATTTCGCAGCGATTGCCGATGCCATGCGCGCTGCGGCGGGTGAGGGCGCGGCAATGCTGTTTACGCCCGAAATGTCGCTGCTGCTCGATCGCGACCGCGCGCGCGCAGCGCCCCATATAGTTTCGCAGTCGCGCTCGCCCTTCGTGCCGCGGTTTGCCGCGCTCGCCCGCGAAACGGGCGTCACCTTGGCGCTGGGATCGATGGCGGTGGCAGGCGATGACGCGCCCGATGCCAGAAATGCGAACCGCGCGATGGTCTTTGCCCCGCCGGCAGAGGTGCCTGTCACATACGACAAGATCCATATGTTCGATGTCGATCTGGCGGACGGGGAAAGCTGGCGCGAAAGCAATGCCTACCGGGCCGGGCGGGCGGTGGTGACGGTCGATGATACGCCTGTCGGCCGGCTTGGGTTGACGGTGTGCTACGATATCCGCTTCCCTGCGCTTTTCGCAGAACTCGGAAACCGATGCTGCGATGCCATCGCGGTGCCCGCGGCATTCACGCGCCCCACGGGCGCTGCGCATTGGCATGTCCTGCTGCGCGCGCGCGCGATCGAGGCGCAGGCTTTCGTGATCGCTGCGGCGCAGGTCGGCCATCACGAGGACGGGCGGGAAACCTTCGGTCACAGCCTGGTGGTCGACCCATGGGGCGAGGTGCTGCTCGACATGGGCGGAACCGATGCGGGACTGGGATTTTGCGAAATCGACCTTGGCCTGATCGAAAAGACGCGCAAACAGGTTCCGGCGCTTGCCAACCGCCGCGCGATCGCCAATTCGTGAACGACCATGATCGTCTTTGACCTAGCCTGCTCGCATCATCACCGGTTCGAAGGGTGGTTCGGTTCGTCCGCCGATTTCGAGGACCAGCGTGCCCAAGGGCTGCTGACCTGTCCCGCATGCGGCTGCGCGCAGATTGCCAAAGCGCCGATGGCCCCTGCCGTTCCTGCGAAAGCAAACGCGCGCGGTTTGAGCGTGCCGGACAGGCTCGCGCAGCCGATGGCCAACACCCCGATGCCGCCCGAATTCCAAAAGGCGTTCGCCGCACTCGCCAAGATGCAGGCCGAGGCACTGAAACAGTCGACTTGGGTGGGGGACAAGTTCGTCGCCGAAACCCGCAAGATGCATTACGGCGAGCGGGACGAGGCACCGATCCATGGGCAGGCGAGCCTTGCCGAAGCCAAGGCGCTGATCGAGGAAGGCGTCCCCGTTGCCCCCCTCTTGTTCCCGGTAGCTCCTCCCGACAAGCTGAATTGAATATGCTTGCCCTGCGCCGGGAACGCGCGTGCGGCGATATTGCACGGCGCGCCGACCCTGCTATTGCTCTCGCCGGGACCCCGTAGCTCAGCCGGATAGAGCACCAGATTCCTAATCTGGGGGCCGCGCGTTCGAATCGCGCCGGGGTCACCATCACGCCGTGGCGATATTCCGCAGCCAGCGTCTCTCGGCGTAAAGCGACAAGGCGACCACGCACAGGCTCATCCCCAGCAGCAACGCGCAGGTGCCGGCCCACCCGGCATTATCGAATACTGCCGTGCCCAGCGCGCTGCCGATTGCCCCGCCGATGAACATCACCACGATGTAGCTCGTCGTCAGCCGCGTGCGGATTTCGGGGGCGAGCGTGAACAGCGTCATCCTGCCGGTCACATCGACGGTGGGGCCGACAAGGTTGGTGATGAAGAGCGGCACTAGCAGCGACCAGATCGAAAAGCCCAGCGGATAATAGAGCGCGATGCCGACCAGCTGGACCAGCGCGGCGACCACACGCGCACGGCGCGGACCTACCTTGTCCGCCCAGCGCCCGAGTCTCGGCGTGGTGAATACGCTGATCGCGGCAACCGCGGCCAAATAGCCCACATCATCGGTGCCATAACGCATCTCGACCCCGGTGAGATGAAGCGCCAACGCGAGCCAGCTCGCCGTAAAGATCGCGAAGTTCAGCCCCTGGATCGCCGCCGACAGCCGCATGTCCGGATGCCTGGCCGCAAGCGAGAAGACCGAGACGATCAACGCGCCGTAACGCGCATCGGCTTGCTTGGGACGGACAGGTTCGCTGCGCATCGCGAACGGCAGAAAAGCGGTGACCGCGATCATCACCACCAGCGCGCCGATATAGACCGTGTGCCAATCGGCATGGGCCGCCACCACGCCCGCGCCCACCCGCGCGACCAGAATGCCGAAAATTACCGCCGCGGTCAGCTGCGCGGTCACCGCCCCCAGACGTTCGGGCGCGACCCGTTTGGAGGCATAGGCCGGTATCAGGTAAGGCGCGATGGTGAAGAAGCCGAGCACGGTCGAGGCGGCGGTGAAGGCGATGAACCCGGGCGCGGCCACCATCGCGGCAAGGCACAATGTCTGTCCGGCCACGAAGATCAGGCACAGCCGCCGGTTGGGATAGAAATCGCCAAGCGGCAGCAGCAAAAGTATCCCGAGCGCAAGCGCGAGCTGGTTCAGCGCCGGGACCAACCCGATCTGGGTTTCGCCGACGCCGAACGCCTGCGCCACGTCGCCGATGATCGGGTGGATGTAATAGGCATTGGCCGTCACGACGGCGATGGTCAGCGCCAGCGCCCATTCCTGCGTGCGGGTGAGTAGCGCCGGGCCGGAAGCCGGGGCGTTCGGCGGCGGCGGGGAGGCGGGGGAAGGGGCGCTGACAGGATCGGGCATTGGTCCCATCCGGTAGCAGACCCTAAGCGGAATGCCACCGCCACGTGTGCGCCTCATGCGAGCGCAGAATCATCAGGTGGACTTGATGATTGCAAGGCGGCAAGCAGCGGCTGATCCAAGGAGTGACTGCTGCAATGCCAACCCACGAACCCGAAGAACTTGCAGAAATCCGCCGAGCCGTGCGGGGCCTGTGCGACGGCTTCCCGGGGGAATACTGGCGCGCAAAAGATGCGGTGCGCGCCTATCCGGCAGAATTCGTCGACGCGTTGACGCAGGCCGGTTTTCTGGCGGCGTTGATCCCGGCAGAGCATGGCGGCAGCGGTCTCAGCTTGGAGGCGGCCTGCGTGATCATGGAGGAAATCCAGGCGTCGGGGTGCAATGGCTCGTCCGCGCATGCGCAGATGTATATCATGAATACGCTGCTGCGTTACGGCTCGCCCGAACAAAAGGCACAGTATCTGCCGCGCATCGCCAATGGCGAGCTGCGGCTTCAGGCGTTCGGCGTATCCGAGCCGACCAGCGGCACAGACACGCTCAGTCTCAAGACACGCGCGGTGCGCGACGGGGACGAGTATGTCATCAACGGTCAGAAGATCTGGACCAGCCGCGCCGAACATTCGGACCTGATGCTGCTGCTTGCCCGCACCACTTCGCGCGAGGCGGTGGCGAGCAAGACCGAAGGCCTGTCAATCTTTCTCGTCGACATGCGCGCAGCTCTCGCGGGCGGAATGAGCGTGAAGCCGATCCGCACGATGATGAACCACTCCTCCTGCGAGGTGTTCTTCGACGACCTGCGCATCCCGGCATCCGCGCTGGTGGGCGAGGAGGGCAAGGGCTTCCGCTACATCCTGTCGGGCATGAACGCAGAGCGCATCCTGATCGCAGCCGAATGTATCGGCGATGCCAAGTGGTTCATCGAAAAAGCCACCGATTATGCCAAGGATCGCAATGTTTTTGCGCGCCCCATCGGGCAGAACCAGGGCGTGCAGTTCCCGATCGCGCGGTGTTATGCGCAGATGCGCGCGGCCGAATTGATGGTTCACCATGCCGCGCGGGTTTACGATGAAGGCGGCAACCCGGGCGAGGAGGCCAACATGGCCAAGCTGCTCGCGTCCGAAGCCAGCTGGGCGGCGGCCGACATGTGCGTGCAGACCTTCGGCGGTTTCGGCTTTGCCGAGGAATACGACGTCGAACGCAAATTCCGCGAGGCGCGGCTTTACACCGTGGCGCCGATTTCGACCAATCTCATCCTGTCCTATCTTGCCGAACATGTGCTCGGCCTGCCGCGTTCCTACTGAAAAGCGCGTGCGCTAACCAAAAACCCGGTGAAGGGCCGGGTTTTGTGCGGATTGCGCCGCAAGCCTCTTGCTCTCAAAGAGCAATTATGATTCTGTCGCATAAGGTGATCGGCGACAGGCGACAGGGGATTATCGCGCGATGCGCAAAGCCGCAAAGGAAGGGATGATCAGGCGCAGTGCCGCGCTGATTGCGCTGCTGTTGCTGGCAGGGTTCGCCGTTGCAGGCCCGACAGGCCTTCTCGCATGGAGCGAGAACGCGTCTGCGCTTGAAATGCGCCGCGCCGAAATCGTCGAACTCACCGCAAAACGCGATGCCTTGCGCAACCGCGTCCAGCTGCTCGATCCGGAAGCTGCCGACCCCGATCTCGCCAGCGAGCTGGTGCGCGATCAGCTGGGCGTGATGCGCGAAGACGAGGTCGTGATCACGCTCGACGGCGAGTGATCGGCGGCACGCCTCACTTGCGCTGATTTCGTATGCGCGTTCTGTTTTCTGCAACGCCTTGCCGTTGCGTCAAGCCGCGATGCCTGCCTATAGAGACAGGCATTGGACGGCGCTTCTCCTCCCCATGAGCGCGCCAGAGTGAGGGATACTTGATCTTGGCCAACCAGCCCGCAACGCCAGCCGAAACGGCTGGGGACGACAGCGATTTTCTGCTGCATTCGCTTCAGGACGCCTTTCTGGCGAAAAAGCGTTATGCCGCTTCCGAAGAAGAAATGCTCGAATTCTACCGGCAGATGCTCCTGATCCGCCGGTTCGAGGAGAAGGCGGGTCAGCTTTACGGGCTCGGCCTGATCGGCGGGTTTTGCCACCTTTATATCGGCCAGGAAGCCGTCGCGATCGGGCTGCAAAGCGCGCTCGACAACGAGCGGGACAGCGTCATCACCGGTTACCGCGATCATGGTCACATGCTCGCCTACGGGATCGATCCCAAGGTGATCATGGCCGAACTTACGGGCCGCGAATCCGGGATTTCGCGCGGGAAGGGCGGGTCGATGCACATGTTCTCGACCGAGCATAAGTTTTATGGCGGTCATGGCATCGTCGGCGCGCAGGTCGCGCTGGGCGGGGGCCTCGCGCTCGCGCACCAGTATAACGAGGACGGCGGGCTGTGCCTCGCCTATTTCGGTGACGGCGCGGCCAACCAGGGGCAGGTCTACGAGACCTTCAATATGGCTGCGCTCTGGAACCTCCCCATCGTCTTCGTCGTCGAAGACAACCAGTATGCGATGGGCACCGCGACGAAGCGCTCGTCGGCCGAAACCCGCTTCTACCGCCGCGGCACCGCGTTCCGCATTCCGGGCATGGAAGTGAACGGCATGGACGTGCTCGAAGTGCGCGCGGCGGCCGAAGTTGCGTTCGAGCATGTGCGCGCCGGCAAGGGGCCGGTGCTGATGGAGCTGAACACCTACCGCTTCCGCGGCCATTCGATGTCCGATCCAGCCAAATACCGCACCCGCGAGGAAGTGCAGGATCAGCGCGATCACCACGACCCGATCGAAGGGCTCAAGAAGGCGTTGCTCGAAGCGGGCAAGACCGAGGATGAATTGAAAGCAATCGACAAGGCGATCCGCGCCGAAGTGGCCGAAGCTGCCGATTTTGCCGAAACCTCGCCCGAACCGGGTGCGGAAGAACTTTATACCGATGTTCTCGTGGGGGAGTATTGAGCCATGGGAATCGAACTGAAGATGCCCGCCCTGTCCCCGACGATGGAGCAGGGCACGCTCGCCCGCTGGCTCAAGCAGGAAGGCGACACGATCCAGCCCGGTGACATCATCGCCGAGATCGAGACCGACAAGGCGACGATGGAATTCGAGGCCATCGATGAAGGCGTGCTCGAGAAGATCCTTGTGCCTGCCGGAACCGAGGACGTAGCGGTAGGCGCGGTGATCGCGCTGATCGCCGGCGAAGGGGAGGAGCGTTCCTCCACCCCTGCCAAGGCGGAAGACGCCGAGGAGAAGTCCGCTGAAGCGCCCAAGGCCGAGGAAGCAGAAGCTGCCAAGCCGGTTGCCGAACCCCTGAAGGCCAAGGCCGAGCCGGCGCGCGATCCGGCGCTGCCCGAAGGCACGACCTTCACCAGCACCACCGTGCGCGAAGCCTTGCGCGATGCGATGGCCGAGGAAATGCGCGCCGACCGCCGTGTCTTCGTGATGGGCGAGGAAGTCGCCGAATACCAAGGCGCATACAAGGTCACGCAGGGCCTGCTCGCCGAATTCGGCCCCAAGCGCGTGATCGATACCCCGATTACCGAATATGGCTTTGCCGGCATCGGTTCGGGCGCGGCGATGGGCGGTCTTCGCCCGATCGTCGAGTTCATGACCTTCAATTTTGCGATGCAGGCGATCGACCACATCATCAACTCGGCTGCCAAGACCAACTACATGTCAGGCGGCCAGATGCGCTGCCCGATCGTGTTCCGCGGCCCCAATGGCGCGGCATCGCGCGTGGGCGCGCAGCATTCGCAGAACTACGGTCCATGGTATGCGAGCGTGCCCGGTCTGATCGTGATCGCGCCCTATGACGCGGCCGATGCCAAGGGATTGATGAAGGCCGCGATCCGGTGCGAGGACCCGGTGGTCTTCCTCGAGAACGAACTGGTCTATGGCCGCAGCTTCGACGTTCCCGATGTCGAGGATCATGTCCTTCCCATCGGCAAGGCGCGGATTGTGCGCGAGGGCAAGGACGTGACCATCGTCACCTATTCGATCGGTGTCGGCCTCGCGCTCGACGCGGCGAACACGCTGGCGGATGAAGGCATCGATGCCGAGGTGATCGACCTTCGCACGCTGCGCCCGCTCGATAAGGAAACCGTCCTCGCCAGTCTTGCCAAGACCAACCGGCTGATCGTGGCCGAGGAAGGCTGGCCGACCTGCTCGATCGCGAGCGAGATTATCGCGATCTGCATGGAGGAAGGGTTCGACGATCTCGATGCACCCGTGCTGCGGGTGTGCAACGAGGATGTGCCGCTGCCTTACGCGGCCAATCTCGAAAAGCTTGCGCTGATCGATGCCCCGCGCATTGCCGAGGCTGCGCGCAAGGTGTGCTACAAGGCCTGACCCGTGAAAGGTGGATCGCCCGGCGGATCAGGCCGGGCGGTTCGCCGAATAGACGTTGCAGCGGGCGACGGGGGAGGCGGGCGTGGTGGCGAAGATGCCATTGTTCGAAGGCCCGCCTGTCAGCGAGCGATTGTCACGCACGTTGAAGGCCGCAGTGTAGACGATCTGCTGATTGTTGAACAGGTTCATCGGCGTGATCGACTGGAAGTTGTAGGCAACCTCGACGAACATCACTGCGGTCCCGGCCGAAGCGGTGATAACTCTACCGGTTGCGCCCATTCCCGGGAAACTCGTGCCGGTTGCCCCGTTGCCTTCGACCCCATAGCTGGAATTGTAGACCTTGGCGCCGCGACAACGCTGCCATGCGATCCATTGCCCGCCGGACGAATTGCGCTGGAGGCTGGAAAGGATCACCCGGCCATGGGTGAAGATCCCGATTCCTGCACCGACCTTTTCGGCGCCGACGAAAGTCTCGTTGATATCGCCGTCATTGATTTGCTGGATCGACAGTTCGTTCGCGGTGCCCACGCGCGAGGCATTGTCGGCCACCTGCATGGCGATCTGGCTGACCTGAAGGTGCGCAATCACCAGCGACGCGGTCTCGGTTCCGAGCATTCCCATGCCCAGCACGAGCGGTGCGGCAAAGGCAAACTCGACCATTGCGAGGCCGGAACGATTGGCACCAAGTCGGCGGGTCAGGCGATAGAGCGGCCGGGCCGCGCGAGGCATTTTCGAGCGCGTCATCACGGGCAATTCCTCCGGGTCGTGCCTTTGCCCGCCTGCACACCGTAAGGCTGATTGCGCAGCACGGACGATGCTTTGAGAATGACCGTGCTGGGCAAGCCGGCGAGGCCTTGCATCGGGAAGAGGCGCGAATAGCTGACAGTGGCAGTGTACAACACGGCATCGCGTGCCGAGCCGAGCCCGGTCCTCCCTTTGCTCGCGCTCCAGCTGCCGTTGTTGTTCGTATCAATATATGGCTCGTTGGCGTTGCAGATTCCATCACCATTGGTGTCGGTGAAATCCTCGGCCTGACCGACATCGTTGAAGTCGGAGAACGCTTCCTTCTGGATCGTGATCGTCGCGCCGTTGGGCATGACGGCCTTGACCTGATTGCTGAAGAACGTGTCGATCGTGGTCTGGTTGACCGCGCCGCCTTCAACAGTGAGATCGCGGCCCGCCTTCTGCATCGAGCCTTGCAGGACCGAAAGCGTGTATTGCGAATGGGCGATATCGAACAGACCCATGATCATCAGGATCAGTACCGGGCCGACGAAGGCGAATTCGACCAGCGTGACGCCACTGGTGTCACGCCGCAGCTGCCGCAACAATCGGCATGTGTGCGCATTACGTTTGGTCATGAGGTCAACCTCAGGGCTGCAATCTGCGATGCGATGCGCTGGAATGCCTGGTTGAGCGCCGCATTGTTGGCCGCTTCAAAAGCACGGTCGGGCGAAGCGCAGGTGCGCAGGCTGTCGGTCAGCTCGGTGCCGAAAGCAACGACCCACACGGTGTAGTTTTCGTTCTTCGCCGCTTCGCAGGCCGCCTGGAAGCGCTTTTCATGGCGATCGTTCATCTGGCTCTGGCTTCCGTCCGACGTCACCCGCAGATCCCACGGCTCCAGGCCGTACGGCGAATAGACGGAGCGGTTGGGGGCCAGCGTGCCGTCGGTCATGAACACGATATGGCGCGCGATCGGCTGACCGTTGGGTGCCGTGGTATTTTCTGCAGCAAAAATGCCGCGCGGCGAAAGGTAGCGGGCGCCCCAGAGCATGCCGATATCGTGGTAGGTCGCGCCTCTGGCAACCAGCCCGTTGACATAGGTCTGCACGTCTGCGCGGGTCATAACCGCGAGCCGCCTTGCGCGCGGGACGCACAGGTTAAGCCCGGCCCGGTCCATCCGCCAGCTTGTAACATCGCTGGTCAAGTTGCGGCTTGCGGTCGTTATGTATCCGTTGCTGTCATACCGCTGCCACGAAGCGCGATTCAGCAGCGGCTTCCAACGCTGGGTCGCAGTAGATGGCACGAGGTTGATGTTGAGATCGTGCGCATTGGAAGGAAGCGGATCGAAATCGTCAGTCCGCGCGGTCGAAGCTTCTTCGATGCAGCCGGCCCAGGTGATCGTTTCCATCGCGCCGGCGGTTCCGGTCGGCATGGAAATCTGGTTGTCATCATAAAGCGTGGCAAGATTGACCGAGCCCCAACCATTTCGATTGGATGGCGGTTCATAGTTGCAATTTGACGCTTGACCGGTTGTTACGCGGCAGTAGCGGTAATACCAAAAGTCGCCATCTGACTCATAAATCGGAACACGCGAATTGTAGCTGTGCTGCGTCGCCATGTACTGGGTGGGAATATCAAAGCCTACATTCACCGTATTGGCATAGGGCATCATTCCATACCGTACGCGCGAGGCAGTGGATGCGGTTGCGGCGACAGAATCATAGAAACTTAAAACCGCAGTCCTGAGGCCCACGATCAGCGAATTCGATACTTCGACCTCGTTGTTGTTGCCATTGGTGCAGCCAGCGATGTTGTTGTCAGGGCAGTTCATCGACCCGGTCACGTCGAGTACGAACATGATGTCGGTGTTCGAAATGTTGAGGTCGGCGCTGCACGTCACGCTCAGGGGAAATTGGGTGTAGCCGAAGGCGTTCATGATCGTGCTGGGCAGCGTGCCGCTCGCCGTCCCGGTAACGACACCGGCGCTGTTGGCCGTATAATTGCGCGTGCGGCCGGTTACCCCGAAGATGCCTTCATGAAAATTTTGGTCGAAGAAGTTGAGGCCCTGCTGGCGTTGATCGGCGTTCATCGTCACGCCGGTCATCGACCGCCGCGCCGCCAGCGCCCCCGCATCGCAGGCAGCCTGCATCCGGGCTGCGGCCATGTAATAGCGGCTGGCATCGATCCCGCCGCCCACCATCGCCATCAGCGGGACCAGAGACGCTGCCGCCAGCGCGAGCGTGTTGGCGGTCGTATCGTGCAGCAACCTGTGCATGAACGATCTCGTGATCTGCTTGTCTCGCCCCATCGCCTCAATGCCCTTCCCTGTCGCCCGCGCATGATCCGGCGGGCATTCCAGTTGCATCCTTCGCCCATAATTTACTCTGGTAAGCGGAGTGCAAAGGAGCATGGTTAACAAAAAGCTGCGTTAAGCCCAGGGAGGATCGCCGGTGAGGGGGAAGAGATTGCCGGCACCAGGCTTGCCAATCGGCCAGTGGCTCCGGTAGGCGCGCTGGCGTGAACGCCGCTGTTGCCGAACCGTTACCCCCCGAGATCACGCTTGCGCTTGCGTGGAGCGGCGTGGCCGTGCGCGCACCGCTCGCCGTCGCCTTTCAGCTTGATCGGCGGTTGGCACGCATCGTTCAGCGCACCACCGAGCCGATGCTGGGGCAGATGCGGCTGGCGTGGTGGCGTGAGGCGCTGGACAAGCCATGGGACGAGCGCCCCACCGGTGACGCTGTGCTCGATGGAATCGGTCGCCATTGGCAAGGGCGCGAACAGGCGCTGATCCAGATGGTGGACGCATGGGAACTGTTCGTGACCGCCCAAGACCTCGGCCCTGCCGAGGCAGCGCGGTTCGGGGCGGGGCGGGGCGCCTTCTTCGCAGCGCTGGTTCCGGATCCCGATGAGACGCCGCTGGTGCGCCGGCTTCTGGCGGCTGGGCATTGCTGGGCTGCGGCCGATGCGAGCCAGGCGGTTTCCCGTCCGGAAGAGCGGGGCGCGTTGATCGCGAGCGGCGCCGCGGCGCGGCGCGGGACCGGACGAATGAGCGGCGAGTGGCGCGGACTGGCGGTGCTCGGCGCGCTTGGAGCGCGATCGCTCGATGCCGGCGGGATACCGTTGATGGACGGAAGGGGGGCATCGCTTACCGCATACAGGGCCGCTATCTTTGGTGCATGATTACGTGTAGTTACGTGGTCACAGCAACCAGCAAGAGGGGGGCAGACCCTTGCGACAGGCGGTATTGGGGGTTTTGGGCGGGTTGATGCTGGCAGGCGTCGGCATGTTCTGGTGGCAAGGGCGCGCGGCCACGGAAAGCGCCGCTCCGCCGCCCGTGGCCGCACCGCCCGCGATCGACCCGATGGCGCTGCCCAGTGCAGACCCGGGCCAGCAAACCGGCCCCGCACCGCCCGAGGTGAGCGCCTTGAGCAAGGAGGAACAGCGTTTCTTCCGCTACGATCGCAACCGCGACCGCTTGATCACCCGCAACGAAATGCTTTCGACGCGCACCGATGCGTTTCGCAAGCTCGACGAGGACGGCAACAACCTTCTCACTTTCGAGGAATGGGCCGTTGCAACCGTCGACCGGTTCAGTGCAGCAGACAAGGATGCCGATGGCCGCCTGACCACCCGGGAGTTTGCTGCAACCGCGCCAAAACCCGCTGCGCGCAAGCCCGCTTGCAAGTGTTGAGCGCTCAGGCGGGCAAGGGGGTCCGGTGGGCCGCGATCCATTGCCCCAAATCAGCCTTGGCCCGCGTGGTATAGGCCTCCTTGCGGACCTTCTTGCCGACATCGTGCAACGGCGGAAAAAGCCCGAAATTGACATTCATCGGCTGAAACGATGCGGCTTCCGCGTCACCCGTGATGTGACTGAGCAGCGCGCCCAGCGCTGTCGTCGGGGGCAACGGCTGCCACGCGCGGCCGGCCAGTTCCGCCGCAGTCATCAGGCCCGCAACCAGACCGATCGCCGCGCTTTCGACATAGCCTTCGCAGCCTGTCACCTGACCGGCAAAGCGGATATGCGGGGCAGCTTTCAGGCGCAGCTGGCGGTCGAGCACTTCGGGCGAGTTGAGGAAGGTGTTGCGGTGCAATCCGCCCAGCCGCGCGAATTCCGCATTCTCCAGACCCGGTATCGTGCGGAACAGTTCGATCTGCGCGGCATATTTAAGCTTGGTCTGAAATCCGACCATGTTCCACAGCGTGCCCAGCTTGTTGTCCTGGCGAAGCTGCACCACGGCATAGGGCCAGCGTCCTTGCGGGAATTCAGGTGTCGTATCGAACGGGTTGTCGAGCCCGACGCCCTTCATCGGGCCATAGCGCAGCGTTTCCCAGCCGCGCTCGGCCATTACTTCGATCGGCATGCAGCCATCGAAATAGGGCGTGTCCTTTTCCCATTGCTTGAATTCGGTCTTCTCGCCCTCCATCAGGCCCTTGTGGAAGGCGCGGTATTGCTCCTCGTTCATCGGGCAATTGATGTAATCGCCGCCTTCGTTCGAGGCTTCGGTGGTCTTGTTCCAGCGCGACTGGATCCAGACCTTACTCATGTCGATCGAATCGCGGTGGACGATCGGCGCGATGGCATCGAAGAAGGCAAGCCGATCGGAACCGGTTGCCTGCACGATGCTGCCCGCCAAAGCTTCGGCGGTCAAAGGCCCGGTGGCGACGATTGTGAGGCCGCTGTCGGGCAGGTGATCGACCCGCTCGCGCACGATGGTAATATTGGGATGCTGGCCCAGCGCCTTTTCGACCTCGGCCGAAAAGACATCGCGGTCGACCGCCATCGCGCTGCCCGCGGGCACTCTTGCCGCTTTGCCTGCGCGCATGACAAGACTGTCCAGCGCGCGCATTTCATAATGCAGCAGGCCTACCGCGTTCTTGGTATCGTCGTCCGAGCGGAAGGAGTTGGAGCACACCAGCTCGGCCAACCCATCGGTCTGGTGCGCGGGGGTCATCTCCCCCGATCCGCGCATTTCGGACAGCCGCACCTTCGCGCCAGCCTGCGCAAGCTGCCAAGCCGCCTCGCACCCGGCAAGGCCGCCGCCGATTATGTGAACATCGTGGGAAGTGGTAGGTCCGGTCATGGCGAGGCAGGTAATTGCGTGATAGCCCTGCCGCAAGTCCCAAGGGGCAGCGACAGGATACAGGACCGGCATGGCACAGCGCGCATTGATCGAACAAAGGCCATGGCTGCTGGCAAGCATCGCGGCATCGGTCGCCTATTATTTCCTGCGCGACAATCCGGTGGGGGAGGGCCTGTGGGGCCTGTTAGCCAAAGGCGGTGCGGTAGGGTTGCTTGCGGTCTATGCCGCCGTGCGCGTGCCGCAGGGCAAGCACCGGAGCGATGGCCTGTTGCTCGCCGCAGCCTTGGCGCTGGCAGCCTGCGGCGATGTCGCGATCGAGCTTGATTTCATCACCGGCGGCGCGTTCTTCGCCGCTGCACATGTGATGATGGTGGCCCTTTACATGCGCAATCGCCACCAGCGCCCTTCGCCCGTACAGAACGTGATTGCCGCATCCTTGGTGATCGGCACGCCATTGATCAGCTGGTTGCTGAGCGGTGATGGCAAGGTGGCGTTTTACGCAGCGTTCCTTGGCGTCATGGCCGGAACCGCGTGGATGAGCCACTATCCGCGTTACCGCGTCGGCACGGGCGCGGTATTGTTCGTGGTCAGCGACTGGCTGCTTTTCTCGCGGATGGGGGCAATCGATCTGGCACCGCTGCCCGATCTCTTGATCTGGCCGCTGTATTATGCCGGGCAGCTGATGATCGCCACGGGTATCGTCCAGTGCATGCGCGGCGAACAGCCCGCCAGATAGCGGGCCGTTCGCGCATCGTGCAGGCAATGCGTCAGCTTGCCGGCGTGTCGTCCGCGGCTGTGCCGAGTTCGGCGGCAATCGCTTCTTCTGCGGGGTTTTCCGGCTCGGTCGTGTCGTCGATCAACGCCGCGCCGACAATGTGTTCGCCCTTCGCCACGTCGAAGATCCGCACGCCCGACGAACCGCGACCCGAGATCGAGAAGCCCTTGTGCTCGGTAAAGCCGCCCGGCGTCAGGTGGCGGAAATCGATGCCGAGACGGATCAGTTTCGCCTGATCGGTGACCAGCATCAACTGCGCGCCATGCTTCACCGGGAAGCTGGCAACCACCGGCCCGTTGCGTTCAGGATTGCTGTCGGGCGTGCCGATATTGGTAATCCCCTGACCGCCGCGCGCCGTGGTGCGGTATTCGTAAGCCGAGGAAATCTTGCCATAGCCGTTGGCGGTGATGGTGAGGATGAATTCCTCGCCTGCCGCCATCGCCGAGACCTGTTCTGCACCGAGCGTCGGCGCAGCCTCGTTGTTCTTCCACGCTGCGGCGCGCAGATAGGCCTCGCGGGTTTCCATGCTGGCCGACAACGGATCGAGCACCGCCATGCTGACGACCTTGCCGCCTTTCTTGAGGCTCATGCCCCGCACGCCGATCCCGGTGCGGCTCTTGGTTTCGCGCGCGTCGGTCGCGGCAAAGCGGATCGCCTTGCCGCTGTCGCTGGCGAGGAAGATCTGCTGATCTTCGGTGAGCAGTTGCACCCCGACCAAGCGGTCGCCCGAGCCTTCGACGAAGCCCATCGCATATTTGCCCGCGGTCGGGATATTGGCAAAGGCATCCATCGAATTGCGTCGGACCATGCCCTGTTCCGTTGCGAACACGATGTTGAGGTTGGCCCAGGTCGCCTCGTCCTCGGGCAGCGGCAGCACGTTGGTGACGCGCTCGTCTTCGCCGAGCGGAAGCAGGTTGACCATCGGCCGGCCCTTGGTCTGGGGGCCGCCCTCGGGCAGCTTCCACACCTTCTTGCGGTAAACCCGGCCGGTGTTGGTGAAGAACAGGACGGGGTTGTGCGTGCTGGTGACGAACAGTTCGACCACCGCATCCTCGTCCTTGGTGGCCATGCCGCTGCGGCCCTTGCCGCCGCGTGCCTGCGCCCGGAAGGTCGCCAGCGGTGTGCGCTTGATGTAGCCGCCATGGGTGACGGTGACGACCATCTCCTCGCGCTCGATCAGGTCTTCATCGCCAAGCCCATCCCATGCGGGGGCGATTTCGGACAGGCGCGGGGTGGCGTAAGTGGCGCGGATTTCCTCAAGCTCGGTGCGCATCACGCCGTAAAGCTTGACGCGATCACCGAGGATCGAAAGATATTCCTCGATCGCGATCGCCAGTCCCTTGAGCTCGTCACCGATCTCGTCGCGGCCCAGTGCAGTAAGGCGGTGGAGGCGCAGTTCGAGGATCGCCTTCACCTGCCGTTCGGACAGGCGATAGGTGCCGCCTTCCTGATCGGCATCGGGTTCAATCGCCTCGACCAGCCGGATATATTGCGCGATGTCCCCGATCGGCCATTCCTTGGCGAGCAGCTTCGCGCGCGCCTCGGCCGGGTTGCGGGCCGAACGGATCATCGCCACGATCTCGTCGAGGTTCGATACCGCAACGACCAGGCCGAGCAAGATGTGCGCCCGTTCGCGCGCCTTGGCGAGTTCGAACTTGGTGCGCCGGGTGATCACTTCCTCGCGGAAGCTGATGAAAGCCTGGATGAAATCGCGCAACCGCAGCGTCTCGGGCCGACCGCCGCGGATCGCGAGCATGTTGGCCGGGAAGCTCGATTGCGCGGGCGTGTGCCGCCAGATCTGGTTGAGCACGACTTCGGGTGTCGCATCGCGCTTCAGATCGATGACCACACGCACGCCTTCGCGCGAGGATTCGTCGCGGATGTCGCTGATGCCCTCGATCCGCTTTTCCTTCGCGGCTTCGGCGATCTTCTCGACCAGATTGGATTTGCCCACCTGATAGGGGATCGAGGTGAATACGATGCTTTCGCGCCCCTCGCTCTTGGCGCCGCGGGTCGATTCCACCTCGTGCCGGCAACGCATCAGGATCGAGCCGCGCCCGGTCGTGTAGGCTTGGCGCGCGCCGTGCGTGCCGAGGATCAACGGGGCGGTGGGAAAGTCCGGGCCCGGGACATACTGGATCAGTTCTTCCGAAGTGATCGCGGGGTTGTCCATGAAGGCGAAACAAGCGTCGATGACTTCGCCAAGGTTGTGCGGCGGGACGTTGGTGGCCATGCCGACCGCGATCCCGCCTGCGCCGTTGACCAGCAGGTTGGGGAACCGCGCCGGCAGCACCGTCGGCTCCTTGCGGGAGCCATCGTAGTTTTCGGTAAAGTCGACCGTATCCTTGTCGAGATCGTCGAGCAGCGCATTGGCCACCCGCGCAAGGCGCGCTTCGGTATAACGCATCGACGCCGGCGGATCGGGGTCCATCGAGCCGAAGTTGCCTTGACCATCGATCAGCGGCACGCGCATCGACCACGGCTGGGTCATGCGGGCGAGCGCATCATAGATCGCGCTGTCGCCGTGGGGGTGATAGTTGCCCATCACGTCGCCGACGATCTTGGCCGATTTGCGGTAAGGGCGCCCGGCGACAAAGCCGCCTTCCTGGCTGGCGAACAGGATGCGGCGGTGCACGGGCTTCAATCCGTCGCGCACATCGGGCAGCGCGCGGCTGACGATCACGCTCATAGCGTAGTCGAGGTAGCTCGACTTCATCTCGTCGACGATGTCGATGCGGTCGAAGCCAGCTGCCGGGCTTGCGGGGGAATCGATGATGTCGCTGTCGTCGCTCAAGATAAGGGCCGTTTCTGCTTGTGTTCGGGTGCCGGATGCGGCGGGCCGGCCATAGTCAGGCCAGCATATCGCGATCTAGATAGGCGCTTGGCCGGCATTGTGCCACCGTGTGCATGGAACACACGGCGAACGAAGCGCATTTTTCCACACCTCGGACATTGCCAACCTGTCTATTGCGCCAGGTGTGCATTCAAAGACCGTTCACCCGGCCACACCTAGGGACAATTTGCAAATCCCGTCCGGGCCGTTCAAAGGCAAGGGCGGTTTTCGGGCAGTGCGCGCGCCGCGATTGGCGCGCAGACGGCCATAAATGTGGAGAACGCAGTGACCAATTTGTCTTCGCCCCGTCGTCAGGCCGGCCTTGGCCGCCAGTTCGCGCTTGCTGTGGCGCTTGCCACCGGCACCGCCGTGCTCGCCGTGCCCGGCTTCACCGGAGCAGCCCTTGCCCAGAAAAAGAAGAAGGATGAGCCGGCGGAAGCCAAGGCGAAATTCACGCCTGCTTTCGTGAAGGCCTATCAGGGCGTCGAAACTGCGCTCAAGGCGCCGTCGCCCGATTACGCTGCACTCAAGCCGCAGGTTATGGCGCTGGTACCGCTGGCGGCAACGCCCGATGACAAGCAGGCGCTTGGCGGGATGATCTACAATCTCGGGATTACGTCCAAGGATTATCCGCTGCAGTTGCAGGGCGCGGAGATGATGCTGGCCAGCGGCAAGGTTGCCCCTGAAAACGCGGGCCGCTTCAATGTCGTCGCGTCCCAGGTCGCCAACGAACTGAAGCAGTATGACAAGGCGCGCACCTATCTGCAGAACGCGATCAACCTGAACTACAGCACCCCGACCGCATCGGTGCAGGATCTGCAGCTTAGTCTGGCAGAACTGTACTTTGCCGAAGGCCGCAATGCCGAAGGCATCAAGTATCTGACCGATCTGATCGACAGCCTCAGGGCTGAAGGCAAGCCGGTCGGTGCCAAACTCTACGGCCGTGGCATTTCGATTGCCTACAGAAACGAAATGGTGCCCCAGATCTATGGTCTGGTGCAGAACTGGGTGGTGGATTTCCCCACCACCGAAAACTGGCGCGATGCGATCAACCTGACCCGCAATCTCAACGATTACGATGGCGCAGTTCTGCTTGACCTCCTGCGTCTGGGCAAGAAGGTCGGCGCGCTCAAGGAGAAGAACGACTATATCTTCTATATCGAGTCCGCCGATCCGCGCCGTCTGCCGTTCGAAGTCAAGGCTGTGATCGACGAGGCCAATGCCTCGGGCGTGATCGCCAAGGGCAGCGACAGCTGGGTCGATGAACAGGCCAAGGCAGCAGCGGGCCTGATCGCGCAGGACCGTGCCGCCCTGCCGACGCTCGAACGCGATGCCAATGCCGGGGCTGCCAAGCTTCGCACGATCATCGCCGCTGGCGACACCTTCCTGAGCTATGGCGAATACGCCAAGGCGGCAGGGTTCTACGAGAAGAGCCTGACGCTGCCCGATGTCGACCGCGATCTTGCGCTGACCCGTCTGGGCATCGCGCAGATCGGTTCGGGCAACACCGACATGGCGCTTGCTACCTTTGCCAAGGTGCAGGGTTCGCGCGCGCCGGTGGCGATGCTGTGGAGCACCTACGCCAAGCAGCAGGCAAAGGCCGGTATGGCCGGCGGCGCAACCACCAACTGATCGCCGTCGATCTGCAAATGCAAGAGGAGCGCCGGGCGGGCCAACCGCACCGGCGCTCTTTTTTGTCAGGGCCTGCGCACAAATTGCAACGGCTCCTGCGCTTGCGAGAGCGGCCTTGCACGACTAGATGGCGCACATGAACGACCTCGCCAGCACTCCGCAGCCGCCCCCGTCGGCAGACCGGCCCGCCCGTCAGCGCAAGCCCGACTGGATCCGTGTTCGCGCGCCGGTCAGTGAGGGTTACAACGAAACGCGGCGGTTGATGCGCGAACTCAATCTCAACACCGTGTGCGAAGAGGCGGCGTGCCCGAATATCGGAGAGTGCTGGACCAAGAAGCACGCGACCGTGATGATCCTCGGCGATGTCTGCACGCGCGCCTGTGCCTTCTGCAACGTCAAGACCGGCATGCCGCGTGCGGTCGATCCGTTCGAGCCGGAGAACACCGCTATCGCGGCCGCCAAGATGGGCCTTGAACACATCGTCATCACCTCGGTCGACCGCGATGACCTGCCCGATGGCGGCGCCTCGCAATTCGTCAAGGTGATCGAAGCGCTGCGGCGCACCACGCCGGACACCACGATCGAGATCCTGACCCCGGATTTCCGCGGCAAGATGCGCCGCGCGGTCGAAATGATCTGCGCGGCAGGGCCGGACGTCTACAACCACAACCTCGAGACCGTCCCCCGGCTTTATCCCACGATCCGTCCGGGCGCGCGCTATTACGCGTCGCTGCGCTTGCTCGAAGAGGTGAAGGCGCACAATCCGCTGATCTTCACCAAGTCAGGGATCATGCTCGGCCTAGGCGAGCAGCGGCTGGAAGTGCACCAGGTCATGGATGACATGCGCTCGGCCGAGGTCGATTTCATAACCATGGGGCAATATCTTCAGCCCACGCCCAAGCACGCCAAGGTCGAGGAATTCGTGACGCCCAAGGCTTTTGCCGCATATGGCGCGATCGCCCGGGCCAAGGGCTTCCTGCAAGTCGCTTCCTCGCCGCTCACGCGCTCGAGCTACCATGCTGGCGATGATTTTGCGAGGATGCGCGCAGCGCGTGAGGAAAAGCTCACGCGGGAGCGCGCGCGGGTCTGATGCCGGGCATCCGCGAAACCCGCCGCCTGCCGTACAGCGCCGAGCAGATGTTCGATCTGGTCGCCGATGTTGCGCGTTATGGCGAATTCCTGCCGTGGGTCATCGCCACTCGGGTGCGGTCGAACAGCGAAACCGAAATGGTGGCTGACATGGTTGTCGGGTTCAAGGCAATCCGCGAAAGCTTCACCTCGCGGGTTACCAAGGACCGTCCGCGCGAAATCGCGGTGCATTACGTCGACGGACCGCTCAGCGACCTCGAGAACGTGTGGACCTTTCGCGCGATTGACGAACGCACCTGCGAAATCGACTTCCTTGTCGATTTTACCTTCAAGAACCGATTGTTTGAAAAGATCGCAGGACAATATTTCGACAAGGCGTTCCGCAAGATGGTCGAAGCCTTCGAAAAACGCGCCGCGCAGCTTTATGGCAGCAATAGCTCGAGCGCGCACAGCGTCGCCTGACGCCGGATTTCCGCGCGTCCGCCGGGGCCATCGCCGCCATCGAAGAATTTGAGCTCGCCTTCGGGTTCGCCAGTTTCCCCGCGCACGATCCGGGCGAACACGACTGTGCCCACCGGTTTGTGCAGCGAACCACCGCCGGGACCTGCAACCCCGCTGATTGCCACCGCGACATCCGCGCGCGAGCGATCGAGCGCGCCTTTGGCCATTGCCCATGCACAGGCGATCGACACCGCGCCGAACGTGTCGATGATATCGCGCGGAACGCCGAGCATCTCGATCTTGGCGTCGTTGGAGTATGTGACGAACCCACGTTCCAGAACGGCAGACGATCCCGCAATGTCGGTCAGCGCGCCGGCAACCAGCCCCCCGGTGCAGCTTTCCGCGGTCGTGACCATGCGCCCGATCGCCGCATTTTCGGCCACGACGCGTGCGGCGAGTGCGGCAATATCACGGGGAAGCAGGGCATCGACCATCGTAGCGTGGATCAGCGTTTCGTTGCGGATGCCGCCGCAGGGCAGACGGACGGGGCTTTGACATCGGCAAGTTCGAAGATGAAAGCAGCAAGGCCGCCGACATTCTCCGCGGGCAGCGGACTGACGAGCTCAAGACCGCGTTCGATCCGGCCGCAGCTTTCGCCCTTGATCTCGCCTGCGATCATCTGGCCTGCCAGCGCATCGACAAACGGGCGCAGGGCTTCGGGCGGAAGTCCCGACAGCGCGGCCATGGCATCGCCGCCTTCGCTGCCGGCCGGCCCGTCGCTGGTGGCCATGTAGGTCTTGAGGAACCGATATGCGCCGGGCCAGGCCTTTTCCTGGCCGCTGCGGTAGTTCGCAATGAAGCTTTCCCCGCGCCGGGCGATGAAACCATCCTGCGACAGACGGTTGGCGCAGGCCGTGCGCGCCGCGTCATAGGCGATGGGCATCGCATAGATCACCGCATCTGAAACATCGCGCGCATCGATGCAGGCCGCCTGCTGCGCCTGTGCGGTTTGCGCCGTCAGCATGGCGACGGCGGCGAGGGCAGGGGCAATGATACGGGGAGAGATCATGGCATAAGTTCCTCAGGCAATGCGGGAGACGAGAACGATGGCTTGTGCAGCGATACCTTCGCCGCGGCCCGTAAAGCCGAGCCTTTCGGTGGTGGTCGCCTTGATGCTGACCGCAGTTTCGTCCAGTCCCATCAAGCGCGCAACCTCGGTGCGCATTGCCGGGCGGTGCGGCCCGATCTTGGGCGCCTCGCAGATCAGGGTAAGATCGATATTGGCGATGGCATAACCGGCCTTGCGGGCAAGACCGACTGCATGTTCGAGGAACCGGCCGGAACGCGCGCCGCGCCATTGCGGGTCGCTTGGCGGGAAATGCGTCCCGATATCGCCTTCGCCCACTGCGCCCAAGACCGCGTCAGTGATTGCATGCAGCGCCACGTCGGCATCCGAGTGCCCGGAAAGCCCCATGTCGTGCGGGATGAGAACACCGCCCAGCCACAGTTCCTCGCCGGCTTCGAGCCGGTGGACATCATAACCCTGACCGATGCGGAAAGCGGGGAGGGCGGGCTGATCCATGAAATCCTCGGCAAAAGTGATTTTCTTCAGGCGTTCATCGCCATCGACCAGCGCGACTGAACCTTCGCTGGCGAGCAGCACCTGCGCATCGTCGCCTGCATCGTCAGCGCCGTGCCAATCGCGGTGGGCTGCAAGAATGGCGGCGTAACGAAATGCCTGCGGGGTCTGCACGCGGCGCAACGTGTTGCGGTCCGCCTTGCCGGTCATGACATTGCCTGTTCCGGCAACGGCAAGACTGTCGACCACCGGCAAGACAGGAATCGCACCGTCATGCTCCCCAAGGGCATCGAGCAGCCGCGCGAGCACATCTTGCGGCAGATCGGGACGTGCCGCGTCATGGATCAGCACGATAGGGGGCGCGGCGTCAGCCATTGCCTCGAGACCGGCGCGAACCGATTCCTGCCGGGTCGCCCCGCCGGTGACGAAGGCCAGCCCGTCAATTCCCTTCAAGGCTGTCTCGGCATGTCCGCGCGCATCCGCGGCCACGACCACAACCAGCGGCGCGGCGCCTGCGGCCCGAAGTGTCTCAACCGAATGGCGGATAAGCGCCTTGCCGCGCCAAACCCGAAATTGCTTGGCAGTGTCGCCGCCGACGCGAAGACCTTTACCCGCTGCAACCACGATTGCGGCAAAGCCGGAGGGGAGAGGGCACGGTTCCATCGGGGCGATCGCTTAAGGTCTGGACGGGCTTTCGGCAATCCACTAAGCGCATGCCCAAATTTTAGGCATTATTCTCCATGACCTCGCTCCCTCCTCCGCCGCCCTTGAAGCCGATCGCGATCGGTCCCGTGGTCGTCGCTGATCCCGTCGTCCTCGCGCCGATGACGGGTGTCACCGACATGCCGTTTCGCACGCTTGTGCGCCGCTATGGATCGGGCCTCAACGTGACCGAAATGGTCGCGACCGAAGCTGCGATCCGCGAAACCCGCCAGTCGCTCCAGAAGACCGCGTGGGACAAGATCGAGGAACCGGTGTCGATGCAGCTTGTCGGCTGCGACCCGGTCAGCATGGCCGAGGCTGCCAAGCTTCAGGAGGGCAACGGCGCCGCGATCATCGATATCAATTTCGGCTGCCCGGTGCGCAAGGTCGTGGGCCAGATGGCAGGCTCGGCCCTGATGCGCGAGGTTCCGCTCGCGGTGCGGCTGATGGAAGCGACCGTCAAGGCGGTGAAGGTGCCGGTGACAGTCAAGATGCGCATGGGCTGGGACCATGACAGCCTGAACGCGCCCGAACTTGCCCGGATGGCCGAGGATATCGGCGTGCAAATGATCACGGTTCACGGTCGCACGCGCAACCAGATGTACAAGGGCAGCGCCGACTGGGCCTTCGTGCGCCGGGTCAAGGATGCGGTGAAGATTCCGGTAATCGTCAACGGCGACATTTGCTCGGTCGATGATGCCAGCAAGGCGATGGCGCAATCGGGCGCGGATGGCCTGATGATCGGCCGCGGCGCCTATGGCAGGCCGTGGCTGCTGGGGCAGGTGATGCACTGGTGGCGCACGGGCGAGGATCGCGCAGCGCCTGGTATCGACGAACAATATGCGCTGGTGGTCGAACATTACAGGCGGATGCTCGACCACTATGGCCGCGAAACCGGCGTGAAGATGGCGCGCAAGCATCTGGGCTGGTACACCAAGGGGCTGCACGGCTCGGCCGAGTTTCGCAACATGGCCAATTTCATCGATGACGCTGACCAGGTGCTTGGCGAGATCGAGCGGTTCTATACGCCCTTCGTGCTGCAACAGGCCGCCTGACGCATGGCAAGCGCTTCGGAGCCCGTGCAATCCGCATCGCGGCCCGATGCGCGCGCGCAGATTTCCGGACTGATTTTTGCACTTGTTCTGATCGATGGCGATGGTGTCATCGCCGAAGTCAACCATGCCGCCGAAGCCCTGCTTGGCACCAGCGCCAGCCGCCTTGTGGGAACGCGTCTGGCAGAGCGGATCGGACCGCTCGATCCGCGGGTCGAGGCGCGCCTTTCGGGCGACGAGGCATTGGTGGCGCGCGATCTGGCGATCCAGGCCGCAGGGCAGGAGATACGGGTCAATCTGACCGCCTCGCCGCTTGGCGGATTTCCGGGATGGCGCGTGGTGACATTGTCACAGATCGGCCATGACGATAGCAACAATCCCTCTGGCGCCGATGCCATGCTCGGCGCGCCGGCGGTGCTCGCACAC
This sequence comes from Erythrobacter neustonensis, assembly GCF_001663175.1. NCBI lineage: Bacteria > Pseudomonadati > Pseudomonadota > Alphaproteobacteria > Sphingomonadales > Erythrobacteraceae > Erythrobacter > Erythrobacter neustonensis. The sequence goes on along the minus strand of NZ_CP016033.1, from coordinate 2,660,896 downwards.
GAGATCAAGAACCCGCTCGCCGCAATCCGCGGAGCGGGGCAACTGGCCGAGCGCAAGTTGCCGCATGCCGACCGCAAGCTGGCACGGATGATAACCGACGAGGTCGACCGCATCGCGCGCCTGATCGACCGGATGCAGCAATTGGGCAGCACCCGCACCGCGTCGGTCGATCCTTGTAACCTGCACGAAGCGATCCGCGCTGCCGTGGCGACCATGCGCGCGGCTGGCAGCACGTTTGGCGAAATCGACATTCGAGAGGAATTCGATCCCTCGCTTCCGCCCGTGCTCGCCAATCGCGATGCCTTGGAGCAGGTTCTTATCAACCTGGTGTCCAACGCGCGTGATGCCGCGCTGCGCGGTGATCGGCCGGACGGCGCGGTGCCGTGTGTGACTGTCCAGACCCGGTTTGTCAGTGGTCTTGCCTTCAGCGCAATCCGCAATGGCCGCGCGGTGCCTTTGCCGATCGAGATCACGGTGTCCGACAATGGTCCGGGGATCGACCCGGCCTTGCGCGATCATGTGTTCGAACCGTTTGTTTCCTCCAAGCCGTCGGGGCAGGGGCTGGGCCTGTCACTGGTGCGCAAGCTGGTGCGCGACATGAACGGCAATGTCAGCCATGACCGCGATACGCGCAGCGGCCTTACGCATTTCCGCCTGCATCTGCCTCAAGCTTCGGACGCGACCTGATCCATGCCCCAAACCAATGATGCGATCCTGCTGGTCGAAGACGATACCGCGATCGCGACGGTAATCGTTGCTGCGCTCGAAGACGAGGGGTTCGCCATCGCGCACTGCACCAGCATCGCCGCGCGCGACAAGCAGCTTGCTGCGCGCCGATTTGCCGTCATGCTGACTGACGTGATGCTAGAGGACGGGGATGGTCTTGCCAGCCTCAACGCGGTGCGCGATCAGGCGCCCGACATGCCGGTCATCGTCCTTTCGGCGCAGAACACGCTCGATACCGCGGTGCGCGCGAGTGAGAGCGAGGCTTTCGAATATTTCCCGAAACCCTTCGATTTGGACGAACTGGTTCATGCCGTGAGGCAGGCCGCAGGCGTGCGCGCACCATCGCCCGACGATGCGGTAAGCGCGTTGCCCGGTGACAGCGAGAAGATGCCGCTGGTAGGCCGCAGCCCGGCCATGCAGGGTGTCTACCGGATGATCACGCGGGTCTTGCGCAACGACCTGACCGTGCTGGTGACCGGCGAGAGTGGCACCGGCAAGGAACTCGTCGCCGAAGCGATCCACGAATTGGGCAACCGCCGCACCGGGCCGTTCGTCGCGGTCAATACCGCGGCGATCCCGGCGGATCTGGTGGAAAGCGAATTGTTCGGCCACGAGAAAGGCGCGTTCACCGGTGCCGTTGCGCAAGCCATTGGCAAATTCGAACAAGCCAACGGCGGCACGCTGTTCCTCGACGAAATCGGCGATATGCCCGCCGAAGCGCAGACACGTCTGCTGCGGGCACTGCAATCCGGGCGCATCCGGCGCGTCGGCGGGCGGCAGGAAATTGCGGTCAACGTTCGCATCATCGCCGCAACCAACCGCGACCTTGCCCCGATGATCGCCGCCGGCTCCTTCCGTGAGGACCTTTTCTACCGGCTCAATGTCGTCCCCATCATTCTGCCCCCGTTGCGTGATCGGCGCGAGGACATTGGCGCGCTCGCAGCGCACTTCCTCGGCCTCGCAGCCGAAGACGGCCTGCCGCGGCGGGTGTTGACGCCGGATGGCATCGAACGGCTGGAAGCGAGAAACTGGCGCGGCAATGTGCGCGAACTGCGCAACGTGGTCTATCGCCTGGCTCTGATGGCGCGCGAGGAACGGATCGACGGCGAAACCGTGTCCGACATCATCGGTGCCGAACTGACCCCGGCGACATCGCGGCAAGGCGACTGTCAAACCGGTTTCGGCGCGGCACTGGCCGGTTGGCTTGTTGCCGAAAACCCGCCCGCGGGCGCGCTCTATCACCGCGCGCTGGCCGCTTTCGAGCGGCCTTTGATCGAACATGCTCTGGGCCGTACGGGCGGAAACCAACTGCGTGCTGCACAGCTTTTGGGGATCAACCGCAACACCCTGCGCAAGCGGATCGGCGAACTCGGGCTTGATCCCGACCGTTTTTCGCTGGGCTGAACGGCGCGCCGCGCGCACATGATGGCGCACAACAATCCGCTTGCGTCGGATTGTCCTTGCATTCGTGCCACACCATTGTTGTAAAGCGGCAACGATGGACGATGTCTCGACCCGCACCTTGCGTCATACCTCGCGGCAACCGCCGCGCTGGTTACGGCGTTTCATGGTTGCAGCGCGGCGCGCCAATGTCTTCCTGTGGCTCGAAGGCGTAGCCGTCCTTGCGCTTCTGGCAGCGATCGGTGCCACATGGTCGACCTACCGCGGTTCGGGGTCGCCTGACGATCTGCTCCCGACGATGTGGGTTTCGATCCTGCTGATGGCCATCCTGGTGCCGGCAATGACGCTGCTGGTGCTCGTGGGGCGACGATTGGCATTGCGCCGCGCGTCGGGCAGCACCGCGCGGCTTCATGTGCGCCTGGTGTTCTTCTTCTCGATGGTGGCCGCGCTCCCCACGCTGCTGGTGGCAGGTTTTGCCGCATTCCTGTTCCAGACCGGGGTCGATTTCTGGTTTTCGGACGAGTCGCGCGGACTGATGCAGAACGCGAATGCGCTCGCGCAGAATTACTACGACGCCAACCAGCGCAACGTCGAGCAGAACTCGATCATCATGGCGACCGACATGCGCGCAATCCTTGCCCGTGTGCCGATCACCGATCCCGATTTCCCCGATTTCTATGCCTATCAGGCGCAGGGCCGCGAAATTTCGGAAAGCGCGGTGTTGCAGCGGATGGATGATGGTTCATTCCGCACGGCCGCCACGCTCAATCTCACCAAGGGCAACAGTCCGCTGGAATTCAGCCGCAGCGCGCTGCCGAAGCTCGATCGCGGCGAATTGGCGGTGGTGGTGGGCAGCCCGGAACGAATCGAGGCGCTTGTCCCGATCGACGCGCAATCGGGCGTCTATCTCTACAATGCGCGCACCACCGAAGAAACGATGTTCAATTCGTGGTCGCGCGCGCAGTCGATCGTCACCGCCTATGATCGTTTGACCGGCAGCGCGCGGACCTTGCAGCTGCGCTTCAATATTGCGCTGGTCGCGGTAAGCCTGCTGTTGGTGGGTCTTGCGATCTGGTTCGCCTTGCGGTTCGCCGACCGGCAGGTCGAGCCCTTGACCAATCTGGTCGCGGCGGCGCGCAAGGTGGGGCAGGGCAATTTCGCGCTGCGTCTGGAGGGGCGGACCGGCGCGGACGAGATCGGGTTGCTCAACCGCGCATTCAACCGCATGACCGCGCAGCTTGACAAGCAGACGCAGGCGCTGGTCAGCGCCAACCGCCAGATCGATGATCGCCGCGCATTTACCGAGGCTGTTCTCGAAAGCGTGACAGCAGGCGTCGTTTCGGTCGATCCACAAGCGCAGGTGACGCTCGTGAATTCTTCGGCGCAGGCGATGCTCGCGCATGAGGGATTGCCGGGAGCGTTGACTGGCCAGTCGCTTCACACGCTGGCTCCCGAACTTGCCCGCATTCTTGGCGAGGGTAAGGAGCGCGGAATCGTGACCCATGCGAAGGGCACCGAATTGCTGACGCTCGCGGTCAAGATCGCGCCGGGCAGCGGCGGCGGGCATGTGATCACATTCGAGGATATCACCCGCCAGCTCCTCGACCAGCGACAGGCCGCATGGTCCGATGTCGCGCGCCGGATCGCGCATGAAATCAAGAACCCCTTGACCCCGATCCAGCTGGCGACCGAACGATTGAAGCGTCGCTATCGCAAGCAAGTGACCGATGAGGACCGTGAGCTGTTCGACGAGCTGACCAGCACGATCGTGCGTCAGGTCGGGGGCTTGCGCACGATGGTCGATGAATTTTCATCCTTCGCACGCCTGCCCACGCCCGTGTTTCGCGATGAAGATGCGCTCGATCTGGTGCGGCAGGCGGTATTTCTCCAGGAAGTCGCGCACGCCGGGATCGCATTCAGTGTCGCGTCGTCGGAGCTTGTCGACCGCGAAATCCGCTGCGACCGCCATCAGTTCGGTCAGGCGATGACCAACGTGCTCAAGAACGCGGTCGAGGCGGTCGAGGCACGCGCGACCGGTGAAGCCGGCTTTGCAGGCCAGATCGCGGTTGCGATGCGCGATGCGGGCGAGAGCATCGTCGTCACGATCGACGACAACGGGATCGGCTTGCCTGCCAACCCCGAACGCTTGACCCAACCCTACGTCACGACCCGCGAAAAAGGCACCGGGCTGGGGCTCGCTATCGTCAACAAGATCGTCGACGAACATGGCGGCGACATGAGTTTCGCTGGCACACCCGGCGGCGGGACGCGCGTTACCTTGCGGTTCGCGCGCAATCCGGCTCCGGTCGAAGGCGGGCCCGCGTGATATCGTTCGATCCAGATCTTTCGTTTTTGTGTGAAGGACTTGCCTGATGGCTCTCGAAATCCTCATCGTCGATGATGAACGCGATATCCGCGAGTTGGTGGCGGGCGTGCTGGGCGATGAAGGCTATGCCTGCCGCACGGCGGCCGACAGCACCGAGGCGCTGGCAGCGATCGACGAACGGCGTCCGTCATTGGTGCTCCTCGATGTCTGGTTGCACGGGAGCCAGATGGACGGGCTGGAGCTGCTCGACGCCATCAAGACACGCGAGCCCAACCTTCCGGTGATCATTTTCTCCGGCCACGGCAACATCGACACGGCTGTGGCTGCGGTTGGCCGCGGGGCGATGGATTTCATCGAAAAGCCCTTCGAGGCGGAGCGCCTGCTGCTGCTCGTCGAACGCGCGACCGAGACCGAGCGTCTGAGGCGGGAGAATTCGCGGCTGCGCGAGGGGAGCTGGGGGAATGCCGAATTCACCGGCAATTCGCCCGCGATCAACGCCGTGCGCGCGACCTTGAAGCGGGTTGCGAGCACCGGCAGCCGTGTGCTGATCTCGGGCCCTGCCGGTGCGGGCAAGGAAGTTGCGGCGCGGTTGCTGCATGCCTGGAGCGGGCGGGCCAATGGCGCGTTCGTGCTGGTCAACTCGGCACGCATCACGCCCGAACGGTTCGAACAGGAATTGTTCGGCGAAGAAGCCAACGGCAAGCAGGTGCGCCCCGGGCTGCTGGAAATGGCTGACGGCGGAACACTTTACCTTGATGAGATCGCGGACATGCCGCTCTCGACGCAGGCACGCATCTTGCGCGTTCTGACCGACCAAAGCTTCGTTCGGGTTGGAGGAACACGGCAGATCGGCGTGGATGTGCGCGTGGTGTCATCCACGACCCGCGACCTAACGGTCGAGATGGCCGAGAAACGTTTTCGCGAGGATCTGTTCTACCGGCTCAACGTGGTGCCGGTGGTCTTGCCCGCGCTGTCGCAACGACGCGAGGATGTGCCTGCGCTGGCCGAACATTTCTTCACGCGCTATTCGACCGATCAGGGCCTCGCGCCGCCGGAAATTTCGGCCGAGGCGATGGCTGCTCTTCAGGCATACGACTGGCCGGGCAATGTTCGCCAGCTGCGCAATGTCGTCGAACGCACGATCATCATGACCCCGCGCGACCGGCTCGGGGTGGTCGAGCCGGACATGCTTCCGCCCGAAATCATCGGAGGGCAGATCGGCTTGGCCAGCGACAGCCTGACAGCGATCATGGGCGTGCCGCTGCGCGAGGCGCGGGTAAGTTTCGAACGCGAATATCTGTCGATCCAGATCCGCCGCTTTTCGGGCAACATTTCGAAAACCGCGAGCTTCATCGGGATGGAACGGTCGGCACTGCATCGCAAGCTCAAGCTTCTGGGGATGGGGGACCGCCGCGACGAAGAGGAATAGCCGCCGCGTCCCCATGGTGCGTGAATGCGAAAACATGCCTTGTCGGCGCGGATCGCAATCGCCATTATGGGGGAACTAAGCTGTCGCCTTTCGCTTTTTCGCAGCAGCCATTCAAAACGCGGACCGCGCGTCGGTGCGCCAAGAAACAGGAGCCACGACCATGCCCAGCGGGCGAACGCTCTCCCCCCGTCCGATCACGCGTGCAGCCACGCAGGCCGATGCCGCAGATATCACATCGCCCGCGACCGTAGTCCGGCAAAGCGGCAATTTGCAGGATGCCTTTCTCAACCTGCTGCGTAAGCACAAGATTCCGGTGACGATGTTTCTGGTCAAGGGTGTCAAGCTGCAAGGCATCGTGACCTGGTTCGACAACTTCTCGATCCTGCTTCGCCGCGACGGACAGTCGCAGCTCGTCTACAAGCACGCGATCAGCACGATCATGCCCGGACAATCGCTCGACCCGGCGCAATTCGGTAGCCAGAGCGGCAACCGGCGGCAAAAGCTGCTGCAGGATATTTTCCTTAGCCGCGTGGCCGAAGCCGAAGTGCAGGTTACCATGTTCCTCGTGAACGGGGTAATGTTGCAAGGACGGATCGCTGCCTACGATCTGTTCTGCATGTTGCTCGAACGCGATGGCGCTGTGCAGCTTGCCTACAAGCACGCAGTGTCCACCATCCAGCCTGCCTCGCCTGTCGACCTTAGTGTCGACGATGATGATGCAGACATTGAAGATCGGACAGAAGACTGAGTTTTGACAGCGAATTTCAGGACGAGGTGACGCGCGGGGCGCGGGCCGTTGTGCTGTGCCCCGATATCCGGTCGATCCGTTACGATCTCGATTCCGCAGAACGGCTTGCCGAAGCCGAAGGGCTGGCGCTGGCGATTGGCGTGGTCATCGCGCATGCCGCGGTCCTGCCCGTGCGTCAGATGCAGCCCAACACGCTGTTCGGTTCGGGTCAGGTCGAGAATATCGCGATCTGGTGCGAACAGCACCAGGCCGAGCTTGTCATCGTTGACGGCGCTTTGACCCCGATCCAGCAACGCAATCTTGAAGACCGTCTGAAACGCAAGGTGATCGACCGCACCGGTCTGATCCTCGAAATCTTCGGAGAGCGGGCCGCCACCGCCGAGGGGCGCTTGCAGGTCGAGCTTGCCCATCTCGATTATCAGCAGAGCCGCCTGGTGCGAAGCTGGACTCACCTCGAGCGCCAGCGCGGGGGCTTCGGGTTCCTTGGCGGTCCGGGCGAAACCCAGATCGAAGCCGACCGGCGGATGATCCGCCAGCGCATGGGGAAATTGCGCCGCGACTTGGAGCAGGTGAAAAAGACCCGCACTTTGCACCGCGATCGCCGGGGGAGGGCGCCCTGGCCGGTGGTCGCGCTGGTCGGATACACCAATGCCGGCAAATCCACTCTATTCAATCGCCTCACCGGGGCGGAGGTGATGGCGGAGGATCTGCTGTTCGCTACGCTCGATCCGACGATGCGGGCGATCGGGCTGCCGGGTGTCGAGAAGGTGATCCTGTCAGACACCGTCGGTTTCATCTCGGACCTGCCGACGCAGCTCGTCGCGGCATTTCGCGCGACGCTCGAAGAAGTGACTGCGGCCGACGTGATCTGTCATGTGCGCGACATGGCCAATCCGAGCCACGCCGCGCAGAAAAAGCAGGTGCTCGACGTGCTGGCCGATCTTGGCGTGGTCGACGGCGAAACAGGGACCAGCAGCATCCCGATCCTCGAAGTGTGGAACAAGTGCGATCTGCTCGCCGCAGACGACCTTGCCGAACTGCGCGAGGCGGCGACCGGTCAGCCGGCCGTGATGCTGTCGGCGGCAACGGGGGAGGGGATAGACCTCCTCGAAGCCGAACTGGCGCGTTTGCTGACGGGCGAGGCGCGCGAGGTGAGTTTGCTGCTGCCGGTCAGCGACGGACGCAGGCTTGCCTGGCTTCACGCGCACGGCGAAGTGATATCCGATGAGGATGGCGGCGCGAGCGAAGAGGGGCCCTTCCGGCGCATCACGGTGCGGCTCAACCCCAAGGAACTCGGGCAATTCGCGAGCATTTCGTGAAGCTTAAGAGGCTTTCTTGACCTGCTGCCAAAGCTCTTCCTGCGCTTCGAGCGACAATGCCGCGAAGGCTTCGATCCCGGCAAGATCCTCCATTGCCCGGAACCGCCGTTCGAATTTGGCATTGGCCTGACGCAATGCTTCTTCCGCACTGATACCATGGGCGCGGACGAAATTGACGACGGCAAAGATAAGGTCGCCGGCTTCCTCGACCCGCAGTGCATCCGACGGCGCGCTCTTCAATTCCTCGATCTCTTCGCTGATTTTCGCCTCCGATCCCGAGGGATCGGGCCAATCGAAGCCGGTTCTTGAAGCGCGCTTCTGAAGTTTTTCTGCACGCATCAATGCCGGCAGTGCGAGCGCCACCCCGTCGAGCGCCGAGCGCGTGCCCTTGGCGCGGCGTTCCTGGGCCTTCAGGTCCTCCCACCGGGCATTGTCCATCGTTCCGCCGGCATTGCCGAAGATATGCGGATGCCGCGCTTCCATCTTAACGCTGATCGCGTTGGCGACATCGCCGAAAGAAAAGGCACCGGCTTCTTCGGCTATCCGGGAATGGAACACGACTTGAAGCAACAAATCACCCAATTCGTCGCGCAGATCGGCGATATCGTCGCGCGCAATCGCATCGGCAACCTCGTAGGCTTCTTCGATCGTATAGGGCGCGATCGTTGCAAAGTTCTGCGCACGATCCCATTCGCATCCGTCTTCCGGATCGCGCAGGCGGGCCATGATCGCGAGCAAGCGGTCGATAGGGGCTATATCCGGCATGGGCGAAGTCCGCGTTCTGATAGGTGGATAATATATATTATGTAAAATTCATGCCGGCGATTGTCCGTCACCGCTTGCGTACATTACCCATTCGACGATCACCAAAATGCCACCGAAAATCACCAACCATGCCAGCGCCATCTTGATCATTTGACCCCAGCCGAGCCGGCGCGATGCCAAAGCGCTCATCATGACAGCGATCCACGCGATGCTGCTTACGAGCGGCAGCAGCAGTTCGCTGTTCATGCGACGAGCTCCAGTCCGTCATAACCGACCGTGACGAAGTCCGGCACCTCGCTGCACAAGGTCCGATAATCCATGCTCTTGTCCAAATGACTGAGCACAACGCGCCCGGCGCGTGTTTGCTCGCCGAGTTCGATCGCCATTGCCAGATGCGCGTGGGTCGGATGCGGATCGCGCCGCAAGCAGTCGCTGACGAGAATGTCGACTTTGTAGAACAGGTCGATCATTTCATCCGAAATTGCACTGAAGTCCGTGGCATATCCGATCGACTTGCCATCGGCTTCGAAGCGGTATGCGGTCGTCTCGCCGGGTCCGTGCGCCATCTGGCACCAATCGACACCGAAGCCGGCTGTCATGCGCAGCCGGTCCAGCGTGTCGAGCGTGCAGATCGTGGGATAACCTTCCTGCCCGGCAAAGACATAGCCGAACCGCTGGCGCAGGCGGCGCACGGTTTCGGTTTCCGCAAACCCGGGTATCGGCCCGCCGCGGCCATACCGCAGCACGCGCAGATCATCGATACCGTGGCAGTGATCGGCGTGATCGTGCGTCCAGAAAACCGCATCAATATGGCCGATCCGGTTGGCCAACAGCTGGGCGCGGCAATCCGACGACGTATCGACGAGGAGACGTTTGCCCTCGTTGCTTTCAACCAGGATCGATACGCGCGTGCGCCGGTTACGCGGCTCGGCGGGATCGCAATCGCCCCAATCGCCTGTCCCGTCCGGGCCCCCCAGTCGCGGCACTCCGGTCGAAGTGCCCGACCCAAGCATGACCAGTTTCACAGAGCGGCCTTGGTGAAAAGATTGAAGAAATTCTTGGAAGTCGCCGCTCGCAGCGTGGCAACATCGATCCCCCGCAGATCTGCAACGAAAGCGGCGGTGTCCGCCACGAAAGCCGGTTCGCACACCTTTCCGCGGTGTGGCACGGGCGCGAGGAACGGACTGTCGGTCTCAACCAGCAGCTTGTCCTGCGGAATCGTCTTGGCAATCGCCTGCAAGTCCTTGGCATTCTTGAAGGTCACGATCCCCGATAGTGAAATCGTAAGGCCCAGTGCGAGCACCTTTTCGGCAAAGTCGGCCGACGCGGTGAAGCAATGGATCAAAGCAGGATAAGCCCCCTTCCCCATCTCTTCGGCAAGGATCGCATGGGTATCCTCTTCGGCATCGCGGGTATGGATGATCAGCGGAAGCTGGGTTTCGCGTGCAACGTCGATGTGCATGCGAAACAAAGACTTCTGCGCGTCTCTGTCCGACTTGTCGTAATAGTAGTCGAGCCCGGTTTCGCCGATGGCAATTACCTTGGGATCACGCGTCGCGGCGAGCAAGGCCGCGCGGCCGAGATCCTGATGGGCGTCGGCCTCATGCGGATGGATCCCGACGCTGGCGAAGACATCGGGTTCGCGTGCGGCGGTCGCGATCACCTGGTCCCATTCGCTTTGCCGGGTCGAGATGTTGAGGAACGCCCCCACGCCCGCTGCCCGCGCACGCGCCAGCACATTGTCGCGATCCTCGACGAGGCCTTTGTATTCGAGATGGCAGTGGCTATCGACCAGCATCAATCGGCCTCAGCGGGAAGTTCGAGCCGGGGGAACAGCGGCGTCGGCGCGGCGATCTTGTATCCGCTTTCGGCCAGCCCCGAATACCAGTGGCTGCGGATACCGTCGATGGTGCGCAGCACTTCGGGCACTCCCATCATGTCCAGCAGCTTCGAACTGCTGGCAGGGATCACCGGACAAATCGCGACCGCCAACTGGGCGATGCAGATATAGAGTGTCGCCAGAACCGTCTCCATGCGCTCGGGATCGGTCTTGCGCAGCGTCCAGGGGGCCTGCGCATCGATATAGGCATTGCAGGCGAAGACCGCCTGCAGCCAGGCCTCCACCGCCTGCTGAAGTGCCAGGTTGTCGAAGGCCTGCGGAATGTCCTGAGTCAACGCACGATCGACCGCCTCGAACAGGGCGGTGTCCGTAGCGTCATGCGTGTGGATCGCGGGAAGATTGCCTTCGAGGTTCTTGGCGATGAATCCGAGCGTGCGTTGTGCAAGGTTGCCGAAAGCGTTGCCAAGCTCGCCATTGGCGCGCGAGACGATGGCTTCGGGCGAATAGCTGCCGTCCTGTCCGAAGGCGACTTCGCGGATCAGGAAATAGCGCAGCGCGTCGACCCCGAAGCGTTCGGCCAGAGCCACGGGATCGGTGACATTGCCGAGCGACTTCGATTCCTTCTGGCCGCGGTTCAACAGGAAACCATGACCGAACACCTTCTGCGGCACCGGCAGATCGGCGCTCATCAGGAAGGCTGGCCAGTAGATCGTGTGGAACCGCACGATATCCTTGCCGATGAGATGAAGACTGGCGGGCCAGAAATTGCCCATGTCGCCGGGGTAACCAAGACCTGTGAGGTAATTGGTGAGCGCATCGACCCACACATACATCACATGGCCTTCGCTGCCCGGAACCTTGACGCCCCAGTCGAAGGACGTGCGGCTGACCGACAGATCGCGCAACCCCTGCTCGACGAATGCGATCATTTCGTTGCGGCGGCTTGCCGGTTCGAGGAAGCCGGGGCTAGCAAGCAAATCAAGCAGTTGCTGCTGATAGTTTGAAAGCCGGAAGAACCAGCTTTCCTCGACGGTCCACTCTACGGGCGTCCCCTGCGGGGATAGCTTGGCTTCGCCCTCGCCCTCGACCAATTCGCTCTCGTCGTAATAGGCTTCGTCGCGGACCGAATACCAACCCTCGTAGCGGTCGAGATAAAGGTCGCCCTTGGCTTCCATCGCCTGCCAGATCGCCTGACTGGCCTTATGATGATCGGGCTCGCTGGTGCGGATGAAGCGGTCATACGAAATATTCAGCGCGTCGCACATGCTACGGAAATAGCCCGACATTTCATCGGCAAGTTCGCGCGGTGAGCGGCCCTGTTCTTCGGCTTTGCGGGCCATCTTGAGGCCGTGTTCGTCGGTGCCGGTCTGGAACCGGACCGTACGGCCCTGCAACCGCTGGAACCGCGCGATGACATCGGCAGCGATCGCCTCATAGGCATGGCCGATATGCGGCTTGCCATTGGGATAGCTGATAGCGGTGGTGATATAGAAGGGGGTGGTGTCAGCCATGGGCCGCAGCGCTAGCGGGCGCGGCGGTGACAAGCAAGCTGCCGATCTCGAATGGCAGCAGCGACGCATCGAAATTGGCGGTCGGAGCCTCGCCCGCCAGCCGCACCAGGCTTGCGTGAATATCGACCAGTTGCATCCGGCGTTCGGGATCCTGCGCCGTGCGCGCAGCATGTGCGGTGAGCGACTGTGCAAGTTCCAGCACGGCCTGCAAACGTTCCCGGTCGGCACGCGGCCCGATCAACCGCGCAAGTTCGCCGCGCCCGGTCATCCCGCTGTCGCCGACTGCCAGCAACCCTGCGACGATCCGCGCGATCGGCGCAAGGTCCTGCTTGGCAAACCTGACCGCCGCACCGAACGAACCCTCGGCCGCAGCGATCGCCTGCGGGTCGGATGCGAGGCCCGCTTCGCCGAGCATCGCGCTCAATTGGCTGTCGGTCAGAACCGGAAAACGCAACGTCCGGCACCGCGACCGAATGGTGGGCAAGAGGCGTGCAGGACGGTGCGTGACCAGCAGGAAGAATGTTCCGGCGGGCGGCTCCTCCAGGCTTTTGAGCAAGGCGTTGGCAGCGGCCTTTTCCATGTCGTCGGCAGGATCGATAATGATCGCGCGTTTGCTGCCGAGCGTCGGCCGGGTGATCAGGCGCTTTTGCATTGCGCGGATCTGCTTGATGCGGATCGAACGGGCGAGATCGAAGGGTTTGCCATCGGCTGCAGCGCGTTCGGCCTTGTCATCCTTGGGGCCATAGGACAGCGTCAGAATATCGGGGTGTTCGCCGGCGGGCTGCGCGACGCCGGGCTCTGCCACCAGCGCGCGGGCAGCAGCCTCGGCGAAATCGCGTTTGCCCAGCCCTGCTTTTCCGGCAAGCAACCAACCGTGATGCATCCGCTCGCTGCTCATCGCATCGCGCCATTGGCGCCAGGCTTCGGCGTGGTTGGGCCAGTCGGTCATGGCAGCAGATCCGCGATCGCCCGCATGATGCGCTGATGAACCGCAGCGGTGGACCCGACGGCATCGATCCGGGCAAAGCCAGAAGGATCGGCATCGGCAAGATCGGCGAAGGACTGCGCCACCGCGCGGTGATAAGCCGCGGACCTCGCCTCGATCGCATCGGCGGCCTCTCCGCGCGCCGCCAGCCGCTGCGTCAGCGCAGCTTCGTCTCCTTCGAGCAGGATCACGCGGTCAGGACGCAGACCCCCGCTACCGAAGAGGTGCAGATCCGTGATCGCCTGATCGCCGAGATGCCCCGCCCCGCCCTGATAGGCGCGGCTCGAATCGATGAACCTGTCGCAGATCACCCAATCGCCGCGCGCGAGCGCCGGTCGGATAAGCTGCGCGACATGATCTGCGCGCGCTGCCGCAAAGAGCAAGGCTTCGGCCTCTGCCGTCCAGCCGCCGGTTTGGGCGGCCTGCGGCGGATTGAGCAGCAAGGCGCGGATCACCTCTGCGCCCGGTGTGCCGCCCGGCTCACGGGTCACGATGACGCCGAGGCCGCGCGCGCGCAGGGCATCGGCCAGCATCCGTGCCTGGGTCGATTTGCCTGCCCCCTCCCCGCCCTCGAAGGCGATGAAGCGCGCGGGCGCGATCATGAAAACACCGCAGCAACGGCGTTGATGACCCGGTCCACCGGGCCGGCGACGGCCACGTCCTGTGCGGCATACAGCGGAATACGGGCCGGCGCGGCGCCTTCGGCGGTAATTTCGAGCAGCGCGACTTCCTGTCCGGCTTTGATCGGCGCGCGCAAGGGGCCTTCATAGCGGATCGTTGCGGTCAACGCGCTGTTGCTGGCGCGCGGCAGATTGATCGCGACCGGTCCTGCGGCCTTGAGCGGCACGCCGCGTGTTTCGCCATCCTGCACGCGGGCGCTTCCGACAACCGCGCCATTGGCGAACAGCGTTTTCCGGTCGAAGGCCGAAAACCCCCACTCGATATAGGATTTGGCAAGCTTGGCGCGCAGCCGCCCGTTCTCCACGCCCGCCAGCACCAGCACCAGCCGCTGCCCATTGCGCCGTGCAGTGCCAAGGTAGGAGAAACCGGCTTCGTTGGTGAAGCCAGTCTTGATCCCGTCGGCGCCCGGCACGCGGCCGATCATCGGGTCGTGATTGACCTGCGCGATGCCTTTGTAATCAAGCCCGGCGCGGCCGATGTAATAGCCGAATTTGTCCGGGTGGCGCATAACCAAAGCGCGCGCGAGCGTCGCAAGATCGTTCGCCGTGGTGAAAGTACGCCCTTGGTCGGGCCACCCGTTCGGGCTGGAGAAATAGCTTCCGGTCATCCCGATCGAACGGGCGGTGGCATTCATCTGCGCAGTCCAGGCGGCGAGCGAGCCTGCCTGTCCTTCGGCGAGCACGGCTGCGCCATCATTGGCCGAGACATTCGCGATCCCGAGCAGGAGATCATCGACGCTGACCCGTTCGCCCTGGGTGAGGAACATCGTCGAACCCTTTCGCCGCCACTCGCGTGCGATCTGCGGGCTCATTTCGAAAATCTGCGCGGGGTCGAGGCGCCTTTGCTCGATCAGTTCGAATGCCAGAAACAGCGTCATCACCTTGGTGACCGATGCCGGCATGAAGCGCGCATCGGGATGGCGCGCATGCAGCACCTGACCGCTGCCGACATCGACCAGCAGGGCGACCGGCGCTTCGATTGCATCGGGCACCGCAGGCAAAACGGCAGGCGCAAGCGGGGCGGGATGCGCCGGGGCTGCCAATGTCAATGCAGTCAGGGCAAACAAGGGCGCCGCGCGCCGCAATCGTCGAGCAATCATCACGCGCCCGCCTATACCCACCGCGTGCACGCTTGGCGAGGCGGCGGATAGGCTCAGTTCACGATTTCATCAGCCAGCAATCCCACGCTCAGGGCATAATAGCTTGAGCAATTGTATTCGAGGATCGCGCGGTAATTGCCAGTCAGAAGCCAGGCCCGCGTTCCCGGACCATCGGGCTGGAAGAACGACACCATGACGTCATCGGCCAGAGCGCGCTGCGGCACGACGCCGGCATTGCGCCATTCAGCGACCGTCATCCACCGGCTGAGCCGCTCATGCACCCGCGGGCAGACCGGTGAGGCCAGCCGCGTGGCGTAGGGCGATACATCGAAGCCCGAAGGCACGGCGGCGCGCACGCCCCAAGGCTGACCCGGGCGCCAACCGGCATCGCGGAAATAGTTCGCGATCGAGGCAAAGGTATCCGCACGGTTCGCCATGATGTCGGCTCGGCCATCGCCATCGCCATCGGTGGCGAGCCTCAGATACACACTGGGCAGGAACTGCGGATTGCCGAAGGCACCGGCATAGGATCCCACCAGCTGGCTGCGGTCATATCCCTTGTCCGCGACTTTCATCAACGCGACGAATTCGCCCGCGAACAATTCCCGCCGCCGCCCCTCCCAGGCAAGCGTGGCAAGGCTGCGCGCAAGATCGAAATCGCCCTTCACCCGGCCGTAGCTGGTTTCATGCCCGAAAATCGCGACGATGATCTCTGCCGGCACGCCGTACTGCGCCTCGATCCGCGCCAATTGCTCGCGGTGCTGTCCGATCACCGCGCGCCCGCCCCCGATCCGTGCATTATCGACATGGGTGGCGATGTAATTCGCCATCGAGGGGTAGCCGCTCGAGGTTGCAGTGCCGGGTTGGCTGTTGTCGAGCGCGATGACCCGCGGGTTGGGGACCAGCCCGGCGGTCATTCGTTCAAGCGTGGATTCGCGCACGCCCTCGGCCCTTGCCCGCGCCTTGAGCAGTTCGAGATAGGCATCGAACGGAACGCCGTCCACGCTGCTTTGCGCAGCAGCGGGCGCGGCTGCGGGAGGCGCTCCCAGAGTGGCGAATGCCGCAAGCGCGAGCGCGGTGGCAGAAAGGGTCCGGGGAATCATCTGTGCGGGGATGTCACACTCTGTCTGAATTCCCAACAACAGGAACGCCTTTCTCCCCCCCTTGGCATGCCGAAGCCCACAAGATAGGTGACAAGAGCGCAGCACGCGGTTAGCGGATGGCGCCCAAGGACAGGTGGCCGAGTGGTTTAAGGCAGCGGTCTTGAAAACCGCCGTAGGTGCAAGCCTACCGTGGGTTCGAATCCCACCCTGTCCGCCAGTGTTGTTGCGGCTTTTATGACAACCCGCGCCGCGTACGACGCCGGCAGCGATGGCAATGGATCAGAGCGCGCCGACCGGCATGGCCGCCGCGCTCACTGCTGCCTGGATCGCGGCGCGCTCGGCCGGCGACAGGTCGGGGTGCCAGATATCGAAGATGAGGATGACCCGCAGCTCGTCGGTTTCGTTCTTCGCCTCATGTTCGATCGTATCGTCGAACACCCATGCCCGCCCCTCGGCAAAATCGCGCGTGTCCGCGCCGACGCGGAACCAGCAGCGGTCGGGAACAATCAGCGGCAGATGGCACAGCAGGCGGAAATTGCCAACCCCGACATGCGGCGGGATGTGGGTGTTGGGCGCCAGCAGCGAGAACATCGCATTCGCGGCGCAGCCGGCGATGTTCGGCTGCTCCATCCGCGCGAGGAGGCCCATGGTTTGCGGGCAATGCGCTGCGTTGCCCGCGATGGTCGTGCCGCGCTCGATGAGATGGATCGCGGTCCAGTCGCGGCTGAAATTGAGCGCGCGCCATTGGGCCAGCGGCGTGCTGTCCGCATAGGTGACATAGGGCACCAGCGCTGCGTCGGGTGCGCCCGCCACGGCTTCCATTTCCGCGCGGATCGCAGGCGTGAGGGCTTCGAGTTCCTCGATCCAAGGGAATGCGGCGCGGTCGTGGAACTCCGCTTCGCGCAGGCCCGGCCAGGCAAAGTGCGTCGGTTCGGAGTGATAGCACCGCGTCTTGCGCGCGATGTTGCTTGCGAACCGCTCAGCGCGGGCGCGTTCCGAGGGGGTGAGATCGGCGCCGCTCGCCTCGACCGCGCTCGCGAGCAGTGAGGTCATCGATTGCTGATGCTCGGCCCATTTGACCTGCGCACGCTCGAGCGTCCGGGCCAGCATCGGCGGCAGCGGATCGGGCCGCGGTTGTGCCAGGGCCCGGCCATAGGCCTCGCCCGCCTCCGGATGTCCGGCACTGTCCAGCAGATGCGCCCGCATCAGCAATCCGAAGAAGTCGAGCGGCGCGAGCGCCAGCGCCCGGTCGATCGCCTCGACCGCGAGCATCGGCGCCCCGCCCATCTTGCGCACCGTCGCCAGGCGGTGCCAGAATTCGGTCGAGGGCGGATCGAGCCGCGCCGCCTCTTCGAGAATATGGCGCGCCTGCGTTACGTTGCCCCCGGCCAATGCGCGGTCGGCAGCATTGATGCGCATGGCGAGATCGGACGCGTGCTGGTTCACGCGTCCTTTCTGCCTCAGATTACTAACCTATGCAAGAATGCCGAGGGTGCGGTCGAACGGCATGTCCGACCGATCGGCGGCGCTCCCGCAGGCAATCAGATGTGCAACGCCCGGCCATAGGCGGACAATACGCTTTCGTGCATCATCTCGCTCAAGGTCGGATGCGGGAACACCGTCTGCACCAGCTCTGTCTCGGTGGTCTCAAGCGTCTTGCCCACGGTGTAACCCTGAATCAGCTCGGTCACTTCCGCGCCAATCATGTGCGCGCCTAGCAATTCGCCGGTCTTGGCATCGAACACGGTCTTCACGAAGCCTTCGACTTCGCCCAGCGCGATCGCCTTGCCGTTGCCGATGAAGGGGAAGTTGCCGACGCGCACCTCGTATCCCGCTTCCTTCGCCCTGGCTTCGGTCATGCCGACGCTGGCGATCTGCGGGTGGCAATAGGTGCAGCCCGGAATGTTGTTGCGGTTGAGCGCATGGGGATGAACCTCGGTGTTGCCGAGCTCCTGCGCGATCGCCTCGGCGGCGGTGACGCCCTCGTGGCTGGCCTTGTGCGCGAGCCACGGGCCGGGCGTGCAATCGCCGATCGCCCACAGGCCCTTCGATTTCGTCCGGCCATAGGGATCGATCTGGATGAAGCCGCGCTCCATTTCGGCAAGCCCTTCCAAACCGATATTCTCGGTATTGGGCACGATCCCGACCGCGACGATGACATGGGTGAAATCGCTCTTGGCGCTCTTGCCCGCCTTGTCCTTGATCGTTGCCGAGACGCCCTTGTCGCTCACCTCGATGGCCTCGACCCCCGCGCCGGTCATGATCGTGATGCCTTGCTTCTTGAGGCTCTTTTCAAGGAAGGTCGAGATATCCGCATCCTCGACCGGAACGATCCGGTTGAGCATTTCCACCACGGTCACTTCGCTGCCCAGATCGTTGTAGAAGCTGGCAAATTCGATCCCGATCGCGCCTGATCCGATCACCAGCAGCTTTTCGGGAAGCTCTGCCGGCGTCATCGCGTGGCGATAGCTCCACACGCGCTTGCCGTCGGCCTTGGCAAAAGGCAGGTCGCGCGCGCGCGCCCCCGTGGCGACGATGATGTGCTTGGCGGTGAGCTGTTCTTCGCCCTGCTCGCCCTTCACGCTCAGCGAGTTCGCGCCGGTCAGCGTGCCTTCGCCCATGTGGACAGTGATCTTGTTCTTCTTCATCAGGTGCGCAACGCCCTGATTGAGCTGCTTGGCGACGCCGCGGCTGCGCTTGACGATCGCGGCCAGATCGGCCTCGATCTCGCCTGCGACCTTGAGGCCGTAATCGCCCGCATGGCTCATGTAGTGGAAGATCTCGGCCGAACGCAGCATCGCCTTGGTCGGGATGCAGCCCCAGTTGAGGCAGATGCCGCCCAGGTTCTCGCGTTCCACGATCGCGGTCTTCAGGCCCAGCTGCGCGCAGCGAATCGCTGCGACATAGCCGCCGGGGCCCGAACCCAGCACGATCACGTCATAATTGGCAGACATTCAGATAATCCCTCGATTGGCTGTCTGTTGGAGACACATGAGACACTGTTCAGGAAAGGAAAACTCGTCCCTGCACGGGTGCCTTGGAAACGGTGCGCGCCGGGCGCGGCAAGGAGTGGTGGCGGATCATCGCGCGGATGATGCCTGCCGCGGCATGAGTAGGAAAGCGGCTCATGCCGCGCCGCCCCGAGCCAGCGCGCGCGGGCGGCCATCCTCGCCGATCAGCACGAACTTGAAGGTGCCGCGCGCGACGGTCTGCGTGGCCTCGCTGTTGCGTTCCCGCGCAATGGCTTCGGCAGCGATGGTGAGCGAGGTGGTTCCGGTGGTGAGGAGGTCGCAATATACGCTGAGTTCGTCCCCCACCGCCATCGCGCCCGGAAAAGCAAAGTCGGTCGCCGAGACGACCACCGCCTTGCCCTGCCCCACGCGGCTTGCAAGACTGCCAGCGCCCAATGCCATCTGCGCCATCAGCCACCCGCCAAACACCCCGCCATAGGGGTTCGTGTCGGCGGGCATGGCGGTGACGCGGATAAGGGGATCGCGGGTCATTGCCTTTCTCCCGCTGTGGGAGAGGGGTTGGGGAGAGGGGGCTGCGCTGCGTCGAGAATGACGCGCGCCACGCCCTCGGGATTTTTCAAAATATCGTTGTTCCAAAATCTGAGCACTCGGAACCCCTGAACCTGCAACCATCCATCACGCACCGCGTCGCTCGCACTTTCGGCGTGCTGCGAACCATCGGCTTCGACAATCAAGCGCGATCCGAAGCAGACGAAATCGACGATGTAATCGCCCAACTGCTCCTGTCGCTTGAACTTCAATCCCCCGAGGCGCTGGCCGCGGACCATCGACCAAATTTCTGCTTGGGCCTCAGTGGGTTCGCGCCGCATCTTCTTTGCCAGCGGCAGAAGGTTGCGCGTGCCCCCTCTCCTTCCCACCGCTGCGCGGCGGGCCCCTTCCTCTCCCACAAGGGGAGAGGAGTTGGTGGACCGAACAGTCACCTCAAACAACCAGCCCCATCGGGTTCTCGACCAGCTGCTTGATAGCCTCCATCAGCTGCGCGCCGTCGGCGCCATCGATGGCGCGGTGGTCGAAGCTTCCCGAAGCGTGGAGAACGGTCGCGACCTTGATCTCGCCATCGACCACATAGGGCGCCTGCTGCCCCGCCCCGACCGCGAGGATCATGCCCTGCGGCGGGTTGATCACCGCGTCGAACTGCTTGATCCCGAACATGCCGAGGTTCGAAAGGCTCGCTGTGCCGCCCTGATATTCGTGCGGCATCAGCTTGCCATCGCGCGCCTTGCCCGCAAGCGTCTTCATCTCGGTCGAGATCGCGGCGAGGCCCTTGGTGTCGGCATTGGTGATGACGGGCGTGATCAGACCCGAGGGCGCGGCGACCGCGACCGAGATATCGGCGCGTTCATACCGGCGCAGCGTATCGCCGTGATAGCTGACATTGCACTGCGGCACGCGGATGAGCGCGCGGGCGAGCGCCTTGATGAGGAGGTCGTTGACCGACAGCTTCACGCCATCGGGCTCGAGCGACTTGTTGAGCGCGCTGCGCAGTTCCAGCAGCGGATCGAGCCGGATGTCGATGGTGAGATAGAAGTGCGGGACGGTCTGCTTGCTCTCAGTGAGGCGGCGGGCGATGACCTTGCGCACGCCCGACAGTTTTTCTTCCGAATAGGGCGCGCCGCCTTCGATTTCGGGCTGCGGCTTTGGCGCTGGTGCTGTTTCCGAAGGCGCCGCAGTATCCGCCTTCGCCGGGGCAGCTTGGGCGGCAGGCGTGAAGTTGTCGACATCGTCCTTGACGATCCGGCCATTGGGGCCGCTGCCGGTCACTGCGCCAAGGTCGATGCCCCTGTCGCTCGCCATACGCTTGGCCAGCGGCGAGGCGACGATGCGTTCGCCCGAAGGGGCCGCGGCTGGTGAGGTCTGTGCGGGCGCCGCTGCGGGCTTGCCGCCGGCCTTGGCGATTGCCGCCTCGACATCTTCCTTGGTGACCTTGCCCTTGGGTCCGGTGCCTTCAAGGCTCGCCAGATCGATGCCGTTCTGCTGGGCAATCCGTTTCGCGGTCGGGGTCGCAGCCGGACCATCGGCTGCGGCCGGGGCGGCAGGCGCGGTTGCCTTGGGCTGGGCTTCGGCATCCTTCGGTGCGGCGGGAGCCTTGGCGGGGGCCGCTTCCTCGCCTTCGGCTGCGAGCCGTGCGATCACCGCGCCGACCTTCACGCCTTCGGTGCCCGCCTCGACCAGAATTTCCGAAATCACGCCCTCGTCGACCGCTTCGAACTCCATCGTCGCCTTGTCGGTCTCGATCTCGGCCATCACGTCGCCCGATGATACCGTGTCGCCGACCTTGACCAGCCACTTGGCCAGCGTGCCTTCTTCCATCGTGGGCGACAATGCCGGCATCTTGATGTCGGTGGCCATGATCCAGTGATACTCCCGTAAGCTGCTTGGCCCCGTCTCTGGCCAATTCCCTAACGTCGGGCAAGGCCCCGAATCGTCAGGATACGCGCAGGTCTTGCCAATCCATACGAATGCATTGATACCTCGCGCGCAAAACGGGGCCGATCACATGCGCACATTCCTGGTCATCATCGACGAAAGCGAAGAGGCGACTGCCGCGCTGCGCTATGCCGCGCAGCGCGCGGCGGCGGTGAACGGTGCGGTGCATCTGCTTGCGCTGGTGCCGCAGCAGAATTTCAGCGCGTTCGGCGCGGTGCAGGCGACGATCGAGGAAGAAGCGCGCGACCGCGCCGAAATGCTTGCACACGGGGTGGCAGGCAACCTCTTCGCCACCAGCGGGATCATGCCCACGATCTCGGTCAAGATCGGGCAAGGTCAGAAGATCGTCACCGAATTCCTCGCCGAACATGCCGAGGTGGCCGCGCTTGTGCTCGGCGCGGCGAAGGACAGCGCACCCGGCCCGCTGGTTACCCACTTCTCGGCCGCGGCGGGCAGCCTGCCCTGCCCGCTCTACATCATCCCCGCCGATTACGACGAGACAACGCGCGATCACACCGTCTGACGGCGCGGCCTACTTCTTGCGCCCCTGATGCCGGATATTGCCCGGACGCCCGCGCTTGCCCGCCATGAACTTGCCCGCCTTCTTCGGCCCTGAATTAGCACCGCGCCGCCATTCATCGGGCCGCGCGCCGCGGGCTTCGATCCGGCCCGTATCGGCATCGGGCAGCACGAACTTCAATGCACCGGTAAGCGGGTTGGCTTCGGCCAGTTTCAACTTCAACCGGTCGCCGCTGGCATAGGTGGTGCCGCTGTCGCTGCCGACCAGCGCCTGTGCTGCCTCGTCGTGGCGGAAATATTCGCCGCCCAGCGTCGAGATCGGCACCAGCCCGTCGCCGCCCAGCCCGACGATCGTGGCGAAGAACCCGAACGCCTGCACGCCGGTAATCCGCGTTTCGAACACCTCGCCCACGCGGCCAGAAAGCCAGGCCGCGACATAGCGGTCGATGGTGTCGCGCTCGGCTTCCATCGCACGGCGCTCGGTCTGGCTGATCGCGTCGCTGACCTGTTGCAGGCTTGCCCGGTCGCGGTCGGACAATCCGCTGGTGTCGGGGATCGATCCCGGCGGCGCGGGCTGCTCGAGCTTGAAGGCATCGACCAGCGCGCGGTGCACCAGCAGATCGGAATAGCGCCGGATCGGCGAGGTGAAATGCGCGTATGATCCCAGACTGAGGCCGAAGTGGCCTGCGTTGGCCGGCCCGTAATAAGCCTGCGTCTGGCTGCGCAGCACCGCCTCCATTACCAGCGCCTTTTCCGCCTCGTCGGTGACATCCTTGAGCATCCGGTTGAACAGGCCCGGCGTCACCACCTGCCCCAGCGCCAGCTTCTTGCCCATCGTGGCGAGGTAATCGCGTAAAGCCGTCAGCTTCTCGCGGCTCGGCGGCTCGTGGATGCGATAGACCACAGGCGCGGCCTTGGCTTCGAGCGCCTTGGCCGCTGCGACGTTGGCCGCGATCATGAAATCCTCGACCACGCGGTGCGCGTCGAGCCGCTCGCGGATCGCGATTTCGGCAATCTTGCCTTGTGCATCGAGCACCACGCGGCGTTCGGGCAGCTCCAGCTCAAGCGGATCGCGCGCATCGCGTGCAGCGGCGAGCGCCTTCCACGCGGCCCACAGATTGGCGAGATATTCGGGCGGATTGCCGCTATCGACCGCCTTTTGCGCGTCTTCATAGGCGATGTTGTGCGCAATCCGCACCAGCGCGCGAGAAAAGCGGAAGCTCGACATCTTGCCATCGGCGTTGATGTGCATGTGGCAGGCCATCGCCGCGCGGTCCTCGCCTTCCTTCAGCGAGCAGACATCGGCCGAGAGCACCTCGGGCAGCATCGGCACCACGCGGTCGGGGAAATAGACCGAATTGCCGCGCTTCCTCGCCTCGCGGTCGAGCTGGCTGCCGGGGCGGACGTAGAAGGACACATCGGCAATCGCGACCAGCGCGTTGAACCCGCCCTTCCCGTCGGGCTCGGCCCAGATCGCGTCATCGTGGTCGCGCGCATCGGCGGGGTCGATCGCGACGATCGGCAAGTGGCGCAGGTCCTCGCGCGTCTTGTCCGACAGTTTCAGCTTTGCCGCGACCGGGGCTTCGTCGAGCACTTCCTCGGGGAAGATGTGCGGAATACCGTGCTTGGCAATCGCGATCATGCTGAAGCTCTTGGGGGCGAGCGGATCGCCGATCACCTCGATCACCTTCAGGCCGGCGCGTTCCGAACGGCCCACGCGCTCCGCGATCACCAGCTGCCCGGCCTCGGCCTCGCCGATATCGGCGATCGGCGAGGACTGGCGCACCCGCTTGTCGACCGGCGCAAGCCACGCCTTGCCGGTCTTGTCGATCTCGACCACGCCCATCAGCCCCTCGGTGCGCGCAGGCAGTTTCTTCATCGGGACTGCGACCCAGCCTGCATCGGTTTCCTCGGTGCGCGCAAGAATGCGGTCGCCGCGCTTCAACGCCGGGGGCCGCTTGGCGGATTTGGCGTTACGGGCAACCTTCGGTTCGCGCACGATCAGGCGCGGCGCGTTGCCGGGGGCTTCGGGGTCCCAATTGTCGGGCTCGGCAATCAGGTCGCCGTCCTCGATCGCGACGATCTTCAAGGTCGTCACCTTGGGCACGCCGCCCATCCGGTGAAAGGCGCTTTTGCTGCCGTCGATCAGGCCTTCTTCGGCCATGTCGCGGAGCAGAGCCTTCAGCTTGATCTTCTCCTGCCCTTTCAACCCGAAGGCCTTGGCGATCTCGCGCTTGCCGGCAGGAATGCTTGAGGACTGGATGAAGTCGAGCACTTGGCTCGCGGTTGGCATTCCTTGGGGAAGCTTGGGAGGTTTGGGCATGGGACAGGCCCTAGCCGATCTCCCCGATCATTGCGACCCCGCTCGGGTGAGGTGCCATCGGTGCGGGCGGATCACTCCTTGGCGACGGGTTCGAAGGCTCCGCCCGGAACCGCGCTCGACACCGGCGAGCAATAGGTGTCCGCGCAGGCGGCCACGCCGAACATCCAGTCATCGCCG
Organism: Erythrobacter neustonensis; assembly: GCF_001663175.1. Classification (NCBI taxonomy): domain Bacteria; kingdom Pseudomonadati; phylum Pseudomonadota; class Alphaproteobacteria; order Sphingomonadales; family Erythrobacteraceae; genus Erythrobacter; species Erythrobacter neustonensis. The sequence goes on along the minus strand of NZ_CP016033.1, from coordinate 2,636,485 downwards.
CGCAGTTTCCTGATGTGCGTAAACTTCCGTTCTGTCGTCATTTCCGACATCGGCCCGTCAACATAAACCAGCGCGACATCCTCGCCCCAAGCCGGCGCATCGGTGGCGCGGGTGGCGACGGCATAGACCTGCGCGCCGGGCACCGCCTGCCACGCAAGTTCGGTATCGGTGCGCACTGCCGCATCGACGCTGACCTTGGGCGGCATCGGCGCGCGGGCGAGCGCATCGAGCGCGCGCACGTTCAGCTTGGTGACGCCGGCGAGATAGCCAAAATCCATCTCCTCGATCGTGTCGCCGAACTTGATGCCATTCTCTGTGCGAAGGTCCTGATGCTGGTGGTCGTAATCCTCGACCCCCACGGAAAAGCGGATCGCGGGGTAGCCCTTTTGGAGGAATGGTACCTGATCCCCGCCCCGCCCCATGCGGTCGGTGCGCCAGATTTGGCGGACTTGCAGGCCGTCGGGATGCTTGGCGGAAAGAGCCGCTACCCAGCGCGAGAGGTTGCGCGAAGGCGTGTCGTTCTCGCCGCCGAACCGCGTAGCGGAGGCGCGGAGTTTTTCGGTGAAATCGGCGCGCGGGCCTTCGGAAAAGACGCGCACCACTTTGGGTTCGCAATAGCCGTCGCTGCCGCAGGAATTGCCAACGATGTCGTTGTTCAGCACCGCCTTCACCGTAAAGCCTTGGCGCTCGGCCCAGTTGGCGAGGATCTGCCCGCCGTGAAGCCCCTGCTCCTCGCCCGACAGCAGCGCATAGATGATCGTGGTGGGATATTTCTGGCCCGAAAGCATCCGCGCCGCCTCGATCACCAGCGCCGTGCCGCTGCCATCGTCGTTCGCGCCCGGCGCGTCGGAGGTGGCATCCATCACGTCGCTGACGCGGCTGTCGATGTGACCCTGCACGATCACGACCTCGTTCGGCCGCTGGGTGCCGCGCTGGATCGCTACCGCGTTGCGCACCAGCGTTGGCGTTGGAACGCGCGGACCGGTGACGGTCTCGCCCACGGGCAGTACCTCAAGGCAGCCGCCGCACTTTGCACCGATCCGCTTGAATTCGGCCAGCCCCCAATCGACCGCTGCGCCGATCCCGCGCCTGGGATCGGTTTGCGAGGACAATGTGTGGCGGGTGCCGAAGCTGACGAGCTTTTCGACATCCTTCTCCAGCCTATCGGCAGAGACGGAGTCGGCAGGATGCGTCTGGGCCGCGAGCGGCGCGGATACGGCGGCGGCGAGCAGGAGGAAGCGTTTGACCATCCCCGCTTTCTGCCCGCGCGCCTGCCGCGGTGCAAGCGTCAGTAGGCGCGTGCTACAAGGATGCGTTCTGAGGCCGGCTCGCCCGAGAAGATGCAAGACCCCGTCGCCGCATCGCTGCCGCGCGGCACGTTGCGGATGGTGAGCTTGGCCGCCTTCAGCTTTTCGACCACCGCTTCGAGCGCCGCGCCGGTGGGCTTGGCCCATTCGACCTCGACCCAGCCCGGGTACTTGCCGCCGTTCTCGAAGTGCTCGGTGACCGCCTGCCACTCGGTCACACCGCGCGTGATGTTGGCATCGCGGCGCGCGCGGGCTTCTTCGTAGAGGCCTGTCTGGATCGCTTCGAGCATGGCGCCCGCCTCACCGGCAAACGCGCCGTGCGCGGGATAGGCGAAGGCGGGCTTGCCGTTGGCGGTGTTCCACAAGCGGTCGCGGCGCAGCACCGCGATCTTGCCTTCGGCCATGTCGCGCGGGCCGACCTCGATGATGATCGGCGCGCCCTTGCGCACCCAGTCCCAGCGCTTGGCCGCGGCCTTGCCGGGTTTTACATCGAGCAGCACGCGCACCCGCTCGCCCAGCGCGGTCTGCGATGCGAGCGCCGCGCGGACGGTTTCGCAATAGGCGATCAGTTCCGCATCCTCAGGCGCTTCGCGCAGCATCGGCAGGATGACGATTTGGTGCGGCGCGATAGCCGGGGGAACGCGCAGGCCATCGTCGTCGCCGTGGGTCATGATGACGCCGCCGATCAGCCGCGTCGACACGCCCCAGCTGGTGGTGTGGCAGAACTGCTGCTTGCCCTCGCGATCCTGGAACTGGATGCCGGCGGCGTGCGCGAAATTGGTGCCGAGGTAGTGGCTGGTGCCGGCCTGGAGCGCCTTACCGTCCTGCATCATCGCTTCGATCGACCAGGTCTCGACCGCGCCGGGGAAACGCTCGTTCTCGGGCTTCTCGCCCGCAATCACGGGGAGCGCGAGATCATCCTCGGCGCAGGCGCGATACATTTCCAGCGCGCGGTGCGTTTCGGCGAGCGCGTGCTCGCGGGTTTCGTGTGCGGTGTGGCCTTCCTGCCAGAGGAATTCGCTGGTGCGCAGGAACATCCGCGTGCGCATTTCCCAGCGCACCACATTGGCCCACTGGTTGGTCAGCAGCGGCAGATCGCGCCAGGATTGCACCCAGCGTGCCATCGCATCGCCGATGATCGTTTCCGAGGTCGGGCGGACAACCAGCGGTTCTTCGAGCTTGGCCTCGGGATCGGGGATCAGCCCGCCCTTGCCATCGGCGATCAGGCGGTGGTGGGTGACGACCGCCATCTCCTTGGCAAAACCTTCGACGTGCTCTGCCTCGCGGGTGAAATTCGCCAGCGGGATGAACAGCGGGAAATAGCAGTTCGAGACGCCGGCCGCCTTGATCCGGTCATCCATCAGCCGCTGGATGCGCTCCCAGATGCCGTAGCCCCACGGCTTGATCACCATGCACCCGCGCACACCCGATTCCTCGGCCATGTCGGCGGCGCCGATGACCTCCTGATACCACTTGGAAAAGTCGTCTTCGCGCTTGGTCGTGAGCGCGTGGCGGATCTGGGACACGGGTCTGGTCTTTCTGCTGGAGGCGTTGCGGCGGGCGCTTTTGGGCTATTTGCCGAGTTCGTCCAGCTTCTTTTGCATGGCGGCCATCTGTTCGCGCAGCGCGGCGAGTTCGTCGCGGTTGTCGCCAGCGGGCTTGGCGGCGGTGGCGGCGGGCTTGTCCTTGGCCTTGGCAAGCCCCGGCAGAAACACATCGGCGGCGGCGCGCATCATCGCCATGTTGGTTTCGTGGATCGCGGCAAACGGCGTCGCGCTCAACCCCTTGTCGAAGGCTTCGCGGATCTTCGTCTGGTTGTCGCGGAAATTGGCCATGCTGGCTTCGAGATAGGACGGCATCATCGCCTGCATCGAATTGCCATACATCCCGATCAACTGGCGCAGGAAGCTGACGGGGAGCATCTGCTGTCCGCCGCTGGCCTCTTCGTCCATGATGATCTGGGTCAGGATCTGGTGGGTGATGTCGTCGCCGGTCTTGGCGTCGAGCACCTGGAACTCGACATTTTCGCGCACCATCTTGGCGAGATCTTCAAGCGTGATGTAGCTTGACGAGGCTGTATTGTAGAGACGCCGGTTGGCGTATTTCTTGATGGTGATCGTATCGCCCGTAGCAGCTTTCGTTCTGACCATTTTGTTCGATCCCGCGCCATTTTTTGTTGTGCGCCGCATCTTAGCATTTGCACACGCTGCGGTGCAACAGGATCGCGTCAAACGATCACCCGTTCTTGAGGCGGCGTCCGATCACGGTGAGCATTTCATAAGCCGTCAGAGCATTTTGCTGCGCAGCATCGGCGATGTTCCACGGCACATCGACCCACGTCCCGGCCACCGCTTCGGGCGCTGCGGCAAGATCGACCACGACCATGTCCATCGACACCCTGCCAAGCAGCGGCAAGGCGCGGCCTTGATGGCCAAAGGCGTTTCCCGGCCCCCGGCTGCGCAGGAACCCGTCGGCATATCCGATCGAAACCGTGCCGACGCGCATATGCGTGGGCGCGATGAAGGTGGCGTTGTATCCGACCGCCTCGCCCGGCGCCAGATCGCGACATTGCAGGATCTGTGCCTCGACCCTGACGACGGGCCGGATATGGCCATCAAGCTCGGGCCGGGGAATGCCGCCGTAAAGCGCAAGGCCGGGGCGGGTGAGATCGAAGGCGAAGCTTTCGCCCAGCGCAATCCCGGCGCTGTTGGCGAGGCTGAGGCGCTGGTGGGGGATTGCCGCGGCAGCTTCGGCGAACAGTTCGGCCTGCATCCGGTTCATCGCGGTGCGTTCGTCCGCGCTGGCAAGGTGGCTGAGGAGGATGTCGATAGCGAGCGCCTGAATGACCGGATCGTGCGCCTGCGACGGCGCGATCCCGAGCCGGTTGATCCCGGTATCGACCATCAGATGGCAGCGCCCGCCGCCGGTCGACTGCCACAGCATCGCCTGTTCGCGCGAGTTGATAACCGGGATCGCGCCGATGTGCCGGGCATAGGCGCAGTCGGCTTCGGACAGGACCCCGTGCAGCACCGCGATCTGATCGGCGGGAACGTGGCGGGCCACGGCGGCAACCTCGCTCCAGTGCGCGACGAAGAATGTCCGGCAGCCCGCATCGCGCAGCACCGGGACGCAGGTGTCCGTGCCGAGCCCGTAGCAATCGGCTTTCACAGCCGCGCCTGCGGCCGCCGACCCCGAAAGCGTATCGAGCGCACGCCAATTGGCGGCCAAGGCCTCACGAACGACCGTCAGACGCAGGCTGGCGGGAGGCAGAAGGGGGTCTGGAACGGGGGGCATTTCGGGCAGGTAGCTATCAATCATCGACAAAGTCTCGCGGCGGGCCTCCCGGAAGTCCCCACCATGCGACCACCAGCCCGAAGGCGACCACCGCAAAGGTATACCACAACCCGGCATAGATATCGCCGGTGCGCGCGACGATGACGCCTGCGATCAGCGGCAGGAACCCGCCAAGATAGCCTGCGCCGATGTGATAGGGGATCGACATCGAGGAATAGCGGATGCGCGGCGGAAACATCTCGGACAGCAGCGCCGCGACCGATCCATAGGTCAGCGCCGACAGCATGCCAAGAGCCAGCAGCACGCCGACGATGCCCAGCACGCGGCCGAGCGGCGGGCTCTGCTTGGCAAAGTCGAAGCCATAGGCGCCAAGCGCCGCCTGCAAGCCATTGCGCCGCGCCGCGCCATCGGCAAGCCAGGCCGGATCGATCGCGACCGGCTGCCCGCCTGCCGTGATGCTCAGCGCCGGCGCGGGTTGCAGGGTGTAGGCGACGCCCGAGGCGGTGAGCGTTTCCAGAACCTTGCCGCAATCGGTCTGCTCGCGCTTGAACAGTTCGGCAAAGGGATCGGTCTCGCAAGCAGGGCCGCTGACGACGATCGGCGTCCGTTCCGCCGCGGCGGCAAGCTCGGGATTGGCAAAGCTGCCCATCAGCCAGAACAGCGGGAACAAGAGCGCCAGCGTCGCGACCGAACCGATGATGATCGGCAGCTTGCGCCCGACCTTGTCCGACCACTTGCCGACGATGACATAGAAACTCATCACGATGAGGCCCGAGAACAAGAGGACCAGTTCGACCGTCAGATCGGCAACGTGCATCGGCCCGCGCAGGAAACTCATTGCCGAGAAAAACCCGGTGTACCAGATCGTGGTGAGGATGCCGGTGATCCCGAACAATGCGACGAACAAGCGCTTGGGGTTGCCCGGATAGGTCATGCTTTCGATGAAGGGATTGCCGCTGGTCTCGCCGGCGGCCTTCATCGCCTGGAACACCGGGCTTTCGGAGAGCTTCAAGCGCATCCACAGCGAAATCGCCAGCAAGGCGATCGACAACAGGAACGGCACGCGCCAGCCCCACGCGGCAAAGGCATCGGCGGGTATCAGCGCGCGGCAGGCGATCACGACGATGATCGAGAGCACGAACCCGCCCGCAACGCTGGCCTGAATGAAGCTGGTGTAGAACCCGCGCTTTTCGGGCGGCGCGTGTTCGGCGACATAGATTGCCGCCCCGCCATACTCGCCGCCCAGTGCAAGCCCCTGAATCACGCGCAGCAGGATGACGATGATCGGCGCGGCAATTCCGATGGTGTCGATCGTCGGGATCAGGCCGACGCCTGCGGTCGCGATCCCCATCAGCGTGACGGTGACGAGGAAGGTGTATTTGCGCCCCAGCCGGTCGCCCAGAAATCCGAACAGGACAGCGCCCAGCGGCCGGAAGGCAAAACCGACGGCAAAGGTCGACCACACCAAGAGCAGGCCGAGCGTCTCGTTGTCGGTCGCGTAGAACGCGTCCTTCAGGATGTAGGCGAGCGTGCCGTAGATGAAGAAATCATACCATTCGAAGATGGTACCCGCGCTCGACGCGCCGATCACCAGCCGGATTTCCTTCTCGGACGGCTCGCGTGCTGCGAGCGCCTGCGCCTCTGCCATGTGCCTTTTATCCCCTCTGACGCTGCCGGCCGAGCCTCGCGCGCCGGTCTCTCGGGCGCAGTTCCTAGCGCGGCTCGCCTGCTTCGCAAAGCGCCTGCGCGGCGGCCTTCCACGGCAATAGTAGCGCGCCGTGGCGACCAGGGTGCGGCAGCGCCGGCGCCAGCGCATCGATGCCCGGCCAATCGGGCAGATCGCCTGCGCCTTCGAGCCATGCGCCAAGTGCGTCGCCCGCGGCGATCACCGCATCGGGCGCGCGGCCTTTCGCGCTTTGCGCCAACAACGTGGCCGATGCCTGTCCGATCGCACAGGCCGATACGCGCATCCCGATGCGCTCGATCAGGCCCGCATCGTCCAGCGCAAAGCCGGCGGCAATCACGCTGCCGCAACTGCGCGAGCGCGCTTCGGCCCGCAGCGGCAGATCATCGCTCAAGCCGTAGCGCGCAAGCAGCGTCGCCAGCCCGAGCAGTTCGGGCGAATAAAGCCTGGCAGAGGCACGCGTGTGCACGGGCGCAAATTACCTGAATTCAAGCCCGGCAGCGGCGCGCGCTTCGCTTTCGCCGCGCAGCCGGTCGCGGCGGATCGCGATTTCGGGCAGCAGCTGGCGCGAAAAGGCATCGGCTGCGGCATAGGTGCGCGCCGAAGTGATCCATTGCGGCCGCCCGGCATAGCCCCAGCTTTCATCGAACCCGGTCACCAGCAGCGCAAAGCCGAACACCGCGATCAGCGCGCCCTTGACGCCGCCGAAACCGAATCCGAGCACACGGTCGATCGGGCCCAGCACCGCCCCATCCGATGCCCCGCTGGCGGTGCCCATGATCACCTTCATCGCGGCATAGGGGATTAGCAACAGCAACACGAAGGCAAGCAGCGAAACCGCCGGTTCCGCCCGATACAATGTGCGCAGCCCATCGGTCAGCGCGGGGTGGAGGAAATGCACCGCAAAGGCTGCCATCACCCACGCGGCAAGGCTCAGCACCTCCTGCACAAGCCCGCGCATGAACCCGCCGATTGCGGCGATGGTGACGATGATGCCGATGATGATATCGAGGAGCGCCATAGGCGCGCAGGATTATGCGCTGCCCATCACCTGGTCAACGACGTTCGCCAGGGCCGCCATGCCGCGGTAATCGCCGCCGCGTTCGCCGGTCGCTGCGCCCGCGGGGCCATAGCACCGCGCAAAGCCCAGCTTCGCCGCCTCGCGCAGCCGCAGCGGCGCGTGCGCCACGGGCCGGATTTCGCCCGCAAGACTGACTTCGCCGAACCACGCGGTCTTGTCGGGCAAGGCGCGGTCGGCAAGCGCGGAGACGAGCGCGGCAGCCACCGCCAGATCGGCGGCAGGATCGGTCAGGCGATATCCGCCCGCGATGTTGAGATAGACCTCGGCGGAGGAGAAATTGAGCCCGCAGCGCGATTCGAGCACCGCGAGCAGCATCGCCAGCCGGCCGCTGTCCCACCCCACCACCGCGCGGCGCGGCGTCGCGCCCGATTGCAGCCGCACGATCAGCGCCTGAATTTCGACCAGCACGGGCCGCGTGCCTTCGAGCGCGGGGAACACCGCACTCCCCGCCAGCGGCGTTTCGCGGCCCGACAGGAACAGCAATGAGGGGTTCGCTACCTCTTCCAGCCCCTCGCTCGCCATCGCGAAGACGCCAATTTCATCGACCGCGCCAAAGCGGTTCTTGAGCGCGCGCAGGATGCGGTACTGGTGGCTGCGTTCGCCCTCGAAACTCATCACCACATCGACCATGTGTTCGAGCACGCGCGGCCCGGCGATCGTGCCGTCCTTGGTTACGTGGCCGACCAGCACCAGCGCGCAGCCGGTTTCCTTGGCATAGCGGATCAGTTCCAGCGCGCAGCCGCGCACCTGTGAGACGGTGCCGGGCGCACCTTCGATCGTGTCGGAATGCATCGTCTGGATCGAATCGATCACCAGCAGCGCGGGCGGTTCGCCCTGCCCCAGCGTCGTCAGGATATCGCGCACCGAGGTTTCGGACGCGAGCCGGATCGGCGCATCGGCAACGCCCATCCGCGACGCACGCAGCCGCACCTGTCCCGCGGCTTCCTCGCCGCTGACATAGACCACATCATTGCCGCCGCGCGCGATGGTGGCGGCGGTTTGCAGCAGCAGCGTCGATTTGCCGATCCCCGGATCGCCGCCCAGTAGCACCGCGCTCCCCGGCACCAGTCCGCCGCCCAGCGCGCGGTCGAATTCTGCAAGGCCGGTCGATTTCCGGACCGGAAGCTGCGTGGGGGCATTGAGCGGTTCGAACGCGATATTGCGACCACCGCTCGACAGGCTGTGCTTCTGCGAGAACACGGTCGCAGGCACATCCTCGACCAGCGTGTTCCACTGCCCGCAATCGGCGCATTGCCCCTGCCAGCGGTGTGACACGCTCCCGCATTCCTGACACACGTAGCGGCGTTTTGTCTTTGCCATAGGCAATGCCCCATATCTGGAACAGAAGACGAACGCAATTGCATTGCGCGCGTTCTTCCCGCTAGACCACCCGGCATGCGGCAGAAAGAATTGCGTCTTGCTCTGGTATGTTACGGCGGGGTCAGCCTTGCGGTTTACATGCACGGGATCACCAAGGAGGTGTGGCACCTTGCCCGCGCAAGCCGCGCGTTTCATCACCCCGATGCGCCGCATCTGGATGGGGTCGCGGCGGTCTATCGCGACTTTCTGCAAACGATCGAAACCGCGCACGGCCTGCGGATCAGAGTGCTGCCCGATATCCTCACCGGGGCAAGCGCGGGCGGGATCAATGCGGTGTTTCTCGCGCAGGCGATCCATGCAGGGCACAGCCTCGAACCCTTGACCGACTTGTGGCTTGCCAATGCCGATGTCAGCGAATTGACCGATCCCGATGCCGAGCCGCTGTGGCGTTTTGCCAAGCTTTGGGCGCAACCGATCGCCGAATGGTTCCTGAGCCGCCCGGGCAACGCGGTCAGCGCGACGGTCTCGCGCGAGACCCGGGCCGAGGTGCGCGCCAAGGTCTCGCGGCTTGTGCGCGGACGCTGGTTCAGCCCGCCGTTTTCGGGCGCGCGGTTTTCCGGCATGCTGTCCGAAGCCTTGCGCAAGATGGCCGAGGACGGCGACAATATCCCGCTGCTGCCGCATGGCCATCCGGTCGATCTGATGGTCACCGCGACCGATTTTCGCGGCCACGCCGAAACACTGCGATTGCATTCGCCGCCGCAGGTCGAGGAGACCGAGCATCGCCTGCCGATCACCTTCCGCCGCCGTGTCGGCGATGGCGCGCCGCTGGCCGATCCGCTCGAACTGGTGTTTGCCGCCCGCGCGACGGCGAGCTTTCCGGGCGCGTTTCCGCCGCTCACCCTCGCCGAGATCGATAGGCTCGTTGACGCGGAGCAGCGTGACTGGGCCACCCGTGACACGTTCCTGCAACGCATCATGCCAGCCCATTTCGCGCGCGGCACGCTGGACGAGGTCGCGCTGATCGACGGCGCGGTGCTGGTGGGGGCGCCGTTCGGGGCGGCGCTCGCCGCGCTCTATGGCCGGCCCGAGCAGCGCGAGGTCGACCGGCGGTTCGTCTATCTCGACCCGCGGCCCGAAGGCACCGCGCCCGCGCCTGACCCGGCCAGGCGCCCGCGCGAGATCGGGTTCTTCGGGGCGATCTTCGGTTCGCTGTCGACCATCCCGCGCGAACAGCCGATCCGCGACGATCTGGAACGCATCGCGCAGCAATCGCGCGATGCGACGCGATTGCGGCGGATCGTGCTCGAACTGCAGGGCGACATCGACCGCGCGGTCGAGCGCCTGTTCGGCTACACCTTCCTGCTGTCGCGCCCCACCCCTGCGCGGCTTGCGGGATGGCGGGCAAAGGCGCAGCAGGCCGCCGCCGAACAGGCAGGCTTTGCCTTCGGCGCCTATGCGCTGACCAAGTTCGAAGGCATCCTTGACCAGCTTGCACGCATCACGCTGAAAGCTGCCGGGCAATCGCTCGCCGACCCTGCGCCCTTGGCCGCCGCCTTCCGGCGCGAGCTTGAGCGCCGCGGCTGTGCCAGCCTCACCGCTGCGGACGGCGGCGCGAGCCCGGAAGCCATCGCATTCTTCCGCGCGCACGATACGGGGTTTCGCATCCGCCGGCTCCAGTTGCTTACCCGCAAGCTTGCGCGTGACTGGGAACTCGAACCTGGCATCCCCGAAGACGCATTGGACCGCGCGCGGGAACGCATCTATGCGATCCTCGCGCTCTATTTCGATGCGGAGGAGCGCGCGCTGCAATGCCCGCGGCTTGCCGCACTGGCGGGGGATGCGATCGCCCGGCCGGGCGCGGTGCTGGATATTCTGGCGGCCGAGCGGTTGCTGCCGGCGACCGATCTGCGCGCCGAGGAAATGCTGATCGACGCGATCGAGGACATGCCCAAACCGCTCAAGCGGCGGATGCTGCTGACCTATCTGGGTTTTCCGTTCTACGATGTCGCTACGCTGCCGCTGTCACGGCGCGAAGGGCTCGACGAATTCAACCCGGTCAAAATCGACCGCATTTCCCCCGATGATGCCCTGTCGATCCGCGAAGGCGGGACGGCTGCAACCCTGCGCGGGACCGAGTTCTATAATTTCGGGGCGTTCTTCAGCCGCGACTACCGCGAGAACGATTACATGTGGGGCCGGCTGCACGGGGCCGAACGGATGCTCGATCTGCTCGCCTCGACCGTTCCAGGGGCCGTTGCCCCTGAAGCCTTGCGCGCGGCAAAACGCGCAGCCTTTCTGGCGGTGCTGGACGAAGAGGAAGCCGCGGGCCGGTGCCAAGGCGGGCTTATCGCGCAGATCCGCGAGGAAGTGCGCGAAAAGCTCGGCTAGGTTCCGAAGGCGTCCTTCAGCTTGGCAAAGAAGCTGCGGCTTTCAGGGCATTCCTCGCCCGTCTCGGTCGCCTTGAATTCCTCGAGGATTTCCTTCTGGCGGCGCGAGAGCTTGGTGGGCGTTTCGACCACGATTTCGACCACCAGATCGCCGCGCCCGCGCCCCTGCAGCACGGGCATCCCCGCACCGCGCACGCGCAACTGCTTGCCCGACTGGATGCCGGCAGGAATGTCGAGCCGGTTGGTCGATCCGTCGAGGTCGGGGATCTCGACACAGCCGCCCAGCGCCGCGGTGGTGAAGCTCACCGGAACGCGCGTTGCTAGCGTCGTGCCTTCGCGTTCGAACAGCGGGTGCGGTTTGACGTGGAGGAAGATGTAGAGATCGCCGGGGGGCGAACCGCGCTGGCCCGCCTCGCCCTTGCCCGACAGACGGATGCGCGTGCCGGTGTCGACCCCTGCGGGGATATCGACCTTGAGCGTTTGCGGACGATCGACGCGGCCCTCGCCGCGGCATTCGCGGCAGGGGTTCTCGATCACGGTGCCGCGCCCGTTGCAGGTGGGGCACGGGCGTTCGATCACGAACAGGCCCTGCTTGGCGCGCACGCTGCCGATGCCATGGCACAGGTTGCATTGGCGTTCGGAAGTGCCGGGGGTCGCGCCGCTGCCGTCGCAGGTTTCGCACGATTGCGAGACCTCGATCTCGATCTCGGTCGATTTGCCGTGGAAGGCCTCTTCGAGGGTGACCTGCATGTCATAGCGCAGATCGGCCCCGCGGCGGTTCTGCTGGCGCTGTGCGCCCGCGCCGCCGCCGCCAAAGGCGCTGCCGAAGAAAGTTTCGAATATGTCGCCGATGTCGGCAAAATCGCCGCGGCCGCCGCCGAAGGGACCACCACCGCCGCCGCCACTATTCATGCCCTGCGTGAAGGCTTCGTGGCCATAGCGGTCATAGGCCGCGCGCTTTTGCGGGTCCTTGAGGCAATCATAAGCCTCGCTGATCGCCTTGAACTTGGCTTCGGCCGCAGCATCGCCCGGATTGCGATCCGGGTGCCATTTCATCGCAAGCTTGCGGTAGGATGATTTGAGCGTCGCCCCGTCGCAATCGCGACTGACTTCGAGCTGGGCGTAATAATCGAGCTGTGCGGTGGGCATGTCTTTGACCTTGTTCCCCGTAGCCGCCGCCTGCCGGCCGGTGCCCGAACGCCAAGGGGCTCGGGCACCGGCGGCAGGCCAGCGGAATGTAGCGGGGCCTTAGCCCTTCTTGTCTTCGTCCACTTCAGAGAACTCGGCGTCGACCACCTCTTCGGCCGGCGCTTCGTCTGCCGGGGCAGCAGCATCGCCATCGGGGCCGGCGGCCTGTCCGGCTTCGTAGATCTGCTGGCCCATCTTCATCGCAATCTGGGTCAGCGCCTGTGCCTTGGCGTTGATGTCATCGGCATCGCCGCCTTCGAGCGCGGTCTTGACCGCCGCGATGGCTTCCTCGACTTCGGTCTTGGTCGCCGCGTCGATCTTGTCGCCGTGCTCCTCCACCTGCTTTTCGGTCGCGTGGACAAGGCTGTCGGCCTGGTTACGCGCTTCTGCGGCAGCCCGGCGCTTCTTGTCTTCCTCGGCGAACTTTTCGGCATCCTTGACCATCTGGTCGATGTCGCTGTCGCTGAGGCCGCCCGATGCCTGGATCTTGATCGTCTGCTCCTTGCCGGTGCCCTTGTCCTTGGCGGCCACCGACACGATGCCGTTGGCATCGATGTCGAAGGTCACCTCGATCTGCGGCACGCCGCGCGGCGCAGGCGGAATGCCGATCAGGTCGAAATTGCCCAGCAGCTTGTTGTCCGCCGCCATCTCGCGTTCGCCCTGATAGACCTTGATCGTCACCGCGTTCTGGTTGTCTTCGGCGGTCGAGTAGGTCTGGGTCTTCTTGGTCGGGATGGTGGTGTTGCGGTCGATCATGCGGGTGAACACGCCGCCCAGCGTCTCGATGCCGAGCGAAAGCGGGGTCACGTCGAGCAGCAGCACGTCCTTGACGTCGCCCTGCAGCACGCCCGCCTGAATGGCCGCGCCCATGGCGACGACTTCATCGGGGTTCACGCCGGTGTGCGGCTTCGCACCGAAGAACTGCTCCACGACTTCGCGCACGCGCGGCATGCGGGTCATCCCGCCGACGAGGATCACTTCGTCGACCTGATCCTTGGAGATGCCGGCATCGGCCAGCGCCTTCTTGCACGGATCGAGCGTGCGCTGGATCAAGCCGTCGACCATCTTTTCAAGGTCGGCACGGGTGATCGTTTCGACGAGGTGCAGCGGGGTGGTGCTACCACCTTCCATGCGCGCGGTGATGAAGGGCAGGTTGATTTCGGTCGTGGCCGCGCTCGACAGTTCGATCTTCGCCTTTTCCGCCGCTTCCTTCAGCCGCTGCAGCGCAAGCTTGTCGGTCTTGAGATCCATCTGTTCCTTCTTCTTGAGGGAATCGGCGAGGAACTCGACGATCGCATTGTCGAAGTCTTCACCGCCGAGGAAGGTGTCGCCGTTGGTCGACTTCACTTCGAACACGCCGTCGCCGATTTCGAGGATCGAGACGTCGAAGGTGCCGCCGCCAAGGTCATAGACCGCGATGGTCTTGCCATCGTCCTTGTCCATTCCGTAGGCGAGCGCGGCCGCGGTCGGCTCGTTGATGATGCGCAGCACTTCGAGACCGGCGATCTGGCCGGCGTCCTTGGTCGCCTGACGCTGCGCGTCGTTGAAATAGGCGGGCACGGTGATGACGGCCTGCGTCACGGTTTCGCCAAGATAACTCTCGGCGGTTTCCTTCATCTTCTGGAGGATGAAGGCGGAAACCTGCGAGGGGCTGTAGTCTTCGCCGCCGGCGTTGACCCAGGCATCGCCGTTCTTGCCCTTGGTGATCTTGTAGGGGACAAGTTCCATGTCCTTCTTGGTCAGCGGGTCTTCGAACCGGCGACCGATCAGGCGCTTGATCGCGAACAGCGTGTTGTCGGGATTGGTGACCGCCTGACGCTTGGCCGGCTGGCCGATCAGGCGCTGGCCATCCTTGGTGAAGGCGACGATCGACGGCGTGGTGCGCGCGCCTTCCGAATTCTCGATGACCTTGGGCTTGCCGCCGTCCATGACAGCGACGCAGGAGTTGGTGGTGCCGAGGTCGATACCGATTACTTTACCCATTTTTTCCCCATCCATAGGAACATTGTTGGACACCGCGGCTGCCTGCTCCCCAGTTACCGGCAGAGCATCGTGGCGGCTCGATTGTGACCGCGATATAGGTGTGCTTTTGCTTGGCACAAGATACCGCCCGTTCTAGATTTCGGCGCAATCCCCCGTGTTCTATCAGGAGACAATCCGATGACTTCGCTCCGCAATGTCGCGGCCGCCACGCTGGCCGCGGCGATGATCCCCTTCCTTGGCGCATGTGCCGACAAGGCCGACGCGCCGGCGCAGGAGGCCACCCCCGCCGTCGCCGCCGCCGCGGGCCTCACGGTCAGCAACGCGCGCGTGGTGCTGCCGCCGGTCGCGGGCAATCCGGCCGCGGTCTATTTCGATCTGTCCTGGGCGGGCGCTTCGGGGGTGACGCTCGATGCGGTCGAGGTCGAGGGCGCGGGCATGACGATGATCCACGATTACGCCGAGGCGGATGGCAAGATGAAGATGGTGATGGCCGATTCTGTGCCGCTGACGCCGGGCACGCCGGTCACCTTCGCGCCGGGCGGTCTGCACGTGATGGCGATGGAACCTGCTGGCGTGCTTGCCCCCGGCGGAACGGCGAAGGTAACGCTGACGCTGTCCGATGGCACCGTCACCACGGTTGATGCACCCGTCCGCGCCGCGGGAGACGAGCGCTGAGCGTGTCCGCGCCTTCGTCCCCGCTCGTCTGCGAAGTTGGCGGGGCGCGCCCGCTGACGCCGGGCGAGGTCGCGCTTGCCCGCACTGTCTTCGGCGATGCGATCGATTATGCGCCGGTGAAGATCAAGCGCCGCAAGTTCTTCCCGCTTCAACCGCGCGGGGTGACGATGGCGCCGATGGGGCACTTGCACTTCCACCCGGAAGCCGCGCATTACTGCGACGATTTTTCCGCCGCCTCGCTGTCGCGCCAGGCGCATTTCATTCACGAGATGACGCATGTGTGGCAGGCGCAGACATTGGGCCGCTGGTATCTGGTGCTGCGCCGGCATCCGTGGTGCCGCTATGACTATGCGCTGCGCCCGGGCTGGAAGCTCGAACAATACGGGATCGAGCAGCAGGCAGAGATCGTCGCGCATGCCTTCACCTTGCGGCGCGGCGGGATGGTGCGCGGGGTCGGGGATGCCGCGCCCTATAGAGCGCTGGTCGCCTTTCCCGGGGCGCAGCGGTAGCCCTACCCCAAAAGACGAACGGCACCGGCGCCTTGCGCGCCGATGCCGTCCGGTCCATTCGATTTCAACCGCAGCGGGTCAGTCGGGCTTCTTCGCAACTGCCACCATTGCGGCGCGCAGCAGACGATCCTTGATCATCCAACCGGCCTGCATTTCGGAGACCACCGTGCCCGGTTCGTGATCGGCGCTCGGCACTTCAAGCATCGCCTGATGCTGGTTGGGGTCGAGCGGCAGACCGACGGCGGCGATGCGGGTGATGCCGTTGGCGGCGAAAACCTTTTCCAGCTCGCGCTGTGTCGCTTCCAACCCGATCACCAGACCCTTCATCGTGTCGTCGTCGCGCAACCCTTGCGGGATCGCGTCGATCGCGCGCGACAGGTTGTCGGCAACGCTCAGGATGTCGCGCGCAAAGCCGGTCGCGGCATAGGCGCGCGCCTCGTCCTTCTCGCGTTCGAGCCGGCGGCGCACGTTCTGCGTTTCGGCCTGCGCGTAGAGCACCTCTTGCTTGGCCGCATCGAGATCGCGGCGCAGCGCGTCGAGCGCCTCGGCGGTGCCATCGGTTTCATCGGCATCGCCGCGCAGGTGTTCGGGCACGCCCTTCAATTCGTCTTCAGCCGCCTGATCCAGCGGCTTTTCATTCTCGGTCATGTGTTGTGGCTTTCCATTCAAGCGATGAGCTTGCCCAGCGAACGGGCGGTCAGATCCACCATGGGGACAACCCGCGCATAATTCAACCGCACCGGGCCAATCACACCCAGCACGCCGACCACGCGCCCCTCGCGGTCGCGGTAGGGCGAGGCGATCACGGACGAGCCCGACAGCGCAAACAGGCGGTTTTCCGAACCGATGAAAATCCGCGTGGCATCGGCCTCCCGCGCCGAATCGAGCAGCTCTGCCACCGACTGCTTGTTTTCAAGATCCTCGAGCAGACTGCGCACCCGTTCGATATCGCCCAGCGCCGCGTCGTCGAGCAGGTTGGCCGCACCGCGCACGATCAGCACGGGCCGCGCGGCGGCATCCTGGCTCCACACGGCAAGCCCGCGTTCGACCAGATCGCGGCTTGCCGCATCGAGCTGCGTCTCGCCCTTGCCGATTTCGGCGCGCATCGCCGCTGCGGCCTCGGCCAGCGTGCGCCCGGCAAGCCGCGCGGTGATGTAATTCGAAGCGCGATCGAGCGCGCCCGGATCGAGCGCGCCGCCGATCTGGATCACCCGGTTTTCGACTGCGCCATCCTCTCCCACCAGCACCGCGAGCGCGCGCCCCTGCCCCAGATCGACGAGGCTGAACTGCGCCAGCCGCTGTTCGCGCGGCGCGACGAGCACCATGCCCGCCGCACCCGACAGGTCGGAGAGGATCGCGGATGCCTGCTTCAATGCCGCCTCGACCGGCCCCGCGCCCGCCAGCCGCGCCTCGATCGCGGCCTGTTCCTCGCGCGTCGGTTCGGCCACGCGCATCATCCCGTCGACGAAAATGCGCAGGCCCGCATCGGTCGGCAAGCGCCCCGCGCTGGTGTGCGGCGCGGCGAGTAGTCCTGCCGTCTCCAGATCGGCGAGCACCGACCGGATCGAGGCGGGCGACAGGTTCAGCGTGCCATCGGCGGCAAGCGTCTTCGAACCCACCGGCTGCCCGCTCGCGATATATTCCTCGACCACGCGCTGAAAGATGTCGCGCGCGCGGGCGGTCAGTTCGGTCACGGGGAGCGCAGTCATGGGCGCAATCTTAGTCTTTGCGCTTGCCGCGACAAGTGGCCCACGCCTATTGGCGCGCAACCAATCAAAGGAATTTCCATGCGCCCTTCAGGACGCGCGCCCGATGAAATGCGCGCCATTACGATCGAGACCGGATACACCCGCCACGCCGAAGGATCGGTGCTGATCGGTTTCGGCGACACCAAGGTGCTGTGCACCGCCAGCGTCGAGCGCGGCGTTCCGCCATGGCTGCGCGGCAAGGGCGAAGGCTGGGTAACGGGCGAATATTCGATGCTTCCGCGCGCCACCCACACCCGCGGCGCACGCGAGGCGGCCAAGGGCAAGCAATCGGGCCGCACGCAGGAAATCCAGCGGCTCATCGGGCGTTCCTTGCGCGCTGTGGTCGATCTGCAAAAGCTCGGCGAACGGCAGATCACTCTGGATTGCGACGTGATCCAGGCCGACGGCGGCACGCGCACCGCGGCCATCTCGGGCGCGTGGATCGCTCTGCGCCTTGCGGTCAACGGCCTGATGAAGTCGGGCGATATCAAGCACGATCCGATTTCTGCGCAGGTCGCCGGCATTTCCTGCGGCATCTTCAAGGGCACCCCGGTGCTCGACCTCGATTATGACGAGGATTCGAACGCAGAAGCCGACGGCAATTTCGTGCTGCTGACCGGCGGCAAGATTGCCGAAGTGCAGGCCACCGCCGAAGGCGCGACCTATGACGAGGAGGGCTTGCTGCGCCTGTTGCGCCTCGCCCGGATCGGCGCCGACCGGATCTTCGCCGCGCAATTGGACGCGGTGAAGTGACCGACCGCCGTCTCGGCTCTGGCACCCTCGTGATTGCCACGCACAATGCGGGCAAGCTCAAGGAAATCGGCGCGCTGCTCGATCCTTACGGGGTGCGTTGCATCTCGGCGGGGTCGCTGGGCCTGCCCGAGCCGGCCGAGACGGGCACCACCTTTGTCCAGAACGCGCTGATCAAGGCGCGCGCGGCGGCGGAGGCTTCGGGGCTGGCGGCGCTGGCGGATGACAGCGGGCTCAGCGTTGCGGCGCTGGATGGGCGCCCCGGGGTCTACACCGCCGACTGGGCCGAGCGGCAATGGTTCGAAGGCGCACCGGGCCGCGACTGGTACATGGCGATGGGCAAGGTCGAAGGAATGCTCGCCGAAAAGGGTGATGGCGTCGACCGATCGGCGGCGTTCCATTGCGTGCTGGCGATTGCCTGGCCCGACGGGGAACACGCGGTTTACGAAGGCACGTGCACGGGCACGCTGACATGGCCGCCGCGCGGGACGCTGGGCTTCGGTTACGACCCGGTGTTCGTTCCCACCGGCGCAGAGCAGACCTTTGCCGAAATCGCGCCGGAAGCGAAACACGCGATCAGCCACCGCGCCGATGCCTTCGCCAAGCTGGTCGCCGCGCAGTTCGGCGCCTGATCAGCGGCGCGCGCGGCTCCCCCGCGCGTCGATGCGCTGTCCCCAGATGTTGCCCGCGGGCCAGTAACGGCACACCAGCACTTCCTCGGCGCGGGTATAGGCGATCGCGCAGCCGACCTCGCGCGTTTCGGGCCAGATGATCTGGGTATAGTGCCCGACATCGTTCCAGCGGCCCGTGCGCGAAATGTCGGGGAAATTGCCGGGACGGAAATGCCGCTTTTCCTCGATGAAGAAGCCGACCTTGTCCCACACCGACCACTGATCGCGCGGACCGCGCCACAGGTTCTCGCCCTGCCCGCGCCGCTGATCGGGCGAGGCGTGCTCGTAGAGATCGCGCGCTGCCAGATGCCGCGCCCACGCCATCGCATCGCGTTCGAGCCGGTCGCTCCACACCAGCGGCGGGGCGCCCGCATCGCCTCGGGCTTCGTTGTGCGCGGCGAGGAAATCGCGCTGGTCGGGGGTTGGATAGGCGGAACCCTGCGCATGAGCGGCGGATGCGAGGACGGCGAAACCCGCAGCAAGGGCTTGGGCAAAGGCGGATGCAAGGGTAAAGCGGCGCATGATGCTCCCCTACCCCCACACCCTTAAGCGAGGCTGAAGCAAACCACCGTGGCCCGCGCGCTTTATATTCACTGGCCGTTCTGCGCCAAGAAATGCCCTTATTGCGATTTCAACTCGCATGTGCGCGACGGGGTGGACGTGCCCGCGTGGCAGGCCGCGCTGATCGCCGACATGCGCGCCGAAGCGGCGGTTGCCGGCGGCGAGACGCTGACCTCGATCTTCTTCGGCGGCGGCACCCCGTCGCTGATGCCGCCCGCGCTGGTCGCTGCATTGCTCGCGGAGGCTGAACGTTTGTGGGGCTTCGCTCAGGGAATCGAGATCACGCTGGAGGCCAACCCCTCATCGGTCGAGACGGCGAAGTTTGCCGCGCTCGCGCAGGCCGGGATCAACCGCGTGTCGCTGGGGGTGCAGTCGCTCGACGATGATGAATTGCGCTTTCTGGGACGGCTGCACGGCGCGGACGAGGCGCTGGCGGCGCTGGAAACCGCGCAGCGGCATTTTGCGCGAGTCAGTTTCGACATGATCTACGCGCTCCCCGGCCACACGCCCGATTTGTGGGAAGCGCGTCTGGCGCGCGCACTCGGTTTCGGCACGGGGCATATGTCGCTGTATCAGCTGACGATCGAGCCGGGCACGCGCTTTGCCAGCGATGTGCGGCGCGGGCGATTGGTGCCGCTCGGTGATGACGAGGCGGCGGCGCTGTTCGACATCACCCAGACGATGACGGCGGCTGCGGGGCTTCCCGCCTACGAGACAAGCAACCATGCGCGGGATGGCGAGGAAAGCCGCCACAATCTCGCCTATTGGCGCTATCAGGATTATGCCGGGATTGGTCCGGGCGCGCATGGAAGGCGCGGCGCGGTTGCCACGGTGCGGCACAAGAAGCCCGAGAATTTCCTCGCCGCGGTCGCAGCGCAGGGCGACGGCATCGTCGAAGCCCGTGATCTGGCGGTGAGCGATCAGGCGGCCGAAGCCTTGCTGATGGGCTTGCGGCTTGCCGAGGGGGTCGATCTTGCCGCGCTGTCCGCAAGGTTCGGACTGACGCGGGCGGGTCTGATCGAGGAAGCGGCGCTGGCGCGGCTGTCAGGGCTGGGCCTGATGTGGGCCGATGGCACACGGATCGGGGTGATGCCGCAGGGCCGCGCGCTACTCGACAGCCTGCTGGCCGAAGTGGTCGCCGATACGCTGGTCGCTGCATGACCGCGCCCGCGCTGCTCGAAGCGTGGCGCACGCATCTTGCCGATGGAAGGCGCCGGTCGCCCCACACCGTGCGCGCCTATGTCGCGGCGGCGCAAAGGCTGATCGCTGCGCGCGGGTTGAGCGACTGGGAAGCGGTTGCAAGAACCGAAGCGCATGATCTGCGCGCCCACTTGGCCGCCCGGCGCGGCGATGGCCTTTCCAACGCCAGCACCGCGCGCGAATTGTCGGCGCTCAAGGCCTTTATCGCTTTTGCCCGCAAGCAGGCAGGCGATCCCGACCCCGCCCCGCCGCGTCTTCGGGGCCCGCGGATCAAGAAGGGATTGCCCCGCCCCGTCACCCCCGACGA
The DNA here is from genome assembly GCF_001663175.1 of Erythrobacter neustonensis. NCBI lineage: Bacteria > Pseudomonadati > Pseudomonadota > Alphaproteobacteria > Sphingomonadales > Erythrobacteraceae > Erythrobacter > Erythrobacter neustonensis. The sequence goes on along the minus strand of NZ_CP016033.1, from coordinate 2,615,817 downwards.
GGCCAGCGGGCTGGTCGATCTGGTCGACGATCTGGCGCGGACCGACTGGGTGGGCGCGCGCGACCGTGCGGTGCTGCTGCTGCTCTATGGATCGGGTCTGCGGATCGCCGAAGCGCTGTCATTGAAGGGCCGCGATGCAACGCCGGGCGAGGTGCTGGTGGTGACCGGCAAGGGCGGCAAGCAGCGCACGGTGCCGGTGCTGCCGATCACCCGCGCGGCGATTGCCGACTATGTTCGTGCCTGCCCTTGGCCGCTCGATCCCGCAACGCCGCTGTTTCGCGGGGAAAAGGGCGGGCCGCTGTCACCCGGAGTGGTGCAGCGCGCCGTGGCGCAGGCGCGCCGCGCGCTGGGCCTGCCCGATACCGCCACCCCGCACGCACTGCGGCATTCCTTTGCAACGCATCTTTTGAGCGCGGGCGCGGACCTGCGCAGCCTGCAGGAACTGCTCGGCCACGCATCGCTCGGCTCGACCCAGATCTACACCCGCGTCGATGCGGCGGCCTTGCTGGAAAACTACCGCAAGGCTCACCCGCGCGGGTAAGCGATCAAAGCTGCGTGCGGTCCTCGGCCTCGTGTTCCTTGACCGGCTTCCACGTCACCACGCGGTAGATGTAGAAGACGACCCCGGCGAGCACGAAGGCGGCGATCCCGTAGCCTGCAAACTTCTCGAACCGCTCGATCAGCGGTTCGAGCGCCTTGCCGCCGAAAATCAGGATCGCGTTCCAGATACCCGAACCGAGGAAGGTGAACAGGCAGAAATGCCACAGCTTCATGTGCGCAAGGCCCGCGGGCAGCGAAACGATGGTGCGCAAAATCGGCGAAAAACGCAGCGCGAAAACGATCCCGTCGCCATATTTGCGGAAGATGTCGCGCGCCTTGGTGAACTCGTCCCATTCGAAGGTCAGCCAGCGGCCCCAGCGGTCGATGATCGCCTTCAACTGCTCCTCGCTCCAGCGCACGCCGATCCAGTACCAGAACAGGTTGCCCGCAACCGTGCCTGCGGTGGCCACGACCCACACCATCCAGAACGTCATCTCGCCGCGCGCGACCAGCACGCCGGCCCCGCCCATGATCACCTCGGACGGGATCGGCGGGAAGATGTTCTCGGCAGCCATCAGCAGGAAAATGCCGATATATCCGCCCTTGTTGAGCAGTTCGAGGAGGAATGCGGTCATGGTTCGTATGTCGCCTTGGCGGGAGAGGTCGGGTCAGGTCGCGGTGTGACGGTCTGCCAGTCGCCGTTCGATCGCGTCCCAGATCATTCCCGCCGTATCAGTGTTGTTGAACCGGTCAATCGCCACGATGCCCGTGGGCGAGGTGACGTTGATTTCGGTGAGCCACTTACCGCCGATCACGTCGATGCCAACAAAGGTCAGGCCCAGGCGTTGCAAATCCGGGCCGAGCGCCGCGCAGATTTCCTCTTCGCGCGGCGTCAGCTGCGTCGCCTGCGCGCTGCCGCCCATCGCCAGATTGCTGCGGAACTCGCCCTCGCCCGGCACGCGGTTGATGGCGCCCGCGACCACCCCGTCGATCAACACGATCCGCTTGTCGCCTTCGCGCACTTCGGGAAGGAAGGGCTGGACCATGTGCGGCTCGGGCCAGGTCTGGTTGAACACCTCGAACAGGGCGGTCAGGTTCTCGCCGTTTTCGCCGATGCGGAAGATCGCCTTGCCGCCGTTGCCGTGGATCGGTTTGACCACCACCGCACCGTGCGTGTCCATGAAGCGGCGCACTTCCTCGACGCTGCGGGTGACCAGCGTCGGCGGCATGAAGCGGCGGTAGTTGAGCACCATCACCTTTTCGGGGCTGTTGCGCACATTGGCGGGATCATTCACCACCAGCGTGTGGTGCGCGATCCGTTCGAGCAGGTGCGTCGCGGTGATGTAGCCCATGTGGAACGGCGGGTCCTGCCGCATCAGCACCACATCGACATCCGCCCCGAGATCGAGCCGTACCTGCTCGTTCCGCGTGAAATGATCGCCTTCGACCCGCTGCACCGTCACCGGATAGGCGTGGGCAAGCAGGCGGTCGTCCTCGTCGAGCGTCAGGCTTTCGACGTTGTACTCGTAAAGCGTGTATCCCCGCGCCTGGCCCGAAAGCATCAGCGCAAAGGAACTGTCGCCCGCGATCTTGATCTGGTCGAGGGGGTCCATCTGGACGGCTACGCGCAAGGACATGTCTTCACTCCGATCGGTCAGCCAAATGGCATCCAGGCGTTTTCGATGTGGGCGGGCTTTATGCCCGGTGCAAGCAGGATGACATCGATGCGGATGTCCTCGCCCTTGGTGGCAAAGTCCTGCCACACGATTTCCACCGCGGCGGCGACGCGCGCCAGGCGGCGTTCGTCGATGGCGTCGGCGAGGCTCGCGGCCTTTGCGCGCCATTTCACCTCGACAAAGGCGACGATCCCCGCGCGCGCGGCGACGAGATCGATCTCGCCCGCCTTGGTTTTCACCCGCTCGGCAAGAATCTGCCAGCCCGCCTGCGCGAGATACATCGCCGCCGCCGCCTCGCCCTCGCGCCCGCGAGTGTCGGCATCGCGGCGCTGTTCGGGAGAGCGCGGCAGGGTCATCCGCCCTTCAGTTCCAGGGCGCGGGCATAGAGCACCGCGCGGTCGATTCCGGTGGCCTTGGCGACCAGCCCCGCCGCCTTGCCCGGCCCGGCGCCGGCCAGCGCATCGCGCAGCAGTGCATCGGTGTCGAGCACCGGTGCCTCGTCCGCGCCCGGCGGGCCGATCAGCAGCACGATCTCGCCCTTCGGTGGATGGGCCTCGTAATGCGCGGCGAGCTCGGCCGCAGTGCCGCTGCGGCATTCCTCGTGGAGCTTGGTCAGCTCGCGCGCGACCGCGACTTCGCGCGTCGGCCAGATTTCGGCAATCGCCAGAAGCGCTTTCGTCAACCGCGGCGCGGTTTCGTAGAAGATCAGCGTCGCGGCAATATCGGCCAGCGCTTCGAGCGCCTCGCGCCGCGCCTTGTCCTTGACCGGCAGGAAGCCTGCAAACAGGAAGCGGTCGGACGGCAATCCGGCAATCGCCAGCGCCGATACCGCCGCGCAGGGGCCCGGGATGGTGACGACATCGATCCCCGCCTCACGCGCCTCGCGCACCAGCCGGTATCCCGGATCGGAGATCAGCGGTGTGCCCGCGTCCGACACCAGCACGACCGCCGCCTGCCTCGCTTCATCGACAATCCGGCTGCGCACCTCGGGCGATGCATGGTCATCCAGCCGTTGCAGCCGCGCCCTTATTCCGTAATGTTTCAACAGCTTGCCCGTCACCCGCGTATCTTCGCAGGCGATCAGCGCGGCGCCCTGCAAAACGCTGAGCGCGCGCAGCGTGATATCGGCCAAGTTGCCAATCGGGGTGGCAAGGATATACAGCCCGGCGACGGGTTTCCATTCGGGAAGCAAGAGGGGTTCCAGCGGTTTCACGCAGGTAGCCATGGCGCACAGCTGAGGGGTCGGCAAGAATGAAGCTTGATGATTGCAACGATTGGGCAAAGCCGGTGACCGCTCCGGTCTGGCAGATCGCCGCACGAGGCTTTGCACTGTGCGGCGCGGCGCTGCTTGCGGCGGGCTGCGCGGTCGTGCCCAAGGGCGAGGTGGCCACAGGCTCTGCGCCCGCGCCTTCGGCCGAGCCTTCGGAAAGCGTGCTCCCCGCCGATCGCGGCCGTCACCGGATCGCGCTGCTGGTGCCGATGGCGGGCGATACCGCCGCGGTGGGACAGGCGATCGCCAATGCGACCACGATGGCGCTGCTCGATACCGGCGCGGACAATCTGCGCATCACCACCTATGACACCGCGCGCGGCGTCGGCCCCGCGGCGCAGAAGGCAATTGCCGATGGCAACAAGCTGATCCTCGGCCCGCTGTCCGCCGATGCGGTGCCTGCGGTGCAGGCCGCCGCGCGCCCCGCGGGCGTGCCGGTGATCGCCTTTGCCAATGACGCCTCGGTCGCGAGCCCCGATGTCTTCGTGATCGGCCACCTGCCCGAACAATCGATCCGCCGCACGGTTCAGTATGCCCGCAGCAAGGGCGCGGCGCGCTTCGCCGTGCTTGCGCCCGAAGGCGATTATGGCAGCCGCGCGCTTTCCGCCTTCGACAATGCCTTGCGCGATTTCGGCGGCGCGCTGGTGCGCCGCGAAGGTTATGCGCGCGGCAACACCTCGATCGTCAGCGCCGCGGCAAGGCTGCGCGCGGCGGGCGGATACGATACCGTGCTGATCGCGGACAGCGCGCGGCTCGGGATCGATGCGGCAAGCGAGCTCAACAAATCCTCGCGCAACCGCGCGCGCATCCTCGGCACCGAATTGTGGAGCGGAGAATCCTCCATCACCCGCAGCCCCGCGCTCGAAGGCGCGCTGTTCTCGGCCGTGTCCGACCAGCGTTACAAGCGTTTTGCCGACAGCTACGCCGCACGCTTCGGCGCGCAGCCCTATCGCATGGCAACGCTGGGATATGATGCGGTGCTGCTGACGCTGCGCGTCGCGCGCAACTGGAAGGTGGGATCGACCTTCCCCAAGAAGGCGCTGTACGACAAGGGCGGGTTCCTGGGCGTCGATGGCGCGTTTCGGTTCAACACCAATGGCGTGGTCGAGCGCGCGCTCGAAGTGCGCGAAGTGCGGCGCGGCGAAGTGACCGCGGTCGATCCCGCGCCGGCGGGTTTCGGCGGTTGAGCAAAACCAGCGGGGGTGGCTTGTGACGCAGCCTCGCTGCGCTCTATAAGCGCCCCCCTATGGCCGCACCCGACCCCGACGATCTCTTCGCCAACACCCCCACCTCCAGCGGCGATTACAACGCCTCTGCGATCGAGGTGCTCGAAGGGTTGGAGCCGGTGCGCCGCCGCCCCGGCATGTATATCGGCGGGACCGACGACCGCGCCTATCACCACCTCGCTGCCGAAGTGCTCGACAACGCGATGGACGAAGCGGTCGCGGGCCATGCGACCCGGATCGAGATGCGGCTCGATGAGGGCAACCGGCTCTCGATCTCGGACAACGGGCGCGGCATCCCGGTCGATGAACACCCCAAGTTTCCGGGCAAATCGACGCTCGAAGTGATCCTGTCGACGCTGCATTCGGGCGGCAAGTTCTCGGGCAAGGCCTATGCTACCAGTGGCGGTCTGCACGGGGTGGGGATCAGCGTCGTCAACGCGCTGTCGATCGACACCCGCGTCGAAGTCGCGCGCGACAAGCAGCTTTACGCGCAGGAATTCGCGCAAGGGATCACCAAGGGGCCGATCCAGAACCTCGGGGCCACCCCCAACCGGCGCGGCACCACGGTCAGCTTCATTCCCGATCCCGAGATTTTTGGCGACCGCAGCTTCAACCCCAAACGCCTGTTCAAGCTTGCGCGGTCCAAGGCCTATTTGTTTGCGGGCGTCGAGATCCGCTGGAAATGCGCCCCCTCGCTCGCTTCGGAGGATGTGCCCGCCGAGGCGGTGTTCAAATTCCCCGGCGGGCTGGCCGATCACCTTGCCGAACAGATCGGCACCCGCGAATGCGTCACCGCGCAGGCCTTTTCCGGCACGCAGGATTTTCCGCAAGTCGACGGGGTCGGGCAAGGCCGGGTCGAATGGGCGATCGCCTGGCCGCTTTATTCGGACGGCGCGACGAGCTGGTATTGCAACACCGTGCCCACCCCCGATGGCGGCACGCATGAACAGGGCCTGCGCACTGCATTGACCCGGGGCCTGCGCGCGTTCGGGGAACTGGTCGGCGCGAAGAAAGCCAAGGACATCACCGCCGATGACGTGATGACCGGCGCCGAGGTGATGCTCAGCGTCTTCATCCGCGATCCGCAGTTCCAGTCGCAGACCAAGGATCGCCTGACCTCGCCCGAAGCCGCGCGGCTGGTCGAGAACGCGGTGCGCGATCGCTTCGACCTGTTCCTCACCGACAATATGGAACGCGGCAAGGCCTTGCTGGGCGAGGTCATGGAGCGGATGGACGAGCGCCTCAAGCGCAAGCAGGAACGCGAGATCAAGCGCAAGAGCGCGACCAACGCCAAGAAGCTGCGCCTGCCGGGCAAGCTCACCGATTGCAGCGGCGAAGGCGGGCGCGAAACCGAATTGTTCATCGTCGAAGGCGACAGCGCAGGCGGCAGCGCCAAGCAGGCGCGCGACCGCAAGAGCCAGGCGATCCTGCCGATCCGCGGCAAGATCCTGAACGTGGCCTCGGCCACCGCCGACAAGATCCGCGCCAATTCCGAAATCGCCGATCTGGCGCTGGCGCTGGGCTGCGGCACGCGCAAGGACTGCAACGCCGACAACCTGCGTTACGACCGCATCATCATCATGACAGACGCGGATGTCGACGGCGCGCATATCGCGACGCTGCTGATGACCTTTTTCTTCCAGGAAATGCCCGACATCGTCCGGCGCGGGCATCTGTTTCTCGCCCAGCCCCCGCTCTACCGCCTGACTGCGGGCAAGGAGAGCCGCTATGCCCGTGACGATGCGCACCGCGCGGAACTCGAACGCACGGTGTTCAAGAACAAGAAGGTCGAGGTCAGCCGCTTCAAGGGGCTTGGCGAAATGAACCCGCAGCAATTGCGCGAAACCACGATGGCGCCCGAAACGCGCGGGTTGATCCGGATCACGCTGCCGCCCGAATTCGAGGACCGCGCGGGCGTTGCGCGGCTGGTCGACGAGCTGATGGGACGCAACCCCGAACACCGCTTCAACTTCATCCAGAACCGCGCCGGCGATATCGACCGCGACCTGATCGATGCCTGATCGCGGCGGCGCGCAGGAATTTTCGGGCTCCGTGTAAGAAATCCGTGCCGGCGGCGACTAAAGGAGCATGACCGGCACAACCGAACAGCTTTACACCGAGGCGGGCCGCCAGTTTGCTCCCGCACTGGCGCGGCTCGCGCGCTCGGTCGAGCGTGACGGCGACAAGGCGCGCGATCTCGAACAGGAAATGCACTGCGCGCTGTGGCGCAGTCTCGCCCGCTTCGACGGGAAATGCGCGCTCAAGACCTGGGTCTACCGCGTCGCGCACAATGTCGCTGCTGATCACGTCGCCCGCGCCGCGCGCACGCCGCGCCGGGTGCCGCTTGCCGATATCAAAGCGCTGCCCGCTCCCGGCAATATCGAGGCTGCGACCGCCGATGCGGTGGTCATGGCGCAGGTCGCCGAACTGATCCGCCGCCTGCCGCCGCCCGACATGCAGGTGATCGTGCTCTGGCTCGAAGGCGAAAGCGCCGCCGCGATCGCCGAGATCACCGGCCTGTCGTCAGGCGCCGTCAATGTCCGCGTCCACCGGATCAAGACGCTGCTCGCCAGCCACTTCGCCGCCCCCGATCACCCGGAGCACCCCGCATGAGCACGCCCCCTCTGCCCTTCTGGACCACGGCCGCGAGCGATGCGGTCTTCACCGAACCTGCCGGCATCGCAGCGCGCGCGGACCGTTTCGCGCAAGCGATCGCGCGCCGCAACCGGATCGAACGGTGGACCGCGCTCGCGCAGCTGCCGGTGTGGGGGGCAATGGCGGGGTTCTTTTTCTATGCCGGCGAATGGCTGGTCGCCGCCGCGATGATCGCGGTGGGGGTGGGCGTGGTGATGATCCTGCGCAACCTGACGCGTCATGCCGCATTGCTCGAGCCTCGGCCTGAAGAGCCCTGCGTGATGCATCTCGAGCGGCAATACGCGCATCAGCTGAAGGCCCTGCGCAGCGCCGCGCGGTGGTATGTCGCACCGGTGATCCCCGGAGTGGCCGCGCTGTTTGCGGCGATGATCGCGGGCGTCGCGGAGGTGCAGGGCTGGCGCGCGGCGCTCTCGGGCGCGGCGGTGCCGATGGGTGTGATCGCGGGAATTTTTGCCGCGGTGATCGCGCTCAACCGGATCGCGGCGCGGCAACTCGCGCGCGATATTGCCGCGCTCGCTTCGCTGGCCGAACGCGCATGAACAGGTTATCCGAACGTCTTCAAGGGAGGGAACAAAGTCCATGATCCGCAACGCCATTTTCGGGATCGCTCTGGCAGCAGGCATGCTGGCCCCGCTGCCGCTGGCCGCACAGCAGACCGAAACCGCCGCGCCGCCTGCCGCGCGCTCCGCACTTGCCGCCCGCGCCGATCAGGTCGTCGCGCTGATAAACGGCGCGCTTCAGCCCGAGGACATCTTCACCGACGCCTTCCGCGCCGCCGTCGCCGATGCGCAGATCAGGACGCTTTCGGCCAACCTTACCGCGCAGTTCGGCAAGGCGGTCGAAGTCAGCCTGCTCAATCCCGCCGAAGGCACGCGCGCGGCGCTGGAAATCCGCTTCGAGCGCGGGCTTGCCAAGGGCGGGATCGCGATCGACCCGGCGCAGGAGGGCCGGATCAATGAACTGCGCTTCACATCCTTCGATGCGGTCGCGGTTGCCGGCGACACGCCCGCCGCGATCCTTGCCGATCTTGCGGCCCTGCCCGGCACCACCAATGCCTGGTTCGGCCCGGTGGGCGGCGCGCCGGTTCTTGCCCGCAATGCCGACACGCGTCTTGCGCTGGGATCGACCTTCAAGCTTTATGTCCTTGCCGCGCTGGCCGAGGATGTGAAGGCCGGCCGCCGCAAATGGTCCGATGTCGCGGCGCTGAGCCAGAACAGCTATCCCAGCGGACAATTGCAGAACTGGCCGCAAGGTGCGCCGGTGACGCTGCACACGCTTGCCGGCCTGATGATTTCGATCAGCGACAACACCGCCACCGATCAGCTGATCGCGGTGCTGGGCCGGGCTCGCATCCTCAAGCTGATGGCCGACAGCGGGCACAGCGATCCTGCCGCCAATACCCCGTTCCTCACCACGCGCGAGTTGTTCGTGATGAAGGCCGGTTCGCGCGAAGACATCGCGTCATGGCGCAAAAGCGATGCGGCGCGGCGCGCAGCCATGCTCGGCCGCCTTGCAAGCCAAACCACCAGCCTCGATGCGGTCAACGCGGCCTTCGCCGGCGGCCCCAAGGCGATCGACATCGAATGGTTTGCCTCGCCCGCAGACCTTGCCAAGCTGATCGCGCATATGCGCAAGACCGCCGATCCCAAGGCGTTCGAGATCATGGCGATCAGCCCTTCGGCGACCGACACGATCAAGGGCAAATGGCCCTATATCGGGTTCAAGGGCGGCTCAGAGCCCGGCGTCCTCAACCTCACTTGGGCCTTGCGCGATGCGGCGGGGCAGGACTGGCTGCTCACGCTCGGCTGGAACAATGATGCCGCCGTGGTCGATCAGGGCAAACTGGAGGCGATCGCGCAGCGGATCCTGCTGCTCCCTCGCTGATTTGCGAGTGCCGCAGCCCTTGCGTGCTGCGCGCCTGCCGCTTATCGCTGGGTGCAAATTCAGTCTCACAGGAAAACCCATGACCGACCAGCAGCAGCGTTTCGAAGGCACCCAGTCCTATATCGCGACCGAAGATCTGAAGGTTGCGGTCAACGCTGCGGTGATGCTGCGCCGCCCCCTGCTGGTGAAGGGGGAACCCGGCACCGGCAAGACCGTGCTCGCGCACGAAATCTCGCGTGCACTGAACGCGCCGCTGATCGAATGGAACGTCAAGTCGACCACCAAGGCGCAGCAGGGCCTTTATGAATATGACGCGGTGGCGCGTCTGCGCGATGGCCAGCTGGGCGAAGAGCGCGTCCACGACATCCGCAACTACATCAAGAAGGGCAAGCTGTGGGAGGCCTTCACCTCGCCGCAGCTTCCCGTCCTCCTGATCGACGAGATCGACAAGGCCGATATCGAGTTTCCGAACGATCTGCTTCAGGAACTCGACCGGATGAGCTTCGACGTTTACGAAACGCAGGAGCGCATCACCGCGAAGGAACGCCCGATCGTCGTCATCACGTCGAACAACGAGAAGGAACTGCCCGACGCGTTCCTGCGCCGCTGCTTCTTCCACTACATCAAGTTCCCTGATCGCGACACGATGCAGGACATCATCGACGTCCACTTCCCCGGCATCCAGAAGGCGCTGGTGAAGAAGGCGATGGATGTGTTCTACGACCTGCGCGAAGTGCCGGGCCTGAAGAAGAAGCCCTCGACCAGCGAGCTGCTCGACTGGCTCAAGCTGCTGCTGAACGAGGATATGCCGCTGGAAGTGCTGCAGAACAGCAATCCGGCGAGCGCGATCCCGCCGCTGCACGGTGCGCTGCTCAAGAACGAACAGGACATCATGCTGTTCGAACGCCTCGCCTTCATGGCGCGGCGCAACCCGACCTGATCTAGCTCACCGGAAAACAGGCGATCCCGGCGCGTTTCAACGCCGCGCAGGCCGAATGCGCGCCCGCGGCTGACGCACGCAGGCGGTAATAGCGGGTGCCGTTCACCATCGCCGGGATCACCGCCATCTGCATCGCGCGCAATTCGGGGCGCTGCGCGGACAGTTCGGCCCAGCGGGCCGATGCGCGTTCGGCGGTCAATTCGGCGGCAAGCTGGATCGTCTGCCCCTTGCCCGCCGGCATCGCTGCGACACCTGGGGCAGCCGCCGGCGGAGATGGCGGCGGCACCAGTTCGGGGGGCAACAATTCGGTCGGCGTCAGCAATGGTGCGGGCGGCGGTGCGGCGATGATCCGCGCTGCGGGCAGCCGTGCTGATGGCACCTGATCGGCCTTGGCCAAAGCTGCCGCCTCGCGGCGCAGCAGGTCGGCCGGGATCGGCACTGTGCCTTTCGTGGCGCGGGCAAGCGCGAGCGCCTCGTTCCCGCTTTTTGCCGGTTCGTCGACCACGATCACCGCGGTCGATGCGGCATTGGTGAGCCTGAACAGTTCCGCCGCGAAGGGCTTGGGAATGCGGATGCAGCCGTGCGAGGCGGGGTAGCCCGGCAGATCGCCTGCATGGATCGCGATCCCGTCCCATGTCAGCCGCTGCATGAACGGCATCGGCGCGTTGCTGTAGAGGTTCGAGCGGTGGAAGGTCTTCTTCTGCAGGATCGCGAAGACGCCCGTGGGGGTTTCCTTGCCGCGCTTGCCGGTCGACACCGGGCTTGAATGCCACAGCACCCCGTCGCGGAACACGTGCATCTGCTGCGAGGCGAGGCTGATAGTGATCACTACCCCGCTTTGCAGCACATCATCGACGTTGCGGGTGGGCACCGGCGGGGGGAGCGCCGCAGCGGGTTCTGGCGCTAGCGCTGGCGCTGTCAGGGGTGCCGCCGCAATGTCCGGCGGATCTTGCGCAAGCACCGTCAGCAGCAGCAGACTGCCGCTGAGCATTCCCGCAGCCTTGAAAGGCAAAAGCGGCAATCCGCACCTTCTTTCCGTTCACCAGACAATGGTTAACAGTTAGGCGCGGATCGTTAACCCGGCAAGCTGCCGCCGTGGTGCGCGCAGGGTAAGAAAACAGGCATGGTTCGGCCCATGCCTGCGCGTTTTAGACCCTCTTCAGACCCCCTCTAGACCAATTCAGACCCCGTTTTGCGGCGGTTCAGCCAGGCAAAATGGCGATGTTTCATGTGAAACATCGCGTGGTGGACGCATTCAATCGAAGCTGTAAGCCAGCTCGAAATCGCCCCAGCGCCGTCCGCCGATCACCAGCGGAACATAGACATTGCGCACCACCACGTAGGAATCGCCGTCGCCCTCCTGCCGGTAGACCGCCATCATGTAGGACGCGGGCGAATGCTTGGCCTTGTAATCGATCGCTTCGAGCATGATCCGGCCATTGCGGCAGAACTGTGTGTCGTGGTTCAAATCGCCCGTCGGCTTGCGGCTGCGCTCGGTTAGGTGGGTGGGCAGGAACCCGTTGATATCGGTGCAGGCCGCCGCCAGCACGCGCGCATCGCTCGCCTTGGCGCGGTCGAGGAAGGGGCGCCATTCCTCGTGCGCCCAATCGGTCAGCCGGGTGCGGAACAGCGGCGGGTTAGTGCCCGGAACGCTCTGGTAATCGGTATCGAACAACGCTGCCGCGCTGATCGCGCCGCGGGCCAATGCGGTTTCGGTGTGCGCGACGATCTCCTGCATCATCGCCTGCGCCTGCGCGACCATCGCGCTGTCCTCGGGGCTCAACCCGGCGTGGACGATGCGGTCGAACATCTCGGAGGCGGTGATTTCCAGTTCCTCCATCTTGCGATGCGCGCCGTGTAGGCGGTCTTCGTTTTTCCGCGATGCCGCGTCATATCCGGCCAGAACGCGTTGGACTTTGTCGACATGGCCCGAGATCGTTCCGGTCGACCGCGCGATGACATCGTTCTGCTTGTCGACCTCCTCCACCAGCGACCCGACATTGGTGATCGTGCTCTCGATCCGGGCCACGCTGGCGCGCGCCTCGCCGCTGGCGGTTGCGCCGGCTTCGATCCGGCCGATCACGACCGCTGCCTCGCCGCCCAGCGCGTCGATCGTCGCCGCGATTTCCTCGGTCGCCTTGCGCGTGTCGTTGGCAAGGCTCTTCACCTCCGCCGCGACCACCGCGAATGTCCTACCCGCGTCCCCTGCCCGCATCGCCTCGATCGTGGCGTTCAATGCGAGGATATTGGTTGTCTCGGCGATCTCGCCGATGTCCTGCGCGCTGCGGCGCACCTGCTCCATCGCGGCCGAAAAGCTGGTGACGTGCTGGCCCAGCGTGTCGACCAGTTCGATCAGCCCGGCGATCTGGCCGAGCGACGACTGGATCAGCGCGGTGCCTTCATTGAGGCGCTCGATCGCGCGTTCGGACAAAAGCCGCGCCTCGTCGCTCGCTTCGGCCACCTTGGTCTGGTCGGCCTCCAGCGCGCGCACCGTCTCGGCCAGCGCCTCGTGCTCCGAGCGCAGCGTTTTGGAGGACTGGATCACCGCTTCCACAACACCGGCGACATCGGTGCACCCCACCGTCACCGCGCCGCAGCTTTCGGGGATCATGCCCAGGGCATGGGCATTGGCGGTATCGATGGCGAGACTGTTCATGTGTGCGAGCGACCCTGTGTTTCTGTCGGGCCGAACTCTACGCGCAGGATGGTAAGCCAAGCGTTAAGCAGGGGCCGTTTTGCCCTCATAAAGGGGACTGGTCAGGGGAACATGCGCGGTTTAAGCATCGTGCCATGTTCTTCAACTTCGTCGACGAATTGCGCGCCGCCGGGATCGGCGCTTCCTTCAAGGAACACCTCACCCTGCTCGAGGCGCTCGAGAAGGACGTGATCGAGCAGACGCCCGAGGCGTTTTATTACCTGAGCCGCGCAACCTTCGTGAAGGACGAAGGCATGCTCGACCGGTTCGATCAGGTGTTCCAGAAGGTTTTCAAGGGGATCATGGCGGACTACGGGCAGAACCCGGTCGACATTCCCGAAGATTGGCTGAAAGCTGTCGCAGAGAAATTCCTGACACCCGAAGAGATGGAGAAGATCAAGTCGCTGGGCGACTGGGACGAGATCATGGAGACGCTGAAAAAGCGTCTGGAAGAACAGGAAAAGCGCCATCAGGGCGGCAACAAGTGGGTCGGCACCGGGGGCACCAGCCCGTTCGGCAATTCGGGCTACAACCCCGAAGGCGTGCGGATCGGCGGGGAATCGCGCCACGGCAAGGCGGTGAAGGTCTGGGAAAAGCGCGAATTCAAGAACCTCGACTCCACGCGCGAACTGGGCACCCGCAACATCAAGATGGCGCTCCGGCGCCTGCGCCGTTTCGCCCGCGAAGGCGCGCAGGACCAGCTCGACATCGACGCGACGATCGCCGGCACGGCCAAGCAGGGCTGGCTCGACATCCACATGCGCGCCGAACGCCGCAATGCGGTGAAACTGCTGCTTTTCCTCGATGTCGGCGGGTCGATGGACCCCTTCATCAAGCTGGTCGAGGAGTTGTTCAGCGCGGCTACCAGCGAATTCAAGAACATGGAGTTCTTCTACTTCCACAACTGCCTTTATGAAGGCGTGTGGAAGGACAACAGGCGCCGCTGGCAGGAACGCACCAAGACCTGGGACGTGCTGCACAAATACGGCCACGACTACAAAATCGTGTTCGTCGGCGATGCGGCAATGAGCCCCTACGAGGTCACGCATCCGGGCGGCAGCGTCGAGCACATGAACGAAGAAGCGGGCGCGGTGTGGTTGCAGCGCGTGACCAACACCTATCCGGCGACCGTGTGGCTCAATCCGGTGCCGGAAAAGCAGTGGGGGTATTCGCAGTCGACCAAGATGATCAAGCAGCTGGTCAATGACCGGATGTATCCGCTCACGCTCGACGGGCTCGACGATGCGATGCGGGAGTTGAGCCGCAAGCACGGGGCCTAATCGACTGTTCGCCGCAATTGGAGAATGGTAATGAGAACGGTGATTTGTTTATCAACCGTGCTTGCGATCACTCCGACTGCCGTTCCCGCTACCGCGCAGGTTGCTCTGCCGTTCGATAATCCTACCTATGTGCGCTCGCTTAAGCAGGAAGCGTTGATCGAGGCGGCGCAAGGCGCCAAGGTCCCGGTCGCCGCGCAGTGCGCGGCAGTCGCGCGCGCCGGCTCGCAGACCACTGCGGCCGATGAAACGCCCGCCGGTGGTCAGCCCGGAAAGCGTCGCGACTGTCAGGCAGCAACCGGGCGACCGGCGTCGACGCCTCTGCCGTCCGGGCAAAAAGACAGCCCCGAAACCTCAACACAACGCAAGCGCGATTGACCGGGCCCTACATTCCGCTGCGCGCTGAACAGCAGCGCAGCGGAACGCCGGCATCAAGCGCCCTTCTGATCGAGTTCGTTATCGAGGTGCAGGCTGCATCGCCAGAAGAAAAACGCCGGGACCAAGCCAAGAAACGCTGCGCCGTATAGGACGTAACGTACGGATTCCTGCCCGTAAGCCGGTTGCAGCGCATCCGACAGCATTCCGAAGAACAGTGGCCCCAGCCCAAGACCGATAAGGTTCTGGACGAACAGCAGGCATGCCGCTGCGATCGCCCGCGCACGCATCGGGACAAGGCCCTGCGCCGCCGAATAGGTCGGGCCATAATAGAGTGAATTCAGCACCGTCGGCACGAACAGCAGCGTCAATGCCAAGGGCCAGGTTGGCGCCTGATAGGCTGCAAACGCAAGCGGAACGGCAATCGCCATCCCGATCGCGGGCGCGCTCAGGACATGGCGGCGGCTGCGCGCGCCGAACCGGTCGGCAAGATAGCCGCCGAGCCAGGTTCCGAGGATCCCCCCTACCCCGCCCAGTAGCCCGAACCACAGCCCGACCTGTCCGGGGGTAAGCTCATGCGTGCGCTGGAAGAAGATCGTGGTCCAGGTGGTCTTGCCATAGGACAGGAATGCGGCGGCCGATCCGGCGCACAACAGCAGCACATAGGCGCGCGAGCCCATCACTTCCTTCAAGGCTGCACGCAGCGGCAATGCAGGCACCGGGTTCTGCGCGCGCAGGATCGACGCCGCATCGGCGCGGCGCGGGTCTTTCAGCACGAACCACACCACCAGCGCCAGAATGACGCCGGGCAGGCCGACGATCACGAAGGCATCGCGCCAGGTCATCAAGTCAGCCAGTGTGCCGCCGATAATCATGCCCATCAGCGTGCCGATGGGAATGCCCAGCGAGTAGAACGCCAGCGCCGAGGCGCGCTTTTCGGGCGGAACGATGTCGCTGATCAATGAATGCGCAGGCGGGGTGCAGCCGGCCTCGCCCACGCCGACGCCGATACGCGCAAGCAGCAATTGCCAGAAATTCTGCGCAAAGCCGCACAGCGCGGTCATCGCCGACCAGACCGCAAGCGCAGCAGCGATCAGCCGGGGGCGATTGGTCGTAGGTCGGTCTGCGAAGCGGGCGATCGGGATGCCCAGAACGGTGTAGAACAAGGCAAAGGCGAGCCCCGTCATCAACCCGATCTGCGTGTCCGACAGTTGCAAATCGCGCGCGATCGGCTCTGCCAGGATATTGACGATCTGCCGGTCAATGAAATTGAAGATGTAGACTATCAGCAAGATCCACAAGGTCAGCCTGACGGATCGCGCGCCCGAAGCGGGCGGTGCTGTGGTTGCCATTGCTATTCTCTCCCATCGGCGGCGCTTGATGCGCCTGCCGCCATGTCACACGCTTAGCAGCGTCATGACGTCACATTCTGTAAAGTAGGTAAGGACGCACCTCGGCGACCCACCCGGCCTCATCATGTGACGCCAAGGCGTCAAGATCGTCGGGCGCGGCGCGCTCATCGTCGACCCATTCGCGCAAGGCGGGGCCGCCATTGATGACGTCGATCGCAAGCCGCTCGAGCTCGTACTCGTAGGGAAAATCGCGCCACAGCGGATAGTCGGGATAAAGGCGCCGGATCGCCTTGAAGGCCAGCGCCTGCAAGCGCCACGGCCGGAATGCATTGTGATCGTAGAAATTGAGTTCTGCGTGGATCATCAACCCATTGCACAGCGATCCTGCGTGCTTGTGGAAGGTCGGCTCGAACCAGCACTCCCGGATCGCGCAGCCTTCCAGCCATTCAGGCGCAAGCTTGCGCATCACTTTGAGCACGCCGGCTGCGTCGATGTCGGGCGCGCCAAACAGCACTTCGAGCGGGCGCGTGGTGCCGCGGCCTTCGGACAGGGTCGTCCCTTCGAGCATCACCGTCCCGGCATAGGCGCGCGCCATGTTGATGTTGGCGGCATTGGGCGACGGATTGATCCACAGCCGCGTTGTCGGCCACCCATGCCCTTCGCCGTCAGGCTGCCAACCTTCCATCGGCACCACCTTGTATGCGACGTCGAGGCCGAAGTGCGCGATGAACCATTGCCCCATTTCGCCCATTGTCAGCCCGTGGCGCATCGGCATCGGCGCCGCCCCCACGAAACTTTCCTGCCCCGGCACCAGAAGCGTGCCTTCGACCGGGCGGCCAGCGGGATTGGGGCGGTCGAGCACCCAGACTTCCTTGCCTGCCTTTGCCGCTTCTTCGAGAAGATAGAGAAGGGTGGTGACGAAGGTGTAGATCCGGCAGCCAAGATCCTGAAGGTCGAACAGGAATACATCCGCGCTCGCCATCATCGCCGCAGTCGGCCGGCGCACTTCGCCATAGAGCGAGAAGATCGGAATGCCGTAACGCGGATCCATCTCGTCCGCGGTTTCGACCATGTTGTCCTGCTTGTCGCCTTTGAGACCATGCTGCGGGCCGAAGGCGCTATTGATCTGCACCCCTGCGGCGATCAGCGCGTCCAGACTGTGGGTCAGATCCGCTGTGACACTGGCCGGATGCGCGACCAGCGCGGCGCGGCGGCCCTTGAGCTGGGCAAGGAGTTCGGGGTCGGCGAGCAGCCGGTCGATACCGTTCTTCATAACCAAAGCGTTGGATCACTCCACCGCCAAAGGCAATGGCCCTCGCAAAGCTGCTGGGAACATCGCCCACATTATGCCAAGGCGTTGCCCATGGAAATCGACTGGACAAATGCCGCGATTGCCGCCGGGTGGGCGATCATCCTTGGCGGAGCGGGCGGCGCGTTGACCGAAATCGGTCCGTGGTATCGAAACTTGCGCAAGCCGCCGTGGCAACCGCCCGACTGGCTGTTCGGTCCGGCCTGGACGACCATTCTGGGCCTTTCGGGATGGAGCTTCTATCTCGGCCTCACACATGCACCCTCGGCCGGGGCGCAGACCGCTGTGTGGGCGCTTTTCATCGTCAATTTCGCGCTGCACCTGCTGTGGTCGCCGCTGTTCTTCAAATTCAAGCGGCCCGACTGGGCGCTGCGCGAAAACGCGTTTCTGTGGCTGTCGGTGGTCTCGTTGATGGTGGTGCTGCCCCGCCTCATCGGTGACAGTTTCGCAGGCTGGCTCAACGTGCCCTATTTCGTTTGGGTCAGCTTCGCCGTGGTGCTCAACTGGAAGATCGACGTGCTCAACCGCCCGTTCGGCAAGGCGGGCGGCGCCTAGTTAACGAGCAGCGTGCGGTTCGCTTCGGCGTGGAATTCGGGCTGGCCTTCCGGAAAGGCGAGCGCCCAGAACTGTTTGGTCCCGTCGGCAATCTCGACCACGGCGTTGAGCGCTATCCTGGCAGGACGAGGCAAGTCGGAAGCGATCGACGCCGTCAGCACCAGCGCCTCGCCATCGTGGCTGCACGCGAGTGCGATCGCACCCACCGCTGCATCGCGCATGCCTTGACGGAAGGCATCGAAATCATATGCGGCCCATTGTCCTGAAGGGGACAGGTTGAATTCGCGGTAAGCCGCTCCGTCCAAGGGCTGCCAGAAGATTTCGAAACAGGTCGTCTGCCACAGGTTGTCACGCCGTTCGCACGGCTTGCTTGGCGGCACCACGATTGCGCCGATCTCTCCCGTCAGGCGGAAGACGGCTTCACAGCCCGAGGGCGTGGGCGAAATCGTGGCAGTGATCGCGCGGGCGGGACCGGGCGCACATGACGGATGAAGGACAAGCGGCGACATCGGCGCAATGTGCCGCTCGCCGGCGCACGGGGCAAGCCACTTCACGCCAGCCCTGTGCGCTGATAGGGGCGCTTGCCATGAGCACCTACGAATCCGATCTCCTGCGCACACTCGACGAGCGCGGCTACATCCACCAGATGACCGACGCGGCCGGGCTCGATGCCCTCGCCGCCAAGCAGATCGTGCCGGGCTATATCGGATTCGATGCCACCGCGCCCTCACTGCATATCGGCAGCCTGGTGCAGATCATGATGCTGCGCCGCTTGCAGCAGACCGGGCACAAGCCGATCGTGCTGATGGGCGGCGGAACGACGCGGATCGGCGATCCGACGGGACGCGACGAAAGCCGCAAGATGCTGTCCGACGAAACGATCGAGGCCAACATCCGCTCGATCTTCACGGTGTTCGACAAGCTCCTGACTTTCGGTGACGGACCGACCGACGCGGTGATGGTGAACAATCACGATTGGCTGGGCCAGCTTGGTTACATCGAACTGCTCCAGCAGGTCGGGACGCATTTCACCGTCAACCGGATGCTGACTTTCGATTCGGTCAAACTGCGGCTCGAACGCGAGCAGCCGATGACCTTCCTCGAATTCAACTACATGATCCTGCAGGGCTATGATTTCCGGCACCTGTCCAAGGAGCGCGGCGTGCGCCTGCAGATGGGCGGCAGCGACCAGTGGGGCAATATCGTCAACGGGATGGAGCTTGGCCGGCGGATGGACGGGTCCGACCTGTTCGGGCTCACCACGCCGCTGCTGACCACCGCCAGCGGCGCGAAGATGGGCAAGACCGCATCGGGGGCAGTCTGGCTTAACGAGGATCAGCTGCCCGCTTACGATTTCTGGCAATATTGGCGCAACGTGGACGATGCCGACGTGGGCAAGTTCCTGCGGCTGTTCACCGACCTTCCGCTCGATGAAATCGCGCGCCTGGAAAAGCTTGAAGGCGCAGAGATCAATGCCGCCAAAGTCGTGCTGGCCAACGAGGTTACGGGTCTTGTGCGCGGCACCGATGCCGCGGCGCGCGCCGAAGCGACCGCCCGCGAAACCTTTGCCGGTTCGGGTGCAGGCGAGGATTTGCCGAGCATCGCGACCGGCGCGGAAGGCATGCGTCTGGCGGCTTTGCTGACCGAGCTCGGGCTGACGGCATCGAATGGCGAGGCCAAGCGCAAGCTGGCCGAAGGCGCAGTCAGGCTCGATGGCGAAGCGGTCAGCGATCCGGCATTGTTGGTGCTCCCCTCCGATGGGCAGACCCTGCGGCTCAGCCTCGGCAAGAAACGTCACGCGCTGGTGACCAGGTAAGTATTACCCTTTACCAATTGTCAGCCTTTCTCCTTCATTCCGCAAAGCCTGGCTTAAGCGAACGGAAGGATCGCAGCGCGTGGCGGGTGGAGCAAATCTGAGTGTGACAGACCTGCGCCGTGCGGCGCGGCATCCGGTCGATTTCCCGGCAATCGTCGAGCATTTTTCGCACGGCGATCTGCATCTGCATATTTGCAACCTTTCCGCGCACGGCTTCATGGTCGATGATGGCGCAAAGCTCACGCGCGGCGACCGCGTGATCCTGCGGCTGCCCGTCGTCGGGCGGATCGAGGCCTATGTCATCTGGACCCGCGATGCGCGCGCCGGTTTCCAGTTCGAACGCATCATCCGGCTCGACGATTTCGTCGCGATCATCGATCAGTTGCAGCCCAACCCGCGGCTGCGCCGTTCGCGCTGATCGCTTGCCGCGCGGGCGCGATGCCCTGGCTTCCCGCTTTGCAAGTTTCGCATGCTTGGCAGCGCGCGATCCGCCTGCCATGGCGCAGGTGTGACTGACAGCCTTACCACGCCAACATCCCCGCTGCAGATCGGCGATTACCGCCGCTATTGGCTCGCGCGTTTCATGGGCGTGTTTGCCACGATGTCGATGGTGGTGTTGCTGGGCTACCAGCTCTACGCCGTCGCGCGCGACGATTACGGGATGAGCATCGGCGAGGCCTCGTTCCAGCTCGGTCTGCTCGGCCTTGCGCAGTTCATCCCGCTGTTTGTGCTGACGCCCGTGGCAGGGCTTGCCGCCGACCGGTTCGACCGTCGCCATGTTGCAGCCTTTGCCAATGGCATCGATGGTCTTGTCGCGGTGCTGCTTGCGGCGCTGACCTATGCCGATGCTTTGAATTTGCCCGTCCTGTTCGCGCTGGCTGCGGCGCACGGAGCCGCGCGGGTGTTCCTTGGCCCTTCGATGAGCGCGATTGCGCCCAACATCGTGCCCCCTCGACTGCTGCCGCGAGCGATCGCGCTGTCTTCGATCGCGTGGCAGACCGCCAGTGTCGCGGGGCCTGCGGTTGGCGGGCTGGTCTTTGCGGCGATCCCTTGGGCACCGCACGCGCTCTCGGCGGTGCTTCTGGGTTGCGGCATGATCCTGATCCTTACGGTGCGCCCCGTTCGCGCGGCGCAGGACGGGCCAAAGTTGAAGCCGCTCAAACAGATCGCGCAAGGCATGATCTTCGTGTGGCGCGAACGCTTTCTGCTCGGCTGCATCACGCTCGATCTTTTCGCGGTGCTGCTGGCGGGGGCGACAGCGCTGCTGCCAGTGTTTGCGCGCGATATTCTCTTCGTCGGGCCGGAGGGGCTTGGCCTGATGCGCGCAGCACCTGCAGTGGGCGCCGCAGCGGTGGCGCTCTGGCTGTCGTTCCGGCCGTTGCAACGCGAAGTCGGCGTCAAGATGCTCTGGGCAGTAGCGGCATTCGGCGCCTTGACCGTGGTCTTCGCCTTGTCCCGCAGCTTTGCGCTGTCGCTGGCGATCCTTTCGATGATGGGCGCGGTGGACATGATTTCGGTCTTCATCCGCAGCTCGCTCGTCCAGCTGTTCACGCCCGACGACAAGCGTGGCCGGGTTTCTGCCATCTCGGGGCTCGCGATCTCTGCCTCAAATGAACTTGGCGAGATGCAGTCGGGTCTGGCCGCAGGCCTGCTCGGCGCGGTCGGCGCCGTTGTATTTGGCGGCATGGGTGCGATAGTCGTGACATTGGTATGGGCGTGGTATTTCCCCGAATTGCGCCGCGCCCGCAGTTTCGAGCCGCAGGAGCTCAAGAGAGAGGTATCGACATGAAGGCTGACAACATCCTCGCCACGATCGGCGGCACCCCGCATATCCGGCTTGCCAAGCTGTTCCCCGACCATGAAGTCTGGGTGAAGTCGGAACGGTCGAACCCCGGTGGTTCGATCAAGGACCGCATCGCACTGGCGATGGTCGAAGATGCCGAGGCGCGCGGGAGCCTGAAGCCCGGCGGCACGATCGTCGAGCCGACTTCGGGCAACACCGGCATCGGTCTCGCGATGGTCGCTGCGGTCAAGGGGTATCGCCTTGTTCTTGTGATGCCGGAGTCGATGTCGGTCGAGCGTCGCCGGCTGATGCTCGCCTACGGCGCGAGCTTCGATCTCACTCCGCGCGAAAAGGGAATGAAGGGCGCGATCGAACGCGCAATGGAACTGGTGGCGCAAACGCCCGGTGCGTGGATGCCCAGCCAGTTCGACAACGGCGCCAACCCCGCCGTCCACGCACGCACCACCGCGCAGGAAATTCTGGCCGATTTTGCCGATACCCCGATCGATGTGATGGTCACGGGCGTGGGCACCGGCGGCCATCTCACCGGCTGCGCAGAGGAGCTCAAGAAGCACTGGCCCCAATTCAAGGCTTACGGGGTCGAGCCGGCACTGTCGCCGGTGATCAACGGCGGTCAGCCCGGCCCCCACCCGATCCAGGGCATTGGTGCCGGTTTCATTCCCGGGAACCTGCACACCAATGCAATCGACGGTGCGATTGCCGTCGATGCCGAAGATGCCAAGGACATGGCCCGCCGCGCGGCGCGGGAGGAAGGCATGCTTGTCGGAATTTCCTCGGGCGCCACGCTGGCCGCGATTGCATCCAAGCTTGCGGAATGGCCGGCGGGCACACGTGTGCTGGGGTTCAATTACGATACGGGCGAGCGTTACCTCTCGGTCCCCGACTTTCTGCCCACCGAATAGGCGGTCGGCGACAAGCCCTTCACGCAGGAATTTTAGACCGTGCTGGCCCCATTGCCGGCGCGGTCTGCCTTCCATATGAGAACCGGCCGGCGCGCCATAACCACTTCCTTAACTCTGCGCGATCTAACATCCTGACGGGATTGCGCAGGCAATCGGCTGACGATGGGAAGAACGGCGCTCATGAAGTTCATCAAGCTGGAATCGCGCGGCGGAAATTACCTCGTCGTCGCGTCGAACGTGGCGTGGTTGCGCACGGCCGAAAACGGGCAGACCACCGTGGGCATCGTCGGCGGACAGCCCTTGCTCGTCGTCGGTTCGGTGGAAGAAGTCGCTGACAAGATCCTGCAGGGATTGGCGGATTCTGGCGGAGAGGCTCCAATCCCTGCCCCCGTTACGCCGGCCACGTCCGAGCCGACCGGGCAAGCACAGGCTGCCGAAGTCGGCGCTCCGGAACCGCAGCCCGAACCGGAACCGGCGACCGATGCGAAGCCCGCCGCCCCCGCAGACCGTGCGTCAGCGCCCGCCAGACCAAGAGCGGTAGCTGTCCGTTCGGCGGCGATGTGGGAACGTCCTGCCAAGACTGCGCCAGCTGCTCTCAAGCTCAAGTCGGGTTCGCAGCGCATGATGGGAATGCTTGAATAGAAGAGCGCTCTCAGGCCGCGGCAACCCGCGGCCGCCAATGCTCTGCCTTATCACCCGTTCGGAACCCCGCGACGAGCGTATTGAGCTCGCTGGCTTGACGGGCAAGACCGCTTGCCGCAGCCGTAGTCTGTTCGACCATGGCGGCGTTCTGCTGGGTCATGCGGTCCATCTCGCGTGCGGCGATCCCCACCTGATGGAGACTTTCGGCCTGCTGCGCACTGGCCTGCGCGATTGCGCTGATATGGTCGTTGAGGTCGGCCACGTGGACCAGTATGGTGCTAAATGACTGCCCGCTCTGACCCACCAAAACCACGCCGCGTTCGACATGCTGTGTGCTCTCGTTGATGAGCGCGGTGATCTCTTTCGCCGCATCGGCGCTGCGCTGCGCCAATTCGCGCACTTCGTTCGCCACGACGGCAAAGCCTTTGCCAGCCTCGCCTGCGCGCGCGGCCTCGACCCCGGCATTGAGGGCAAGCAGGTTGGTCTGAAAGGCAATGCCTTCAATAAGGCTGATGATCTTCCCCACTTCGCACGCAGATTGCTCGATGGCACCCATCGTTTCCTGAGCTTCGCGCAGCACCGCACTCCCCTCGGTCACTTCGATATGCGCGTTGCTGACCGCGATGGCGGCCTGCTGCGCGCTATCGGCCGTGTTCCGAACACCCGCCGCGATTTCGTCCATCGCGGCCGTGGTTTCTTCGACCCGCGCCGCCTGAAGTTCGTTGCGGCGGGCAAGATCGTCGGATGCGGCGTGGATTTCGCTCGATCCGCCGCTGACACCGCCCGCTGCGCTGACGACATCGCGGATCACCGCGGACAATTCGTGCGCGGTCCGGTTGAAATTCTCGCGAAGCGCTTCGTATTCGGCAGCGAACGGCGTTTCGAGCCGGAAACCGAGATCGCGGCTCGCCAGATTTTGCAAACCTGCTGCAAGATCCTCGACCACCGCGCGCTGCGAGGCATCGGATTGCGCTTTTGCGTGCGCGGCCTTGCGAAACACTTCGGCAGCACCGGCAATCGCGCCGATCTCGTCGCGCATGTCGGCCCCCGATATTTCGACCTCGTAATTGCCTTGGGCCATGGCCTGAATATTACCCGATACGGCTGCAAGTCGTTCCACGATCACATTCTGCACGCTGCGGATCGTGAACAGGATGATGCCGAGGGACAGCAGGGCAAAAGCGACAAGGATGATCCACCCGCTGGCCTGCGCATCCTGGTTGCGCGCCGCAAGTTCGCCTTCATAGGCAATGCCGATCGCCTCCATCGACGTCTCGAGCTTGCGAAATTCCGCGTCGAACCTGGGAAACTGTGCCTCGGCTGCAGCGCGATTTCTTCCTGCGGCATCGATAATTGCCCGGCTCGCAGCCAGGTATTGCGTCACATTCTCGCTGGCGGTTTCGAGCAGTTGGGCGATCTTGGGCGAGGCGGCATTTTTGCGGTTTGCCGCCATGATATTGCGATAGGTTCCGGCATAATCGTCGAAGTCCTTCCGCGCCTCGGCGACCTGTTCGGCTTCGCCCGCCGCCGCGCCGTACAGCGCGCGGTACACCGTGCCGCGCAGGGCATCGTGCATCATGTCGCCCACCATGTGATTGCGCAGCGCGGCGACCAGCTTCTCGACTGCGGCATCGTTCTGCATCCGGGTGTAATCACGCCACGCCGTCACGGCCGTTTGCGCCATGACAAGGCCAAGCAATATCGCAGCCAACAGGATTGCCCGTTTCTTGATTGTCATCATTCAGGCTCCGTGAGAGATCATGCAGTCACCATCCGGCCGCGCCGCTCACAATCAGCCGAAGCCCGACGATGATGGCATCGCGCGCGCCGGGTGAGGTTTGCGTGGTTCGGACGTATTGGGCATCACCCTGAACAGTCAGCCATGGGGCGAGGCGATCGGCATAGGTTACCTCGAACCCGGTTTCGCGTGAGCGGCGGGCTATGCCGGCATCGGCTTCGTTGCTGCGGAATTTGCCGGTCAGGAATGCCTGATTGATCCCCAGTGAGAGTTGGCTGTGGGGCCGACCTTTGACGAGCGATGAAGCCAGGAGTCCCGCCTGCCAGCCGCCGGAATAGGGTGTGGTGTCGCCGTCGGAGACACCGGCGCGCGCGAACAGGGCGGCGGATCGCGTGATCGGCATTTCGGCGAGCACATAGCCGCCACGTGCGCGGCGTCGCAGCGGCCGGCCCGCCGCATCGGCAAGGCGCACATCGTCCTGGCGGCGGGTGTAGCCCCAGGTGCCCAAAGCCAGCTTGCCCGAGCGGACAAGACCCGCTTCGGCGATGAGCAGAGCGCCTTGTTCGAACATGGCCGACACCCCGTGCCGGTCGCCGAGCACGCCGGCTTCGGCATTGACGATCGCGCCTGCGACATAGGTGCCTCTCACGGGTTCGGCGTGGAGCATGACGCTGAGCGCGGTCGACGGAAAAATCGCCGGACCGTTGGGACCGGTCGCCGCCAGTTCGGACCCGATGCCGAACGCAGGCGCGATCAGCAGGCCGGCGGCATCGGTGGCATAGAAGTGGGCGTTGAGATCGATAAAGCCGGCGCGCAGTTCCATGGGAAGCGCGGCCAGTTCCTGCGTCAGGTAGAGCTGGTAGAGTTTGACCCGGTTCGCGGTAACTTCAGCATTGTTGATGCCCTGCAAGGTGCCAGCCAGCAGGTTGGGCTGACCGCCTGTTCCCGCAATCAACTCGCCAACGATGTGCGCGCCGCGCCATCCAGCGGCGCGATCAAGATCGACGGTTCCTGTCAGCGTCAGCAGATCGACGTGCCGCAAGCCGGCCTGCGAGCCTTGCGCAACGCCCACAAGATCGAAGACATATTCGCCTTCGATCGTAACGGTGTCGGACGCATCCTCCCCCTCGTCGCTCTGCGCAGCAGCACCTTGAAAGGGGACAAGCAGCGCAGAGAACGCAAACGCGATCTTCACCGGACCACGCAGGTTCCGCCGCTGCTGCTGGCATGCGAATGCGCGAAAAGGATGCCGCATATCCTGCACCTTCATGACCTTTCGCCCTGCGGAAAGAGCAGGCGGTTGATGTCATGCTGGCGCTAGCAGGGGGGCCGCTAAAAGAAGGACGGAAAGAGGCTTGGGATTCCCACTAAGGGAAAGCCGAAAGACAGGGGGCCGCGCTGCCGAATGACAACGCGGCCCCGACTGACTTCTGTTTCCGCTTACGCAGCGGTGGCAAAAGCCTCGGCAGGAAGCTTCATCATATTGTCGCTGCCTGCTTCCAGTTTGCGCCTAAGCGCGCCAGCATCGGGCAGGAACCGTTCGGCATAATAGTTGGCCGAAACGAGCTTGGCCTCGTAGAATGCGATATCGTCGGTGCCTTGCGCAAGCTTGGCCTGCGCGACCTTGGCCATCTTGAGCCAGAAGAAGCCGAGCGTCACCACGCCCATAATGTGCATGTAATGATGCGCGCCGGCCCCCAGGTGATTGGGGTTGGCCATCGCGTTCTGCATGAACCACATGGTCGCCGCCTTCTGCTCGCCCAATGCCTTTTCGAGGCGTTCGGCAAGGGCTTTCAGGGTTTCGTCCTGCTTGGCCGAAGCGATTTCTTCATCGATCATCGCGAAGAACGCCTGGATCGCCTTGCCCCCGCCGGCTGCCAGCTTGCGACCGCAAAGGTCCATCGCCTGCACGCCGTTGGCGCCCTCATAGATCATCGCGATCCGGCTATCGCGCACGAACTGTTCCATGCCCCATTCCTTGACGTAGCCGTGGCCGCCGAAGACCTGCTGCATGTTGGTGGCAATGTCATAGCCCTTGTCGGTGCCATAGCCCTTGATCACCGGGGTCATCAGGCCGATCAGCAGATCGGCCATTTCGCGTTCTTCGGCGGTCTGCGCCTTGTGGGTCAGATCGACCTGCAAAGCGCCCCACAGGCACAGAGCGCGCATGGCCTCGGTGAAGACCTTGGCGTCCATCAGCATACGGCGCACGTCGGGGTGGACGAAGATCGGATCGGCCTTTGCCGCAGGATCGGCAGGGCCGGTCAGCGCGCGGCCCTGACGGCGATCGAGCGCATAGCTCACCGCGTTCTGATAGGCGACCTCAGCCTGGGCATAGCCCTGGATGCCGACGCCAAGGCGCGCCGCGTTCATCATGATGAACATCGCGGCAAGACCCTTGTTCTCCTCGCCCACCATGTATCCGGTCGCGCCATCATAGTTCAGCAGGCAGGTCGCGTTGCCGTGGATGCCCATCTTCTTCTCGATCGAGCCGCAGGTCACGCCGTTGCGCTCCCCCGGATTGCCATCGGCATCGAGCACGAACTTGGGCACGATGAACAGCGAGATACCCTTGACGTTGTCGGGCGCATCGGGCGTCTTGGCTAGCACCAGATGGATGATATTGCTGGTAAGGTCATGCTCACCGGCAGAGATGAAGATCTTGGTCCCGGTAATCGCGTAAGTGCCGTCGCCATTGGGCACGGCCTTGGTGCGGATCATGCCCAGATCGGTGCCGCAATGCGGCTCGGTCAGGTTCATCGTGCCCGACCATTCACCCGAGATCATCTTGGGCAGATAGGCTGCCTTCTGCTCTTCGCTGCCCTTGGCGATGATCGCCGAGATCGCGCCGGCGGTAAGGCCGGGATACATCGCGAAAGCCTGATTGGCGGTGCCGCTGAATTCCTCGAGCGCGAAGCTCAGCACATGCGGTAGCCCCTGCCCGCCGAATTCCACCGGCTGACCCAGTGTGCCCCAGCCGCTTTCGACATAGGACTGATAGGCTTCCTTGAAACCCGGAGGGGTCGTGACGCTGCCGTCATCGTGACGCTTGCAACCATGTTCGTCACCCGCCTGATTGATCGGCGCGAGCACCTCGGCACAGAACTTGCCCGCTTCATTGATGACCGTGTCGATCATATCCGGCGTGGCATTTTCGAAGCCCGGCAAATTGCCATAGCTGGCAAGATCGAGCACTTCATTGACGACAAAACGCGTGTCGCGGGTGGGTGCGGTATAGGTCGGCAACTGGTGATCCCTTCAGTATGCAGTCGATGTGAAGCGGTTGTGGCCTTGCAGGCTCAGCGCAGATCGAGCTTTTCGATCTCGCCAACGAAGTCGGTAAGCTCGTTGATGGCCGAATCGATGTCATCGCGCTGCGCCGTCAACTTGGCGATGTGAATGCGGCATTTTTCGATCGTCACCCGCCGCTGTTCAACGCGTCCGTCATCAAGATCGTAAAGGTCGATCATTTCGCGGATTTCGGTGAGCGAGAAGCCGACATTCTTGGCGCGCATGATCCACGCAAGCCGGGCGCGGTCGCGCTTGGAATAGACCCGGGTCAAGCCGACGCGCGCGGGACTGATCAGTCCCTCGTCCTCGTAAAAGCGGAGCGCGCGCGCCGTGCAGCCGAATTCCGAAGTCAGATCGGAAATGGTGAACTGTTCGCGTTCATGAACATCGGGCCGTTCAAGATGAGCGCCATTGCGGCGGGCATCGCTGGACGAATCGGCGGGAAGCGGAGCGGGTGCAGTGGCCATGCACCGAGAATTGCCTTACGTTTACGTGAGCGTCAAGTACCTATGAGCTCAAGTCCCAGCGTTCCGTCCTCCGCTGTAAGCAGGCGGTAGAAGCAACTTTCCGCGCCCGTGTGGCACGTGGGCCCCGCAGGATCGGCGCGAATGACCAAGGCATCCTGGTCGCAATCGACTGCGATCGAGACAACCTCGAGCACATTCCCAGAGCTCTCCCCCTTCATCCATAGCTTGCCGCGCGAACGCGACCAGAAGTGCACCTTGCCCGTTTCGATGGTGGCCGAAAGCGCGGCGTCATTCATATGCGCGACCACAAGCACCGCGCCGCTGCTGGCATTCACCACGACTGCCGTCAGCAACCCGGAAGCATCATACTTGGGCGCAAAGACACGGCCGGTTTCGCGCTCCTCGGGTGTGATGGTGGTATCGGGCATTGACGCAACTCCTCGCATGCTTGCCGCGCGCTCATGCCAGATTGTTGCAAGCAGACAACAGGCTGTAACAAAAAACAGCGTTGGTTGCTGTTTCCTCTTTCTGAAGGCGCGCTGCGATGAAAGAACAACCTCGGAGTTGCCGCAAAGGCGCTTCCAACCGAGATCGTGACACCGCCCGGTGTCAGGTTCAGGGGGTGATCGGACCGCATCTGGCAGCGGGGTGCCAGCGCGACCGATTGAACGATAGGGATTGGATCCTGGCAGCGAAATTAGGGGGTCGCTGCCCGAGCTCGCAAGAGCGGATCCTCACCGTTTCGTCACGTGGCGCCCGGGGTCCAAAAGACCTCGGGCGTTATGTTTTAGAGGCAGCATACGTTTGGTAACGGATCGTCCGTCGGATCAGTCCGTGACCTGCGCAAAGCACGTGATCGCAATCGACGCAGGATGCGCAGCCTGAAGCGCCGCCACGCAGGCGCGGCTGGTAGCGCCGCTGGTCAGCACGTCGTCGACCAACACCACATCGCGCGCCTTGATCCTTGCGGCAAATCCGGCGCTCAGCCTGATCGCACCCTTCAGGGCAAGGTCGCGTTGCTGCGCGCCCAGCCCTCCGAGCGAAGGCGTGCGCCGATGCCGCTGAAGCGCGCCAACCATCGCCTGCCCCCTGCCCAACTTGGCCAATTCCTGCGCAAGCACCGCCGACTGGTTGAATCCGCGTCCCCACAATCGCCAGCGATGCAACGGCACCGGAATAAGCAGCGGAGGACGATGGCTCTGTCCCGGCGGCGGCAGGTGCGATGCCATAAGCTGCGCCATCAACCGCGATAAGCCGATCTTGCCGCCATGCTTGTAAGCCAGAACGAGTTTGCGCGATGTCGCGTTGTAACGGGTCGCGGCATGGATCGGCACTAGCTCTCCGGCAGGATGCCAAAGCAGTTGCGGACCACCCGGAATATCGAGCGAGGCCCAGCATTCGGCGCAGAGCCCTGCCTGACTGGCCACTCCCGACCCGCAGGAAGGGCAGCGCGGCGGGTAGAGAAAATCCACGAGCGGCGCAAAATGCCGGGCAAGCTGAGCTACCTGATCCATGTTGCCCGTCTCGCATGGCTTGCGCCGCGCTGGCAAGCACGGCAGGGCCGCATGTCATGGTTGAAAATTCCGTCCCCGCAATCTTTTCCGAACCGCGCCGGATCGCTCGCGTGCGCCGGGCCGCCGTGCGCCAACACGTTCGCGGCGCGCCTGCACGCTTTCTCCTCGACGACATGGCCGAAGACATGGTCGAGCGACTGCGCTTTGTCCGACACCTACCGCGCCGGGCCTTGATCATCGGAGATACCGCGCCGACCCTCCTCGCCTTTCTTGAGCAGTCGGGCAGCGACGTCACCCTTGCGCTCGATGCGGATCCGGTGCTCCCTCAACTCTCGCCGGGTTTCGATTTCATCGGCGTGCTGGGACAGCTCGATGCGGTCAACGACTTGCCCGGCGCCTTGATCCGGCTCAGAGCCGCGCTTGTTCCCAATGGTTACGTGATCGCGAGTTTCATCGGTGGGCAAAGCGTGCCGGTCTTGCGCGACGCGATGCTTGCTGCCGAACCCGATCGGCCCGCGGCAAGGATCCATCCGCTGGTCGATGCCCGGGCAGCGCCGTCCCTGCTCCAGCGGGCGGGGTGGAAAGACCCGGTGGTCGACACCCATACGCTGTTGGTGCGGTATGCACGCTTTTCGCAGTTGATCGACGATCTGCGCGACCAGGGGCTTGGCAGCGCGCTTGCCAGGCCCGCCCCAGCGCTGAGCCGCGCGGCGCTTGCCCGCGCACAGGCCGCTTTTGCAGCGCATGCGGGAGCCGATGGCAAGGTGAGCGAACGCTTCGAGATCGTCACCCTGACAGGCCGCCGCTCGCTCGCTGGAACCTAGCCCTGCTTCAGCGCCGCTTGCGCCGCGGCAAGCCGCGCGATCGGCACGCGGTAGGGCGAGGCACTGACATAATCGAGACCGACCTTCTCGCAGAACGCGATGCTGGCCGGATCGCCGCCATGCTCGCCGCAAATCCCCAGCTTGATGTTGCCCCGCGTGGCCCTGCCACGTTCAGCAGCCAATTCAACCAGTTGCCCGACGCCTTCGATATCCAGACTGACGAAAGGATCGCGCGGGAAGATGCCCTTGTCGACATAGACACTCAGGAACCGTGCAGCATCGTCACGCGAGACGCCGAGCGTCGTTTGGGTGAGATCGTTCGTCCCGAAGGAAAAGAACGCGGCCTCCTCGGCAATCTCGCCCGCCATCAATGCAGCGCGGGGCAGTTCGATCATCGTGCCGACCAGATAATCGACGCGCGTGCCGGTCTGCGCGAACACGGCTTCGGCTTCCTTGTCGACCACCGCCTTCAGCAGTGCCAG
This sequence comes from Erythrobacter neustonensis, assembly GCF_001663175.1. Taxonomy (NCBI): domain Bacteria; kingdom Pseudomonadati; phylum Pseudomonadota; class Alphaproteobacteria; order Sphingomonadales; family Erythrobacteraceae; genus Erythrobacter; species Erythrobacter neustonensis. The sequence goes on along the minus strand of NZ_CP016033.1, from coordinate 2,584,583 downwards.
TTCGCGTTTGGTGGCGACCAGCGGGATCATGATTTCGGGCAACGGCGCCTCGCCGCTGGCGATCTTTACCGCACACACTGCTTCGAAGATCGCCCGCGCCTGCATCGCGTAGATTTCGGGGAACGTGATCCCCAGGCGGCAACCGCGGTGTCCGAGCATCGGATTGAATTCGTGCAACTCGGCCGCGCGGCGTTTCAGATGATCGACCCCCAACCCGGTGGCGTCCGCCAGTTCGGCAAACTCCTCGTCCGCATGCGGAAGGAATTCGTGCAGCGGCGGATCGAGCAGGCGGATCGTGCAGGGAAGCCCCGCCATCACTTCGAAGATCGCGGTAAAATCGGCCCGCTGTTCGGGCAGCAATTGTTCCAGCGCCCGCCGCCGACCGGCCTCGTCTTCTGCAAGGATCATCTGCCGCACCAGAGAGATACGCGAGGCCTCGAAGAACATGTGTTCAGTGCGGCAAAGGCCGATACCCTCGGCGCCGAACTGGCGCGCCATGCGGCAATCGTCCGGCGTTTCAGCGTTAGTGCGCACCTTCATCCGGCGCAGTTTGTCCGCCCATACCATCAGCGCGCCAAAATCGCCCGCAAGCTCGGGTTCGACCGTGGGCACGATGCCGAGCATGACTTGCCCGGTCGCCCCGTCGAGCGTGATCGCGTCGCCTTCCTTGAGTTCGGTCGCGCCGATCCGAAGGGTTCGCGTCGCGCGGTCGATCGACACCTGACCCGCGCCGGAAACACAAGGGCGGCCCATGCCGCGCGCGACCACGGCGGCGTGGCTCGTCATCCCGCCGCGCGCGGTGAGGATGCCCTGTGCCGCGTGCATCCCGTGAATGTCCTCAGGCGATGTCTCCACCCGCACAAGGATCACCTTTTCACCCCGCCCCGCCCATTGTTCGGCAGTATCGGCATCGAGCACGATCTTGCCCGCTGCTGCCCCCGGAGAGGCGGGAAGCCCGGTGGTGAGCACATTGCGCTCGGCCTCGGGGTCGAGCGTGGGGTGCAGCAACTGGTCGAGCGCCATCGGATCGACACGGCGCACGGCTTCGCGTTCGTCGATCAGCCCTTCGGCCACCATGTCGACCGCCATCTTGAGCGCGGCTTTCGCGGTACGCTTGCCCGAACGCGTTTGCAGCATCCACAGCTTTCCGCGTTCTACCGTGAATTCAATATCCTGCATGTCCTTGTAATGAAGTTCCAGCAGGTCGAAGACGCGCGCCAATTCGGCGTAGGCTTCGGGCAGTGCCTCTTCCATCGAAAGCGGCTTGGCACCCGCAGCCTCGCGCGCGGCGATGGTGAGGTATTGCGGCGTGCGGATGCCGGCGACGACATCCTCGCCCTGTGCGTTGATCAGGTATTCGCCGTAATAGGCGCGCGCGCCGGTCGCCGGGTCGCGGGTGAAGGCGACGCCCGTGGCGCTGGTTTCGCCCATATTGCCGAACACCATCGCTTGCACATTGACCGCGGTGCCCCAGTCGGACGGAATGTCGTTCAGCCGGCGGTAGACCTTCGCGCGGTCGCTGTCCCAGCTGTCGAACACAGCGCGGATCGCGCCCCACAGCTGCGCGTTGACATCTTGGGGAAAGGGCCGCCCAAGTTCCTGTTCGACGATCCCCTTGTATTGGCCCACCAAGGCCTGCCAATGTTCGGACGACATCTCGGTATCGTTATAGAAACCGTTGTCTTCCTTCACGATTTCGAGCGCTTCTTCGAACAGGCCGTGGTCGATCCCCAGCACCACGTCCGAATACATCTGGATGAACCGGCGATAGCTGTCCCAGGCAAACCGCGCATCGCCCGAAGACTGCGCCAGACCCGTAACGGTATCGTCGTTGAGGCCGAGGTTGAGCACGGTGTCCATCATCCCGGGCATCGATACCCGCGCGCCCGACCGCACCGATACCAGCAGCGGATCGCCCGGATCGCCGAACCGCTTGCCGACCGTCCGCTCGACATGGCTGAGCGCATCCAGTGCCGCAGCTTTCAGGCTTTCGGAAAAATCACCGCCATCATTCAAATAGGCAACGCATTCTTCGGTCGTGATCGTGAAGCCCGGGGGCACCGGCAGCCCGATGCTGGCCATTTCGGCAAGGTTCGCCCCCTTGCCCCCGACGATCGTCTTGTCCTTCTGGCGGGGATCGGAATGTGCGGCGCTGCCGCCAAAGGGATAGACTGTCTGCACGTCACATCATCCTGTTAAGCTAGCGCGCCGCAAGCATGAACCATGCGACACATGAGACACAGTCCTAAGATCGAAAAACCCTTACCCCTCGATCCGGCTGAAATCGGCCACGCGGTGAACAGCGTCGCGGAACCGCGCGAGCAGCGCAAGCCTTGCGGCGCGCTTGCCGGCGTCGGCATCATTCACGGTCACCTCTTCAAAGAACCTGTCCACCGCCGCGCGCAAGGTGGCAAGCGCGGCCATGGCATCGGCGAACCGCTCGCTATCCACCGCCGCGGCGGCGCGCGGAGCGGCAGTATCGAGCGCGTCGATCAGCGCCTTTTCGGCCGGTTCGGGCGTGTAGGAAAGCGTCGATGCGGCCGCGTGGCGATCGGCCATCTTGGCCGCGATCACCGGCGCAAGATCGGGGTCGTCGACCCCCGCAAGCGGATCTTCCTCGCCGGTGGCGGCGATTTCGCCTTCGATTCCGTGCCAGTCTTCCTTCTTGAGGATGTTGGCCGCGCGCTTGTAGCCGGCGAGTAGGTTCGCACCGTCCTCGGTGGTGACGAAAGCCTGCAGCGCATGGACGCGGGCGAGCAGGCGGACAAGATCATCCTCGCCGCCGAGCGCGAAGACCGCATCGATCAGATCGTGGCGAACGCCTGCCTCGCGCTGCTGAACCTTGAGGCGGTCCGCGAAGAAGTCGAGCAGATCGCCCTCCGCGACGCCGAGCCTCAGGTCATTTTCTGCAATCAACCGGATAACGGCAAGTGCCGCCCGGCGAAGCGCGAACGGGTCTTTCGATCCGGTGGGTTTCTCGTCGATGGCGAAGAAACTGCGCAACGTGTCCAGCTTATCTGCCAGAGAGACTGCCACAGTAACCGGCGCGGTGGGCACGTCGTCGCCCTGCCCGACCGGCTTGTAGTGATCGCGGATCGCGTCCGAAACCTCCTGCGGCAGACCTTCGCGAGCAGCGTAATAGCCGCCCATAAGCCCTTGCAACTCGGGGAATTCGCCGACCATCTCGGTGACGAGATCGGCCTTGGCCAGCCGCGCCGCCTGTTCGGCCAGCGCCGGGTCGCCAGCGACGATCCCTTGCTCGCACAGCCAGCGCGCGAGGCTGGCAACGCGCTCGACCTTGTCCGCAACCGTGCCGAGCTTTTCGTGGAAGGTGATCCGCGCCAGCTTGTGCGCGTGCTGGGCCAGCGGGGTCTTCTGGTCCTGCTCCCAGAAGAACCGCGCATCCGAAAGCCGCGCGGCGAGGACCTTGCGATTGCCGTCGACCACCACGCTCGCGTCGCTGGGATCGATGTTCGCGGTGCAGACGAAGGCATTGGCGAGCTTGCCGTCAGCATCCTCGCAGACAAAATACTTCTGGTTCACCCGCGCGGTGAGCTGGATTACTTCGGGGGGCACGTCGAGAAAGTCCTCGTCGAACCTTCCGAGCAGCGGCACCGGCCATTCGGTCAGCCCGGCGTTTTCGATCACCAGCCCTTCATCCGCCACCAGCGTAAGGCCAGCGTCGGCCGCAGCCTTCGCCGCGCCTTCGCGAATGATCGCGGCGCGCTCTTCGTGGTCGACGATGACATGCGCCGCGCGCAGCTTTTCGGCATAGTTCCCGGTCGAAGCGATCGTGATGTCGCCATCGTGGTGGAAGCGGTGGCCGCGGGTGGTCGCACCCGACCGGATGCCGCCGACCTCAACGTCGATCACCGCACCATCGAGCAGGGCAACGATACCCGACAGCGGCCGCACCCAGCGCAGCGCATCGGTGGTGATCGACGCCGCGCCCCAGCGCATCGATTTGGGCCACGAAAAATCGCGAATGATCGCCGGGATCGCCGCAGCAAGCACATCGGTCATCGCCCGGCCCGGTTGCGCGATCACCGCGAAATAGGTCATCCGGCCCTTCACATCGCGCAATTCGAGCTGTTCGCGGGTCACGCCGGCTTTCTTGCAGAACCCGTCGATCGCGGCATCGGGCGCGCCTTCGGGCGGACCCTTGGCTTCTTCGCTGACCGCTTCGGTCGCGAGCGGCAATCCGCGTGCGATCAGCGCCAGACGGCGCGGGGTCGACCAGATGGTGAGCTCACCCACCTTGACCCCGGCAGCGTCAAGCTCGCGCCGGAACAGCTTTTCCAGTTCGGCGCGCGCGCCCGCCTGCATCCGGGCAGGGATTTCCTCGCAGCGCAGTTCGAGCAGGAAGTTGGCCATCAGACGAGGCTCCATCCGGGGTATTTCGCTTCCCATTGCGGGGTCATCTTCTTTGCATAGGCTTCGCACGATGCACGCGCGAGGTCGCGCACGCGGCCCATGTAGCTGGCACGCTCCTGCACCGAAATCACGCCGCGCGCCTGCAGCAGGTTGAACACGTGGCTGGCTTCGACCGCCTGTTCATAAGCGGCGATCGGCACGTCCGCGGACAGCGCGTTGCGGCATTCCGCCTCGGCCTTGGCGAAGAGGTCGAACAAGGCGTCGGTGTCGGCGACCTCGAAGTTCCACTTCGACATCTGCCGCTCGTTTTCGAGGAACACGTCGCCATAGGTCACGCCCGACGTGTTGAAAGCCAGATCGTAGACGTTGTCGACGCCCTGGATATACATCGCCAATCGTTCGAGCCCGTAGGTAAGCTCGCCTGCGACAGGCTTGCAATCGAAGCCGCCCATCTGCTGGAAATAGGTGAACTGGGTGACTTCCATCCCGTCGCACCAGACTTCCCAGCCCAGCCCCCACGCGCCCAGCGTCGGCGATTCCCAGTCATCCTCGACGAAGCGGATATCGTGCGCCAGCGGGTCGATGCCGATCGCGGCGAGACTTTTGAGGTAGAGCTCCTGAATATCCGAAGGGCTCGGCTTCAGGATTATTTGGTATTGGTAGTAGTGTTGCAGCCGGTTCGGGTTCTCGCCGTAGCGTCCGTCGGTCGGACGGCGGCAGGGCTGGACGAAAGCAGCATTCCAGGGCTCCGGCCCAAGCGCGCGCAGCGTGGTTGCAGTGTGGAAGGTGCCTGCGCCCATCCGCATGTCATAGGGCTGGAGAATGACGCAGCCGGCATGCGCGCTCCAGAAGTCGTGAAGCGTCAGGATCATGTCCTGAAACGAGCGCGCCGGATCGCGGGCGGGCATGCCCCCGGCGGGTGCAAAAGAGGGTGCTGCATTCATGGCGGCTCGCAATGGCCGAACACCCCCACAGCGTCAATGCCGCAGCTTTTGTAGAGCCGCCAATCACAATCCGAAGTCGCGCCTTCACGACATAAAGTCAGGTTATGTTGACATAGTCAGCGAATCACGACATAAAGTCAGGCATACCTGACAAAAAGGAACTGCGATGACGAGCGAGAAACGAACCATGATCTATCTGACCATGGCCCACATCGGAGGGCTCGCCACGGTGTGCACTTGCCTTGCCTTCGCGTTGGACTGGCCCGATTTTGCCAAGGGCTTTAGCATCGGGGTGATGGTGGCACCGTTGATCGTGATGCTTCTCCCGCGTTTTCGTGACGAATATATCGAGACTTTGTGGCAGGCAGGAACCGCGCTGGCCTTTGCCGCGGTGGTCATCGGTCTGATCGCGCTGCCGTTTCTTGAAGGGGTGTATGACGGCTTCAGGGGCAATGGCTCGGGTCAGGATATCCCGGCCGAGATCGCGGGGTTCGGGGCGATAGCGGCATTCTATCTGGGCTTTCATACCCGCTGGATCAGGGGGCTGCGTTGAGGAACCGGCTCAAGGTGCTGCGTGCCGAGCGCAATTGGTCGCAGGCAGAACTCGCCGGACGGCTGGACGTGTCGCGCCAGGCGGTGAACGCGATCGAGACAGGAAAGCACGACCCCTCCCTCCCCCTCGCGTTCCGCATCGCGCGGCTGTTCGCCATGCCGATCGAGGAGATTTTTGACGATGCTTCAGACAGTTGATCTGCACGCCCGCATGACTTCACCGGCAAGCATAAGCTTGCAATCCCGCAATCTTTTCCCACTCAATGCAAAATCGAGGAGACGTTCCATGACACTGCGCACCCTGCTTTCGATCACCGCCCTGCCGCTTGCGCTGTTCGGCGCGCATCCCGCCGCAGCCGAAGCCGGGACGGATGCGGCGGCGACAGCCCCCGCAGGCAGGGGCCCTGCCCTGTGGAAGGTCGCCGACGAGGACACCACGATTTACCTTTTCGGCACGGTCCATGTGCTGCCCAAGGATGTCGTGTGGTACACGCCCACGATCGCCAAAGCGTTCGAGGCCTCCGACACGCTGGTGACCGAAATCCCGATGGATCCCGCCAGCGAGGCGCAGATGGCGCAGCTGTCCCAGACGCTGGGCGTGCTGCCCGAAGGCACCACACTGCGCAGCCTCCTGACCGGTGAGCAGAAGCAGCAATACGAAGCCGCACTCGCAGACCTTGGCCCGCGCATCGAAGCCCAGCAGCTCGCCGCGCTCCCGGCCGAGGCGCGCGCCGGATACGAGGATGCCAAGGCCAAAGGCCTGGTGCCGAAACCCGCCGATGCGCTGGCTGCTCAGTTCGATCGCATGAAGCCCTGGATGGTCGGCCTGACGCTGTCGATCCTGCCGCTCACGTTGCAGGGTTATGATCTTGCCAGCGGCACGGAAAAGGTGCTGCTCACCAAGACGGGCGACAAGCAGAAGGACGCGCTTGAAACCGCCGCGTTCCAGCTCGGCATCTTCGATGGGATGCCGCAGGATGCGCAGATCGCCTTCATGATGGAGGCCGCCACCAGCATGGACGAAGGCAAGGCGATGATCGACCGCATGGTGTCCGCATGGGTCAAGGGTGAGCCGGAGGCACTTGCCGAGGTGATGAACGAAGGCCTCGATGATCCCAAGGTCGCCGAAGCCCTGCTCTACAATCGCAACGCCAATTGGGCCGAGTGGATCGGCAAGCGTCTGGAAACGCCGGGCACCGTGTTCGTTGCGGTCGGCGCAGGCCATCTGGCGGGTGAGCGGAGCGTGCAGGATTACCTTGCCAAGAAGCGGATCGAGACCACGCGGGTCAAGTAAGGGGCACGGCATCATGGCCATTCCCGGCAGATCACGGCACCCCCCGGCAGGTGCCCGGCTGCGGCGCTGGATCGCCGCGCTCATCATCCCCGCACTGGTGCTTGGCCTGTCCGGGTGCAGCGACGGGCGCAGCGAGGCAGACGCGGACCGCGACCCGCCCGCACCGCTGCTCTATGAACTTGCTGCGGCCGATGGCACGGTGGAGGGCTGGATGGTGGGAACCATCCACGCCCTTCCCGATGGCATCGACTGGCGGACTGCGGCAGTCCAGCGCGCGATCGACGAGGCCGATGTGCTGGTGGTCGAGGTTGCAACGCTCGGCGACACGGCGGCACTGGGCACGACGTTTGCGCAGCTTGCCACCAGCCCCTCCCTGCCCGCGCTCGCCGATCGGGTGCCCGCCGCCCAGCGCGCGCCGCTTGCCGCGCTGATGCACCGCGGCGGCCTCAGCGACGAGGATTTTGCCTCGACCGAAACCTGGGCAGTTGCCCTCGCGCTCGCACGGGTCGATGCGGCGGGCGACCCGGCCAACGGGGTCGATCGAGCGCTGATCAATGATTTTGCCGATCGCCGCGTTTCCGAGCTTGAAGGCGCAGCCGGGCAGCTCGCGATATTCGACCGCCTGCCCGAAGCCCGGCAACGCACCATGCTGGCTGCGGTGATTGCCGAAAGCGCCGCGGCGGACAAGGATCCCGAACGGTTGCAACGGGCTTGGGCTGCGGGCGATGCGGAAGCGATCGAAACCGCCTCGCGCGAAGGCATTCTGGCTGATCCTGATCTTCGCGAGGCGTTGTTGACGGCGCGCAATCGCCGCTGGGCTGCGGCCTTGTTGCCGGTGCTGCGCACCGAGCCCCGCCCGCTGATCGCAGTTGGCGCGGCGCATCTGGTCGGGCCCGACGGCCTCGCCGCGCTGCTTGCGGCGCAAGGCTACCGCGTCCGGCGCATCGAACAGCGCTGAGGCGCTACGGCAAACCGGTTGCCAATCGCGCGATCTGCCTCTAAGGGCCCGCGCTTCGGTGCATTCCCGGTCATCCCTGGAGGCGGCTTGCACCGGATGGTTATTTTTCAAACATGCATTCGAAAGGCATTCGTATGAGCGAGACTCTTACCCTGCCGGCTGAATCGCGCGAACGGGCTGGCAAGGGAGCCTCCCGTGCACTTCGTCGCGATGGTCGGACACCTGCTGTCATTTATGGCGGCAAGGAAGAACCTGTCATGATCCACGTCGAACAGAAGGAACTGGTTCGCCAACTCGGCACCGGTCACTTCATGAATTCGATCGTCAACATCGAGATCGATGGCAAGACCGTTCGCACGCTGCCCAAGGATGTCGCGTTCCACCCGGTGACCGACCGCCCGGTCCACGTCGATTTCCTGCGCCTCTCGGGCAATTCGGAAGTCACCGTGCAGGTGCCCGTGGTGTTCACCAACGAAGACGCTTCGCCCGGCCTCAAGAAGGGCGGCGTTCTCAATGTCGTGCGTCACGAGCTTGAGCTCGTGTGCCCGAACAACGCGATCCCTGACCAGATCGAGATCGACGTCACCGGCAAGGATGTCGGCGATTCGATCCACATCAGCGAAGTGAAGCTGCCCAGCAAGGTCAGCAGCGCGATCACCGATCGCGACTTCACCATCGCCACCATCGTCGCCCCCTCGGCGCTGAAGAGCAGCGAAGGCGACGCGGACGACGCCGAAGCGGCTGGCGCCGAATAAGCGCTCGCCTCTGCGACGATTTTCGAACGCCGGGCTTCGCAGGAAGTCCGGCGTTTCGTTTTGGGCTGCCGTGCCGTAGAGGCTGCGCCATAGGAGCATGTGATGCAAATCTGGGTCGGCCTCGGAAATCCCGGACCGCGCTATGCGCTGCACCGGCACAATGTCGGCTTCATGGCGCTCGACGTTATCGCCGACATGCACAGCTTCGGCCCGGTGCAGACGAAATTCAGCGGATGGGCGCAGGAGGGGCGCATCGGCAGCCAGAAAGTGCTGCTGCTCAAGCCCGCCACCTTCATGAACGAAAGCGGGCGCAGTGTCGGTGAGGCGCTGCGGTTCTACAAGCTGGGCACCGATGTGTTGACCGTGTTCCACGACGAACTCGACCTTGCCCCCTTCAAGGTCAAGGTGAAGCAGGGCGGCGGGCACGCCGGGCACAATGGCCTGCGATCGATCGACCAGCATTGCGCCAGCCTCGGCGCACCCGACTATCGCCGGATCAGGCTCGGCATCGGCCATCCCGGACACAAGGACCGCGTCACCGGCCATGTGCTGGGCAATTTTGCCAAGGATGAAGGCGACGACCTTGCCGAAATGCTGGGTGCGATGGGTGCCGAAGCCGAATGGCTGGCCAAGGGTGATGACGTTCGCTTCATGAACGATGTCGCGCTGCGGATGCAGGGTTAACGGCGCGTTCGCCATTCTGTTTCATTTCGCAACATCTCTGACAGGCCGCGGGAAACGCGTCCGATTGTGCGTTACAACCGGGGTCTCGCCGTCAGGATGATCTTGCCGGCTGCAACTCTCGAAGAGGCAGACGATGACCCGCACGCTGTTTTCCGGATCGCTTGCAATCATGATGGCGGCCGCATCGGTCGCTGTTCCCGCCCATGCCATGAAAGAAACCCCGACCGAGCCCACCGGAACTTCCGGCGGGACCTCCTCGGGCGGCACGGCGGTTCCCGAACCGGCGATGGCCGCGCTGTTCGGCGCCGGCGCCGCAGCAATCCTGCTGGCCAAGCGCCGCCGCAAGGATACGCCCAAGTCCTGAAGCTTCGCGCACCCTACCCCTGCGCCTGACTTTGCGCATTGCACTTGGCCCAAGCTTGCGGGAAACTGTAGCCATGCGCCGCGTCCTCATCATCGGCCCGTGCGGAGCAGGCAAGAGCACGCTGGCGCGAGAGCTTGCGCCGAGCCTCGGATTGCCGCTCGTGCACATGGACAGGCTCGGCTGGCAGCCCGGTTGGTTCGAAACCGACAAGGCGCAGCTCTCGGCAAGGCTTGACGAAATTGTCGCGCAGGATCGCTGGCTGATCGAAGGCAATTACGGTAGCACGCTCGGCCCTCGGCTCGCGCGGGCAGACACCGTGATCTATCTCGATTTTCCCGTTACCCTTTGCCTGTGGCGACTGGTGCGGCGGATTGTCACCCTGCGCGGCACCTCGCGCCCTGACATGCCCGACGATTGCCCCGAACGCTTCGATGTAGGCTTCTTCTGGTATGTGATGAACTGGAATTCCGGCCCACGCCTGCGCACCGAGGCGGCCTTGTCACAGTTCAGCGGCACGCTGGTGCGTCTGACCAGCCCTGCCCGGCTTGCCGCTTGGCGCCGCGACAACGGCCTTGGCTGACGACGGCCTCACCCCACTGGTCATCGCGGCGATCCGGCGCTAAGGGCCTGCGCTTTCCAGATAGCCAAGGCACAATCATCATGGGTTTCCGTTGCGGGATCGTCGGCCTGCCCAATGTGGGCAAATCCACCTTGTTCAATGCGCTCACCGAGACGCAGGCTGCGCAAGCGGCCAACTATCCCTTCTGCACGATCGAACCGAATGTGGGGCAGGTTGCCGTGCCCGATGACCGGCTCCAGCAGATTGCCGCTATCGCCAAGAGCGCCAAGATCATCGAGACGCAGCTCGGCTTTGTCGACATTGCGGGTCTCGTGAAGGGCGCGAGCAAGGGCGAAGGCCTCGGCAACCAGTTCCTCGGCAATATCCGCGAAGTCGACGCCATCGTCCACGTGCTGCGCTGCTTCGAAGACGGCGATATCCAGCATGTCGCGAACAAGGTCGATCCGATTGCCGATGCCGAAGTGGTCGAGACCGAACTGATGCTGTCCGACCTCGAAAGCCTCGAAAAGCGCGTGCCGGCTGCGGCCAAGCGCGGGGCGGCCGGGGACAAGGAGGCCAAGGCGATGGCCAGCGTGCTTGGTCAGGCGCTTGATCTGTTGCGCGAGGGCAAGCCTGCCCGCCTCACCGTTCCCAATGACGAGGAAGAAGCGCGTCTGTTCCGTCAGGCGCAGCTGCTTACCGCGAAGCCCGTGCTCTACGTCTGTAACGTCGCCGAAGAGGACGCCGCCGAGGGCAACGAACTTTCTGCCAGAGTCTTTGCCAAGGCCGCGGCAGAAGGCGCGCAAGCTGTGGTTGTCTCCGCTGCGATCGAAGCCGATTTGGTGACGATGCCGGTCGAGGACCGCGGCGAATTTCTCGAAGCGCTGGGCCTCACCGAAAGCGGTCTCGCGCGCGTCATCCGCGCCGGATACAAGCTGCTGGGCCTCAAGACCTTCTTCACCTGCGGCCCCAAGGAAGCCCGCGCATGGACCTTCCCCGATGGCGCAAAGGCGCCGCAGGCAGCGGGCGAGATCCATTCCGATTTCGAACGCGGCTTCATCCGGGCCGAAACCATCGCCTTCGACGATTACGTCGCCCTCGGCGGCGAAGCGGGCGGGAAGGAAGCAGGCAAGCTGCGGCAGGAAGGCAAGGAATACGTCGTCCAAGACGGCGACATCCTGATGTTCAAGTTCAACGTCTGATCGCTTTCATGGCAGCGGCAATCCGGTAAAGGCCAGCTCATGCGTATCCTTATGATGGTGGCAGCATTGCTGCTTGTGCCGGCCGCCGTGTCGGCCAGAACCGCAGCGCAGCCGGTTACGGTTCTGGTCGGGATCGACGGGTTTCGCGCCGATTACATCGATCGCGGCCTTACCCCGCGCATCGCCCGGCTTGCGAAGACTGGCGCCAGCGGGCCGATGCGGCCGAGCTTTCCGACCAAGACCTTCCCCAATCATTTTGCCATCGTCACCGGCAAGCGGCCCGATCGCAACGGGATCGTCGGGAATTCGATGATCGACCCGCGCCGGCCGGGCGTGATGTTCAGCCTTGGCAATGCAACGCAGGCGCTCGACCCGTTCTGGTGGAGCGAGGCCGAGCCGGTGTGGATCGCGGCCGAACGTGCCGGTCTTCGCACGGCAACGATGTTCTGGCCGGGCAGCGAGCTGGCTTATGGCAACCTGCGTCCGCGCGACTGGATGCGCTTCGATCAGAACATCGGCAATGTGCAGCGGGTCAACACGCTGCTCGACTGGCTGCGGCGCCCGGCGGCGATCCGTCCGCAATTCGCGACGATCTATTTCGACACGGTCGACACGGCGGGTCACCGGTTCGGTCCCGACAGCGCCGAAGTCAACGCCGCGCTGGCCGAGGTGGACGCGCGGATCGGCGAACTGGTCGACGGCGCGGCAGCGATGCGCGTGCCGCTCAATCTGGTGATCGTGGCCGACCACGGGATGCGCGCGACCGATGAAAGCCGTGTGATCCAGCTCGACACACTGATAGACCGGGCGAGCTATATCGCGGTCGAAACCGGCCCTTATGCGGCGATCGAGCCTGTCACCGGCACCGACGACCGCGTCGCTGCCGCGCTGCTGGTGCCGCACGAACACATGACCTGCACGCGCAAGGAAGATTTGCCCGAGCGGCTGCATTACGGACGCAACCCGCGGGTCGCGGCAATCATCTGCATCGCGGAAAATGGCTGGACAATCCTTGCCGGACCGTCTGCCTATCCCGTCAAGGGCGGCGCGCACGGATATGACAATGCCGATCCCGAAATGCTCTCCTTGTTCGTCGCGAGCGGCCCGGCATTCTCCCGCGGCGCAACCTTGCCCGTGTTCGATAACGTCGCCGTCGCGGCACTGCTTCGCGCAGTGCTGGGCCTGCCTGTCGATGCCGATGCCGATGGCAAACTGGACGATGTAAAACCAGCACTGCGCCGTTAAGCTCGCGTCTGGCGCGGCATCTGCCGGTTCTTTGCGGCACCAAGGGAACAAGTTGCCTGTCTGAACGCTCTTGCGTCCCACAAATTCATGGGAGCGGTGCAGTGACGGGACAGGCAGGGAAGATCGAAACGCTGGTTCGGGTGGGCTATTTCAGCCGTGCGATCCTTTACATCACGCTGGGGCTTATCGCGCTGGGTGCGCTAGGCCAGATCAGTCAGGGCACTGCCGGAATATTCGAAACCGTCGATTCGATCCCGGGCGGCAATGCGCTGTTATGGGTGCTGGTGATCGGGCTCACCGCCTATGCCCTGTTCCGGTTCGCCTCCCCCGCCTTCGATATCGAGCACAAGGGTTCGGATGCCAAAGGCTGGGCGCAGCGGATCGGCCATGCCGGCAGCGGCGTCGGCCATCTGGCGCTTGCTTGGACAGCATACCAGTTCGCAACACGCGATGCGGGCCGAGGCGGCAATGGCGCTGCCGAAGCGGCACAGGGTGTGCTGTCCTTCGGCCTTGGCGGCACGGTGATCGGCATCCTCGGCATCGGCTTTTTCGCTGCGGCATTCGCGCAGGCGGAAAAGGCGGTCACGGCGAAGTTCATGGACAAGATCTCGCCCGCTGCCCCGTCGCAGACCAAGCTGATCGGACGGATCGGCTATGCCACGCGTGCGGTCATCTTCACCATCATCGGTTGGTCGCTGATCGAGACCGGGTTCTTCAAGGAAGGATCGGGCAATGTGAAGACGCTGGGCGAAGCGGTCGCATCGCTTGCCGGAACGGGCTGGCTGCTGACCGTGGTCGCGATCGGCCTTTTGACCTTCGGGCTCTTCAGCCTCGTGCTCGCGCGTTATCGCACGATCCCCGATATCGAGGCGCATGCCCGCAAAGCTGCGTCGCGGTAATCCAAGCCGATCTAGTGGCGACCGAACAGCTTCTCGACATCGTCCATGCCGAGTTTGACCCAGGTCGGCCGCCCGTGATTGCATTGGCCCGAGCGCGGGGTCGCCTCCATTTCGCGCAGCAGGGCGTTCATTTCGGCAACGCTGAGCGTGCGCCCTGCCCGCACCGATCCGTGGCAGGCCATCGTGGCGAGCACCAGTTCGAGCCGTTCCGCAAGAAGCAGCGCGCCGCTGTCCTCCTGCTTGCCATGCTTGGCGATGTCGTCGGCAAGATCGCGCAGCAATGCGCCGCTGTCCGCATTGGGCAGCGCGGCAGGTAGCGCACGGACCAGCATCGCCGATGGACCGAAACGCTCGATCGCCAAGCCGAAGCGTGCGAAACCAGCCGCCGCATCTTCGAGCCGGTCGCAATCGACCTCGTCCATCTCGACCACATCGGGAACCAGCAACGCCTGGCTGCGGCGGTTGGCTTCTTCCGCACCCGCGGCCCGCAGCCGTTCGAGCACGAGCCGTTCGTGCGCCGCATGCTGATCCACCAGAACCAGCCCATCGGCAGCCTCGGCAACGATATAGGTGTTGGCCACCTGCCCCCGCGCAATCCCGAGCGGATAGGCCTGCGCTTCGGCGGGCACCGGAACGGCTTCTTCCGCGCGCCCCTGCGGCTGCGCGAGCGGTGCGGCCCACGACGTGCGGGCTTCGCCGAGGCGTGGTTGCGGCGCGTTCCAATCGCGGTTGAGGAACACGTTTTCAAGCAGCGGTGCAATCGGCGCGGATGATGGCGCGACCGGCTCGGATACCCAGCGCGCCATTGCTGCGCGGTCGGGACCTTGCGCGCTGCGCCGATCGCCTGTGCCAAGCGCATGCCGCAGCCCGCTGACGATGAAACCGCGCACACCCGCCGAATCGCGAAACCGCACTTCAGTCTTGGCCGGGTGTACATTCACGTCGACATCCGAAGGCGGCAGATCGAGAAACAGCGCGAGCACCGCATGGCGATCGCGCGCCAGCATATCGGCATAGGCGCCGCGCACCGCGCCCACCAGCAGGCGATCCTTCACGGGCCGCCCGTTGACGAACAGATACTGATGATCGGCCACGCCCCGGTTCCAGGTCGGCAGACCCGCGACCCCGGTCAGGCGCATCACGCCGTGAACGGTGTCGCGCTCGAGTTCGATCGGGACCGAATTGTCCTTGAGTTCGTGCGCGATGATCCGCGCGACGCGGGTGTCCAGCGCTTCTCCCGGCTGAAGCGACAGCACGGTGCGCCGGGCGTTGTCGGTGGCGGTTTCCAGCGTGAAACCGATGTCGGGACGCGCCATGGCCAGACGCCGCACGACATCGAGGCAGGCAGCATATTCGCTGCGCGCGGTGCGCAGGAATTTGCGCCGCGCAGGCACTCTGGCAAAAAGGTCTTCCACCCTGACCCGCGTTCCGGGCGGCAGCGCTGCTGGTTCATCGGCAACGACAGCGCCGTGATCGACGATGCGCCGCCAGCCATCGGTTGCCGACCGCTCGCGGCTTTCGATCGTGAGCCGCGCGACACTGGCGATGCTGGGCAGGGCTTCGCCGCGGAAACCCAGTGTCGTCACCAGCTCGATCGCACCTTCCGCGCCAATCAGCGATTCGGGCAATTTCGAGGTCGCGTGCCGTTCCAGCGCGAGCGCCATGGCCTCGGGCGCCATGCCGCAGCCATCGTCGACCACTTCGATCCGCTGCAGTCCGCCATCGCACAGAACCACACCGATTCGCTGCGCGCCGGCATCGATCGCGTTCTCGACCAGCTCCTTCAGCGCGGCTGCGGGCCGTTCGACCACTTCGCCCGCGGCGATGCGATTGACCAAATCGGAGGGGAGGCGGCGGATTTCGGGCATTGCCACCCGAGGTTAGCGGTAGGCGGCCCCTTTTTCGAGAGCAACCGTGTGCAAAATCGCCGCTACCGTGGACAAATATTTTGGCGTTTTGTCCGTAGATTCGCTAGGCGCGGCGCATCATGTCATAAACCGGCTGGCCAACGTGTCTCAGTCATGTCCTGCGACACGCCTGCGCCCCCACGACCACCTCCACCAACATTGGAAACACGATGAGCTTCCTGTCCAATCTCTTCAAGTTCGGCTCGCAAAACATGGCGATCGATCTCGGCACTGCTAACACGCTCGTTTATGTCCAGGATCAGGGGATCGTCCTCAACGAGCCTTCGGTGGTCGCGATCGAGACGATCAATGGCATTCGCCGCGTGAAGGCGGTGGGCGACGATGCGAAGATGATGATGGGCAAGACCCCTGACACGATCGAGGCGATCCGCCCGCTGCGCGACGGCGTGATCGCCGACATCGAGGTCGCCGAGCAGATGATCAAGCACTTCATCCAGAAGGTCCACGGCAAGAAGTCGATGTTCCGCTATCCCGAAATCGTGATCTGCGTGCCCTCGGGTTCGACCTCGGTCGAACGCCGCGCGATCCGCGATGCCGCCTCGAATGCGGGCGCTTCGGACGTGCACCTGATCCTCGAGCCGATGGCCGCCGCGATCGGGGCCGACATGCCCGTGACCGAACCCGTGGGTTCGATGGTGGTCGATATCGGCGGCGGCACCACCGAAGTTGCCGTGCTGTCCTTGCGCGGCCTCGCCTACACCACCTCGGTCCGCACCGGGGGCGACAAGATGGACGAAGCGATCGTTTCCTACGTGCGCCGACACCACAACCTGCTGATCGGCGATGCGACCGCAGAGCGTATCAAGAAGGACTACGGCATCGCCATGATCCCCGAAGACGGCATCGGCGAAATCATCACCCTGAAGGGCCGTGACCTCGTCAATGGCGTTCCCAAGGAAATCACGATCAATCAGGCGCATGTCGCCGAAGCCCTGAGCGAACCGATCGGCGCGATCGTCGAAGGCGTGCGCATTGCGCTGGAAAACACCGCGCCCGAATTGGCGGCAGACATCGTTGATCAGGGGATAGTGCTCACTGGCGGCGGTGCCTTGATCCGGCGGCTCGACGAGCACCTGCGCGAAGAAACCGGCCTGCCCGTTTCGGTTGCGGAAGATCCCTTGCTGTGCGTCGCCATCGGCACCGGGCGCGCGATGGAAGATCCGATCTACCGCGGCGTGCTGCAGACCGCCTGATCCGCATGCGTATGAGCCGGTCGCAGCGGCAGAAGGGACTGTAAAGCCATGGCGCCCCCCTCTTCGCGCCGCACGGGCTTCTCGAAGAAAGCGCAATATTCGCGGTTTACCGGCTACCTCGTGGCCGCGGGCGGCGCTGTGGCCGGGCTTGGCCTGCTTACGCTGTCGTTGTGGCAGCCGGATGCCTTTGCGCCGGTGCGCGGGGTGGCTAGCGATGCGATTGCGCCCGTGGGTTCGGGCACCGCTGCTGCGCGCGAGCAGAGCAAGGGCCTGATTGCGACGGTTGCAGGCTACCTCAGCGCAGGCGCGCAGAACGCCGAATTGCGCCGCGAAAACGGGCTGGCCCGCATCCGTCTGGCCGAAGCCGACGCGGTCAGGGCGGAAAACCGCCGCCTGAAAGGGCTGCTCGGGCTGCGTGATGCAGAGAACAAGCCGGTCGCCTTTGCGCGTCTGGTCGGTTCCACCGCGACCAGCGCACGGCGGCACGCCTATATCAGCGCCGGCTCGTCGCGCGGGGTGCGGCCGGGGATGCCGGTCATATCCGAACGCGGCGTGATCGGCCGCGTTCTGGAAGCCGGCCGCAGCTCCGCCCGCGTGTTGTTGCTCACCGACAGCGAAAGCGTGCTGCCCGTCCGCCGGGCGAAGGACAATGTGATCGCGTTCGCAGAAGGACGCGGTGACGGCCTGCTGCGCATCCGGCTCGTCAACCTCGGCGTCAATCCGCTCAAGGTGGGCGACCTGATGGTGACCAGCGGGGCCGGCGGCTATTATCGCCCGGATGTTGCGGTTGCGGTGATTACCAAGCTGACCCCCGATGGCGGCATCGGGCAACTGGTCGCAGAACCCGCGGCCACGAATTACGTCTCGGTCATGCCGGTTTACGAAGCGCAGGCCTTGGCCGAACTCGAAGCGGCGGAGACCCCGGCCGCTTCGCCCACGCCCGCGCCCTCCCCTGCCAGCGCCGCGCCCGCCTCTTCGCCCGCGGAGGAATGATGGAGCGGTTCGATCCCCGTGCCCGCTCGGACATCTACGGCCCGCGGATCAATCGCGCGGCTGATCCGTTGCGTGTGCGCCTTGTGCCCTATGCATCGATCATGCTGGGATCGATGCTGCCGGTGCTGCTGATCGCCGACACGATGCCGCTGCTGCCTTCGGTCGGCCTGCTGGTGCTGCTGGCATGGCGCATGGTCCGCCCCGGTCTGCTGCCGCTGTGGGCGGGAGCGCCGCTCGGCGCGTTCGACGATCTGTTCAGCGGACAGCCTTTCGGGAGCGCGGTGCTGTTGTGGTCGCTGGCGATGCTGGCGATCGAGGCCGTTGAAACCAAGTTTCCTTGGCGCGGCTTCTGGCAGGACTGGTTCACCGCCAGCGTGATTTCGCTGTCTTACTGGTTTTTGACGCTGGTCGTCTCCGGTGCGCAGCTAACCCCCGAACTGTTCATCGTCGCTGCACCGCAAGCCGTTTTTGCGGTTCTGCTCTATCCCTTCGTGGCGCGGATGGTGGCAGGGTTCGACCGGTTTCGGCTGTCTCGATCGCGGAAACTCGGCTGATGAAGTTGCCCTTCCTTCGCAAAGGCCCGCAGAAACCCTCGCGGATGATCAGCGCATCGATCCTGCGCGACACCTTCGAACGCCGGGCGGTAATCATTGGCGCGGTTCAGGGCGGCATCGGCGCGCTGCTGGCGCTACGGCTCGGCTATCTGTCGGTAGCCGAGAACGAGAAATACCGGCTCGAATCCGAGAGCAACCGGGTCAACCTGACGCTGGTGCCGCCGCGCCGCGGGTGGATCCTCGACCGGCACGGCGCGCCGCTGGCATCGAACCGGGCCGACTTCCGCGTCGATCTGATCCCCGAGCGTCTGGTCGATGCCACGGCGACGATCGACCAATTGGGCGCGCTGCTCTCGCTTGAACCTGCGCGGATCGCCGACATCAAGGACAAGGTCGCCAGCGCGCGCGGGTTTCAGCCGGTCGAGGTTGCCAGCGGTCTGCGTTACGAGCAATTCGCCGCGCTGAGCGTGCGTTTGCCGGATTTGCCCGGCGTGGTGCCGCAGCGTGGTTTTTCGCGGTTCTACCCCACCGCTTCGAGCGTGGGTCACCTCATCGGCTATGTCGGTCCTGCCTCGGCCGAGGAATACGAAAAAGATCCGAACCCGCTGCTGATCACGCCGGGCTACAAGATCGGCAAGGACGGGCTGGAAAAGCAGTTCGAGAAGAACCTGCGCGGTGTTCCGGGTGCGCGGCGCGTGGAAGTGACCGCTGGCGGGCGGATCGTCCGCGATCTTGAAACCCGCGAGGACGTGCAGGGCAATCCAATTCGCCTCACGATTGACGGGCCGTTGCAGGATTACGCTGCCCGGCGGATCGGCCTTGAAAGCGGGTCGGTGGTGGTGATGGATTGCCATTCGGGCGATCTGCTCTGCATGGCCTCGATGCCCAGCTTCGATCCCAACTCCTTCTCGGACGGGATCGGCGGCGTCGAATACGCGATGCTGCGCGACGACGAACGCGTTCCGCTGCGCAACAAGGTTTTGAAAGGGCTTTATCCACCCGGCTCCACGGTCAAGCCGATGGTGTCGATGGCGCTGATGCAGGCCGGGGTCGATCCCGATGAGACCGTGTATTGCGGCGGCGGTCTGCGTGTGGGCAACCGCGTGTTCGGATGCTGGAACCGGCGCGGTCACGGGCCCACCAACATGGCCAAGGCGATCTACCAGAGCTGCGACGTCTATTTCTATGCGATGGCGCAGCG
Organism: Erythrobacter neustonensis; assembly: GCF_001663175.1. Taxonomy (NCBI): domain Bacteria; kingdom Pseudomonadati; phylum Pseudomonadota; class Alphaproteobacteria; order Sphingomonadales; family Erythrobacteraceae; genus Erythrobacter; species Erythrobacter neustonensis. The sequence goes on along the minus strand of NZ_CP016033.1, from coordinate 2,564,884 downwards.
CACCGGAATCCAGCCCATCGCCGACATGGCGCGGCGTTGCGGGATGGGGCAGGAATTCCCGCTGCCCGTCACCAGCCAGTTTTTCGGCACCGTTCCCGACCCCGCCTGGAAAATGAAGAAGTGGGGCCGCGAATGGCAGGCCTTTGACACGGTGAATGCGACCATCGGGCAAGGCTACATGCTTTCAAGCCCGTTGCAGCTGGCGGTGATGGCTTCGCGCCTTGCCACGGGCAAGCACGTAATGCCGCGTCTGACGCTCGATACGCAGCCGAAGGGGTTCGACAAGATCGATTTTCCCGCTGAACAGGTCTCCTATGTCCGGCAGGCGATGAGCGATGTGGTCAACGGCCCCGGCACGGCGGGCCGCGCGCGGCTGCCGATCGACGGCACGCTGATGGCCGGCAAGACTGGCACCGCGCAGGTCGTCTCGCTGTCGAAATCGAACGGCAAGTCGGGTCCTTGGAAATACCGCGACCATGGCCTGTTCATCTTCTTCGCGCCTTACGACAATCCGCGCTATGCCGGGGCTGTCGTGATCGAGCACGGGGGCGGGTCGGGCGCGGCCTATCCGATCGCGCGCGATGTCATGACCTTCATGTTCGATCCGGCCAAGGGACTGGAAGCGCTCGCCGGGCTCGAGGCCGAATGGGGCGGAACCGCCCAGCAGCGGCTCGAACGGCGCTATGCCGCCTATGCGGCCGAACGCGGGGCAACCGTCAACCGCCCGCCGCGCCGCGAGGAGGAAATCTTCGACCGAGTCGAGGCCGAGGCCCGCCGTGCAGCGGCACAGACCGATGCGATTGCCGGCGAAGCGATTGCACCGCGCCCCGAAGCCAACCCATCGGGCACGCCTCCCGGCGGCGCGGCAGCAGCAGGCGCGACCCCCGTTCCGACAAACGGCGCGGCGGCTGCCGGTTCCGCTTCAACGCCAGCCTCTGCCCCTGCGGCCCCGCCCGCAGCGCCGGAGGGTCTGTAATGAACAGCTTGGGCGCACGCGGCATCGTGCCGGAACCTATCGCGCGCCAGCCTTGGGAGATGCTCATCCCGCTGGTCCTGCTGACCGCTTTTGGCGGGCTGGTGCTTTATTCGGCAGGCGGCGGGGCGATGCAGCCCTTTGCGCTGTCGCATTTTGTCCGGTTCGGTGTTTTTTCGGTAATGACCGCGATCATCGCCTCCTTGCCCCGCGATGCGGTGCGGCTCCTGACCTATCCGGCCTATACGGCGGTGCTGCTTTTGCTGCTCGCGGTCGAAGTGGTGGGACAGGTCGGCGGGGGAAGCCAGCGCTGGCTCGAATTCGGCCCGATCCGCATTCAGCCATCGGAGCTGATGAAGCCTGCCGTCGTGCTGGCGATGGCGCGGTTTTACGAAACCTTGCCGTCGGGGATGATCGGGTCGTGGCGTTCGGTCGTGCCGTCGGGGATGCTGATTGCCTTGCCGATCGGGCTGGTGCTGATGCAGCCCGACCTTGGCACATCGGTTGCCATCGCGTTTGGCGGCGTTGTCGTCATGTTTCTGAGCGGACTGCCGCTGTGGTGGTTCCTGACCGCAGGGGGGCTCGGGATCGCCGCCCTGCCGCTGATTTATTTCTTCGCGCTCCACGATTACCAGCGTGCGCGCGTTACCACCTTCCTCGATCCCGAGAACGACCCGCTGGGCGCAGGTTACCACATCGCGCAATCCAAGATCGCGATCGGATCGGGCGGGATCTTCGGCAAGGGCTTTAATAACGGCACCCAGAGCCACCTCAATTACCTGCCCGAACCACACACCGATTTCGTGTTCGCGACGATGGCCGAAGAATGGGGCTTTGTCGGCGGGATTTTCGTGCTGGCGATGTACACGCTGATCCTGCGCTGGGGCTGGAAGGTTGCCAGCGAAAGCCATGACCGCTTCTGCGCGCTGCTGGCTGCCGGCGCGACGGCGACGATCTTCTTCTATATCGCAATCAATCTGCTGATGGTGATGGGCATGGCACCGGCCAAGGGCATCCCGCTGCCGTGGATGAGCCATGGCGGTTCGTCGATGATGACGAACATGATCTGCATCGGCCTGCTGATGATGGTCAACCGCTGGAACCGCGAGGCGCCGCGCCGCGGCCTGGCAATTTAAATTCGCCGAAGTGTAATTAACGTCTTGCCATCGAATCAGGACGCGCTAAATGCAGCGCCTCACGCGAATCAAGGCGCGGCTCCGGCCCTCCTGATCGGTGTTTCCGGCGGCCCCATCCTTGGGGAATTTGACGGAATGGACGCATAGCTCAGTTGGTAGAGCAGCTGACTCTTAATCAGCGGGTCCTAGGTTCGAGCCCTAGTGCGTCCACCACCCCCCTTCCTCTACATCGGATATCACCACTCTCTCTCAGGGAGAGTGTCACATTTGTTATCTCTCGCCGGATTGCATTCACATTGCGATGTGATACTTAGGTGCTATGAGCACATCGACCATCACACGCGTCCGCGATCTCGTCATCTCCGGTGTCATGACACGTGCGGGGCTTGCCCGCGCTGCCGGTCTGCACGCCAATACCTTGCGCGATTGCGGCGAGGATAGCTGGAACCCGACGGCCGATACGCTTGCCAAGCTTGAAACCTTTCTCGATGCCAATGACGGACGCCCGGTCCTCGCCACGATCGAGGAGATCATCGACGAAGCGCGCAATGGCCGGATGTACATTCTGGTCGATGACGAAGACCGCGAGAACGAGGGCGATCTGATCATTCCGGCGCAGATGGCGACCCCTCAGGCGATCAACTTCATGGCGATGCACGGCCGCGGCCTGATCTGCCTTGCGCTGACCAAGGAGCGTGTCGATCATCTTGGCCTGCAGCCGATGAGCCGCAACAACAAGGAATCGATGCAGACCGCCTTCACGATCTCGATCGAAGCGAAGGAAGGCGTGACCACCGGGATTTCGGCAGCAGACCGCGCGCGCACGATCTCGGTCGCGATCGATGCGGCAAAGGGCGCGGATGACATCGTCACACCCGGACACGTCTTCCCGCTCACCGCGCGCGATGGCGGAACGCTTGTGCGCGCAGGCCATACCGAAGCCGCGGTCGATATCTCGCGGCTTGCCGGGCTCAACCCCTCGGGCGTGATCTGCGAAATCATGAACGAGGACGGGACAATGGCCCGGCTCGACGACCTCATCAGCTTTGCCCGCAAGCACAACCTCAAGATCGGCACGATCCGCGATCTGATCGCTTACCGGATGCGCAACGATCATCTGGTCGAGCGGTTGTCCGAGAGTGCGTTCACCTCCGACTACGGCGGCCAGTGGCGGATGATCACCTATCGTGACCGTGTTGCGGGCAGCGAAGCCTATGTCCTCCAGAAAGGGCATGTCGTCCCCGGCCAGCCCACCCTCGCCCGGGTTCACCCGATTTCGGTGTTCGACGATGTGCTCGGCGCACCGGGCGCGCGCAAGCGCACGCTGCAGCGCGCGATGCAGGCGATCGGCACGCATGGATCGGGTGTTATCGTGATACTCACCGGGCGGGTAGGCACCGGAACCTGGTCGGCCAGCGAGGAGCAGCGCAACATCGGGATCGGCTCGCAAATCCTCGTCGACCTTGGCGTGAAGGATATGGTGCTGCTGTCGAACAGCCGCCCCGATCTGGTCGCGCTCGAAGGCTATGGCCTGACCATCACCGACTTCCACCCCATTCCGGAGTAATTGACCCATGGCCCGTATCCTTATCGTCGAAGCGCGCTTCTATGCCCATCTTAACGACATGCTGGTCGCGGGCGCGCGCGCCGAGCTTGAGGCGCATGGCCATACGGTCGAAGTGCTCACCGTGCCCGGCGCGCTTGAAATTCCCGGCGCGATTTCACTGGCGGCAGAGGCGGAGCTTTACGATGCCTATGTGGCGATCGGTGTCGTGATCCGCGGCGAAACCTACCACTTCGAGATCGTCGCAGGCGAAAGCGCGCGCGCAATCATGGCCTTGACGATGGATGGCATTGCGATCGGTAATGGCATTCTGACCGTCGAAAACGAAGAACAGGCGCTGGTGCGCGCGGACCCTGCGCAAAAGGACAAGGGCGGTGAAGCGGCCAAGGCCGCGCTCGCACTGCTGTCCTTGCAGGAACGGTTCGGTTGACACACCGCGGTGCGGGCGTGCCGTTATGGAGCGCGCCCGCCACTACGTAGTTTCCCTCTGTAGATTTCCATAAGCCATTAACGCGATATCCGACCAGCTTCTGCTGTCCCCCGTTGGTCGCGCGGGTTAGCAGTCCCTCTTGGATTATCGTGGAAATCTCGCCTTGGAAAATGTCGGTTCTGCACTCCCCCGCGACCGGGACTTGCAGCAAATCCTGTCAGACCTGGAATCCCAGCTCGCCGTTCTGGATCGGATCGGGGCCCATATTGCCGCTGCACACATCGATGCCGCGATCCAGCAATTGCGGCTCGACCAGGCGCGACGCGGCGCGCAAGCCAATGGGTTTGCGACGGAAAAATAACCGACTGCGTATTCCCACGTAAAGCCAGATCATTTTGGCGTGCCTATGAAATGCAGAGACATGGCCGGTTGGGGGTAGCCGGATCACTCTTTTGGGCAAGGCGATGGGCAAGATGAAACGCGAGGCGGAGCATCAGATCGGCAGCGAAAGCTTGCCTGATGCCGCTTCGCCCTTTCATCCGCTGGCAGACGAACTGATGGCGATTGCGCTCAGGCTTCGCGGTGAGGCGGGCGTAGGCAATCTGGTGGATGAAAAGCCCGCCGGGACAATCGCTGCCTCCCGCCCCACCCGCAACCATCGCAGCCACCTGGCTCTCGCGCGGCAGGCCTACACGCTACGCCGCAAACGCGCCGCCATTTTCGGCAATCCCGATCTGTTCGGGGAGCCGGCGTGGGATATCCTGCTCGATCTTTACATCGCCCATGGCGAAGGCAAGCAGGTTTCGGTGTCGAGCGCGTGCATCGGATCGGCTGCGCCGTCCACCACCGGCCTGCGCTGGCTGGGCGTGCTGGCGGACGAAGGCCTGGTGGTGCGCGAAGCCGATGCCGACGACCATCGCCGCGTGCTGGTCAGGCTGACGCCTGCCGGACAAGCGGCGATGGATCGCTTTTTCGATTGCGTCGATTAAGCCCGCCCGCCGAAACACCCGCGCCCGGCGAAGGCCGCGCTGTCGCCAAGCTCTTCCTCGATGCGGATCAGCTGGTTGTATTTCGCAAGCCGGTCCGACCGCGCGAGGCTGCCCGTCTTGATCTGACCGCAGTTGGTCGCCACAGCCAGATCGGCAATGGTGGCATCCTCGGTCTCGCCCGAGCGGTGGCTCATCACGCAGGTGTAACGCGCGCGGTGTGCCATATCGACCGCAGCAAGCGTTTCGGTCAGCGTGCCGATCTGGTTGACCTTGACCAGCAGCGAGTTGGCAAGGCCCCGGCCGATCCCGTCCGACAGGCGCGCAGGATTGGTGACGAACAGATCGTCGCCAACCAGTTGCACCTTGTTGCCCAGCAGGCCGGTCAGCGCGCCCCAACCTTCGAAATCATCCTCGCTCATGCCATCCTCGATCGAGCGGATCGGATAATCGTCGCACAGCTTGGCGAGATAATCCGCCATTTCATGCGGGGTGAGGCTGATGCCTTCGCCGCTGATTTCGTAACGGCCATTCTTGAAGAACTCGGTCGCGGCGCAATCGAGCGCAAGCACGATGTCCTCGCCCGGCGTGAACCCTGCCTTGGCAACGCTTTCCATGATGAAATCAAGCGCGGCGCGAGTGCTGGCAAGATTGGGCGCAAACCCGCCTTCATCGCCAACCGATGTCGCCAGACCTTTCTGGGCCAGACCCTTCTTCAAGGTGTGGAACACCTCAGCGCCCCAGCGCACGGCTTCGGCGAGCGAATCCGCGCCGACCGGCATGATCATGAATTCCTGGATGTCGATCGGATTGTCGGCGTGTTCGCCGCCGTTGATGATGTTCATCATCGGCACCGGCAGAACGTGCGCCGACACGCCGCCAAGGTAGGAGTAAAGCGGGAGCCCGCGCGCATTGGCCGCGGCCTTCGCGACCGCCAGCGACGTGCCGAGGATCGCGTTGGCCCCAAGCCGCGCCTTGTTCGGCGTATCGTCGAGCGCGATCAGCGCAAGGTCCACGTCGCGCTGGTCCTCGGCATCGAAGTTGTCGATCAACAGATCGCGGATCTCGGTGTTGACGGCTTCGACCGCTTTCAGCACGCCCTTGCCAAGATAGCGCGCGGCATCCCCGTCGCGCAGTTCGACCGCTTCGTGCGCGCCGGTCGATGCGCCCGATGGCACCGCTGCGCGGCCGAAGCTGCCGTCGTCGAGCAATACATCGACTTCAACGGTCGGATTGCCACGGCTGTCGAGAATTTCGCGGCCGTGAATGTCGATGATCGCGGTCATGTTTGGCTCCGGCAGGATTGTGTTGTAAATTGCAGGCAGCACGCGCGCCATCTGTCGCACGGACTGTGTGGTTTGGTCCTATGCGGTGGAACATTACCGCGCAAGCACGCTTGACCATCTATACCTACACCCCGTTGAAGAGAGTAAGATAATGGCAAACGAAACAAACCCCGGCGCAGGCTCGACCAAGGCCGACACCACGGTTTTCACCCCCGCCAATGGCGGCGTTGCCGATGTCTCGGTCACGCCGGTGCCAGCGGTTCCGCTCACCTCCGGTGCATCCGATGCACCCGCGATCGGCTCCGCGCCCACCAGCCCGCAGGTCGCCGAGGCCAAAACTCGTTTTAATGCCGCGCTTGAAGAAGCCAAGGCTGGCGCGATGGCGCTGCGCACCGAAGCGGAAAACCGCTTCAGCAACGCCAGCGGGCAGGCAAAGGCCAAGAGCAACGATCTGCTCGGCGAAGCGAAGAATTACGGCGAGCAGGCACGCGGCAAGGCCGGCGAACTGGCTGTCGAAGGCAAGAAGGTCACCACCGATGCAATCGCGTCGCTGGGCAAGGTCGTTGGTGATACGGCTCCGCAGATCGACGAGAAGCTCGGCGAGCAATATGGCGACTATGCCCGCAAGGCATCGCGCGTGCTTCAGGAAACCTCGGCCAAGCTCGATGCCAAGAGCGTCGATGAATTGAGCGATGAAGCGCGCGAGATGATCCGCAAGAGCCCCGGCGTCGCCGTTGGCCTCGCGGCGGTTGTCGGCTTCCTCGTCGCTCGCATGTTCCGCGGTAACCGCAGCTGAATCCGCGCCTGAAAGGCGAAATTATGCAAAATATCGAACCCGGCGCAGACGCGCGGGTGTCCGATCCTGGTTTGGTCGACCCGGCAGCAATGCCGGGTCCGGCTGACCCGCAGGATGGCACCTCGGGCTTTTCCGACCTTCGCGCTGAAGTGGGCGCGCTGGTGGAAGACGCGCGAACTTATGCCGAAGCAGAGATCGCTTTTCAGAAAACCCGGGCGAGCCTTGCCGGAAAGCACGGCGCTCGCGCGCTTGGGCTCGTGGTTGTTGCCCTAGTGCTGTTGCATATCGCGCTTATTGCACTTGCGGTCGGCGCGGTGATCGCCTTGGCTCCGCTCGTCACCATCTGGGGGGCGATTGCGATCGTGGTCGGCGTTTTGCTGGTCGGCGTTGCCGTTCTGATCCGGCGCGCGATGCATGATGGCCGCGTGCTTTCGGCCATGTTCGGATCGGGAGATGCGCGATGACCCGGCTGCCCGACCGTTATCTCGAAGACCGCGCGCTGCGCGATGCGGCCCGCGCTGTGCTGACCGAGGACGTGACGGTGCTGCGCGGAAGCCTCGCCGAGGAAGGCATCGCTTCGCGTGTCTCCTCGGGCGTCGCGAGCCGCATTTCGAGCCGTGTGAAAACCGGTGCCAGCGATGTGTGGGCGCAAGCCAGCGCACAGGCTGGCGAGCGCAAGGGTGTGCTCGGCGTGATTATTGCGGCCGTCATCCTGTGGTTCCTGCGCGCACCGATATTCGATTGGCTCGATGAACTGGCAGGGCCGGACACGCCCGCCAAAACCGATGACATGACAGGCGATGACGCTGCACACGGCGCGCCTGAAGGAGATACCCCATGACCGACATTACCCCCGCACCGGCCACCGACAAGCGGGATGCGCTGCGCGCGCGGATCGAGGCGTCCGAGCGCCGCAACGCCGATCGCACGCTGGCCGATCAGGCACGCTCCGCGGCTGATGCGGCCGTGACTTATACCCGCGAAAATCCGCTGAAGGTGGTCGGTGCCGCGGTTGTCGTCGGCGCGGCAGTGGGTCTCGCAAGCCGGCCCGGCCGCAGGGCCGCGTCAAAGGCGCTGCACACCGCGAGCGGAGCCTTTGCTAGCGCCAAGTCGAGTGCGTCGTCGTCGGTCAAGTCTTTGACCGGACACCGGCCTTCGCGACTGCGCAGTCTGGTGAGCAAGTCGGTGATGACCTATGCGATGGCGCTGATCGATGATGTGATCGACGCCGCCGAAGAAGGCCGCAGCAAGGCAGGCGATCTGGGCGATGCGGCCAGCGCCAAAGCCCGGCGCCTGTCGAAGGATGCCTCGCACGCAGCAGGTTCGGCAGCCGATGGCACGCGTGCATTTGCGCGCAAAGCCCAGGGTGCTGCCGCAGACGCAATCAACGATCTGCGCCGCAAGGCCGGGGTCTGATACCTACCTGCGCACGAAGGCTTGCTCTTGAGGATGCGCGCATTTAGGGCGCGCGCATCCTTCCTCCCCAAGGGCAATTATCATGGCAGAAACCACCCCCACCCAGCGCCTCCACCTCGTGATGGGAGGCCGTGTTACCGATCCGCGCGGAATCGAATTCCAGGATCCCGAAAGCCTCCATGTCGTCGGCGTATTCAGCTGCTACGAAGCCGCCGTCGATGCCTGGCGCGCACAGGCGCATCGCACCGTCGACGATGCCGAAATGAAATACGTGGTCGTGCCGATCCACAAGCTGCTCACGCCTGAGGATTGAGCGCGGTGGCGGTCATGAGCCGCCCTTTGCGCGATACCCAAACACCTGCGTTTGAACCTTTGCTGCTCGCGTAAGTCCGCGGCACGGGATCGCGCGCCTACCGAGCCGGTCGCCTGACCGGAACGGTTTTCATCCGACCGAATGTTCACGCGTGCCGGAAGCGATGCGGCGGTGACGATCTATCCACGTGCCAAGGTCGCGTGGTGGTTTGCCCAAGCCGGTTGGCTGGGCCGACCAGCATTCTGCCGCGGGCTGTGCGCGGATTGCGCGCCGCGGTTTCGCGATTGCGCCCGGGCGCCGCGAGATCCCGCTCCGCCGTTGGGCGCTGGAGAAGATGCTGAGCGAATGTTTCACATGAAACATCGCCTTCGGCAGGGCCGAAACGGGGGCGAAACGCGCTTGAAGGGGGTCTGGACAGGGTCAAAGCCGCCCCGAAACCCCACTAGGATCAGCGCAAGGCCGCCGCTGCCGCGACTGCGCCAAACGCGATCAGCGCTAGCACCGCGCGCGTGCGGCGGTGGGAGCGCCGCTGCCGCCACTGCGCTTCATCGAGCCACCACCTGCCCTGCCCGTCGGTGCACAGCACATCGGCGCCCTTGAGCCGCGCAAAGGCACGGTCCTCAGCCGCGGACGCGCAGGTATAGGCGATGGCATCGGCCATGCTGACCGCGCTGGCAGCGACAAAGTGCCGCGCCAGCCTGCGCTCGGCGGCCGGGCGATGCGGAACACCCGCCATGTGCTTTCCCCGTGCGCGCGCAGATGCGTTGCGTCAGATGAATTCGATCTTGTCGACGAGGTAGAACTTCTCGCCCGACGGGACGGTCACTTCGATCTCGTCGCCGACCTGCTTGCCGATCATCGCGCGCGCGATCGGCGAGGAATAGCTGATCCGGCCCTTGTTGGCATCGGCTTCGGTCTGGCCGACGATCTGGTAACGCACCGGCTTGTCGTCTTCGTCGAGCAGCGTCACGGTCGCGCCGAAGATGATCTTGTCACCCGACAGCGTGGTCGGATCGATGATCTGCGCGCGGCTGACCATGCTCTCGATCTCGCCGATCATCGCTTCGACCTGGCCCTGGCGTTCCTTGGCGGCGTGATATTCGGCGTTTTCCGACAAATCGCCGTGCGCGCGCGCTTCCTCGATCGCCTCGACGATCTTCGGGCGTTCGTCGCGCAAGGCCTTGAGGTCGGCGGTCAGCCGCTCGTAACCTTCGGCCAGCATCGGCACCTTTTCCATCGTCGCCATCTTTCTTGTCTTTCTATTGCCCTGCTGCACCCCCGGCCCCGAAAAGCGAAAGAGCGTTTCTATCGCCGTCCAGATGGCTCGACGTCAGACACGCTCGATTTCGGGGGGAAGTTCAATCAAACCCCATAATAGTCCTGCAGACTGCGGACTTCAAGCTGATCGGGCCGGATCGCCGAAATCGCCATCGCCGCGGCGACCGATGCGGTGGCGGTGGTGTAATAGGGCACCTTGCCCGCAAGCGCGGCCTGACGGATCGATTTGCTGTCTTCGAGCGACTGCCAGCCTTCGGTGGTGTTGAAGATCAGCGCGATGTCGCCGTCGATGATCTTGTCGACGATATGCGGCTGGCCTTCGGCGACCTTGTTGACGCGTTCGACCGCAAGCCCTTGCTCGGCGAGGTAGCTTTGCGTGCCGCCGGTCGCGATCACGCGGAAGCCGTGGTCGATCAACTGGCGCACGCCGGGCAGGATCACCGCCTTGTCGGTGTTCTTGACGCTGACGAAAACCGTGCCCGATTGCGGGGGCACCATGCCTGCGCCGAGCTGCGATTTGAGGAACGCGGACTCGAAGGTCGCGTCGATCCCCATCACCTCGCCGGTCGATTTCATTTCGGGGCTGAGCACGGGGTCCGCGCCGGGGAAGCGCGCAAACGGGAACACTGCTTCCTTGACTGCCATGTAGGGCAGATCGCGCCGGAACGCGGGGAAGTTTGCCAGCGGCTCGCCCGCCATGACGCGCGCGGCGATCTTGGCCACCGGCTGACCGATCGCCTTGGCGACGAAGGGCACGGTGCGGCTGGCGCGTGGGTTGACCTCGATCAGGTAGACCTCGCCATCCTTCACCGCGAACTGGATGTTCATCAGGCCCTTCACGCCCAGCGCATGCGCAAGCGCTTCGGCCTGACGCTCCATCTCGGCGATGATTTCGGGCGGCAGGCTGTAAGGCGGCAGCGTGCAGGCGCTGTCGCCCGAGTGGACGCCAGCCTCCTCGATGTGCTGCATCACGCCTGCAATCCGCACCTCGGTGCCATCGCAAAGCGCATCGACATCGCATTCGATCGCATCGCGCAGATACTGGTCGATCAGCACCGGACTATCGCCCGACACGTTCACCGCGGTGGCGATGTAATTGTCGAGCTGCGCTTCGCTGTCGACGATCTCCATCGCGCGGCCGCCCAGCACGTAGGAGGGGCGCAGCAGCACGGGATAGCCGATCCGTGCGGCGACCGCCGCGGCCTCGTCGCGGCTGCGCGCGATGCCGTTGTCGGGCTGACGCAGCTTGAGCTTGCTCACCAGCTTGGCAAAGCGTTCGCGGTCTTCGGCAAGATCGATCGCATCGGGCGAAGTGCCGAGGATCGGAATGCCCGCATCCTCCAGCGCCTGCGCGAGCTTCAGCGGGGTCTGCCCGCCGAACTGGACGATCACGCCCACCAGCTCGCCCCGCGATTGTTCGACGCGCAGGATTTCGAGCACGTCCTCATCGGTCAGCGGCTCGAAATAAAGCCGGTCCGAGGTGTCGTAATCGGTCGAGACCGTCTCGGGGTTGCAGTTGACCATGATGGTCTCGAACTCTTGCTCGGCAAGCGCGAAGCAGGCGTGGACGCAGCAATAGTCGAATTCGATCCCCTGCCCGATCCGGTTCGGCCCGCCGCCGAGAATGACGATCTTCTTGCGATCGGATGGCATGGCTTCGCATTCGGGCTCGCCGAAAGTCGGGGCCTCGTAGGTCGAATACATATAGGGCGTAACCGCCTCGAATTCGGCGGCGCAGCTGTCGATCCGCTTGAACACCGGGTTCACGCCGAGCTTCTGGCGCAGGCGGCGCACCTCGTCCGCGCTGGTCGCGCCTGCCATCGCCTGAAGCGCATCGTGGAGCAGCCCGGACCGCTTCGCCTGGGTTTCGCCCAGACCGCCCGCCACCCCGACCGAACGCACCGCGAGCGTGGCAAGGCGCTTATCCGAAAAGCCCATCGACTTGAGCCGGCGCAGCAGTGCAGCATCGCTCGGCAGGCCGTTGGTCTGCACTTCGGCCTCTGCTGCGATGATCGCTTCGATATGGCGCAGGAACCATGGATCGTAGAAGGTGACCGCGGCGATTTCTTCCACGGTCATGCCTTCGCGGAACGCCTGACCGACTTTCAGCAACCGGTCGGGCGTGCGGCGCGACAGGGCGGCGGTGATGACTTCGCGCCCTGCCCCTTCGAGCTCGGGCACGCGGTTGAAGCCATCCAATCCGGTTTCGAGACCGCGCAGCGCCTTCTGCATCGATTCGGCGAAATTGCGCCCGATTGCCATGACTTCGCCGACGCTCTTCATCGCGGTCGAGAGGTCGGTCGCGGCGCCCTTGAACTTTTCGAAGGCGAAGCGCGGGATCTTGGTGACGACGTAATCGATCGTCGGCTCGAAACTCGCTGGCGTCGCGCCGGTGATTTCGTTGGTCAGCTCGTCGAGCGTGTAGCCGACGGCAAGCTTCGCCGCGACGCGCGCGATGGGGAAGCCGGTGGCCTTGGATGCCAGCGCCGAAGAGCGCGACACGCGCGGGTTCATCTCGATCACGATCAGGCGGCCGTCCTTGGGATTGACCGCGAACTGGACGTTGGAACCACCTGTTTCCACACCGATTTCGCGCAGGCAAGCGATGCTCGCGTTGCGCATGATCTGGTATTCCTTGTCGGTCAGCGTCAGCGCCGGGGCGACGGTGATGCTGTCGCCGGTGTGAACGCCCATCGGATCGACGTTCTCGATCGCGCAGATGATGATCGCGTTGTCCTTGCGGTCGCGCACCACCTCCATCTCGAACTCTTTCCACCCGAGAAGCGATTCCTCGATCAGGACTTCGGTGGTGGGCGAGGCGTCGAGGCCTTCCTTGACGATCTTTTCGAACTCGGCCTTGTTGTAGGCGATCCCCCCGCCCGTCCCGCCCAAGGTGAAGCTGGGGCGGATGATGCTCGGAAGGCCGGTGCGTTCAAGGATCGCAAAGGCTTCATCGACCGTATTGGCCACGCCCGAGCGTGCGGATTCAAGCCCGATGCTGGTCATCGCATCGCGAAACCGCTGGCGGTTTTCCGCCTTGTCGATCGCGTCGGCCTTGGCGCCGATCATCTCGACCCCGTATTCGGCAAGCACGCCCATCTCGTCGAGCTTCAGCGCGCAGTTCAGCGCGGTCTGCCCGCCCATCGTGGGGAGCAGCGCATCGGGCCGTTCCTTGGCGATGATCTTGGCGACGATATCGGGCGTGATCGGCTCGATATAGGTGGCGTCGGCAAACTCCGGATCGGTCATGATCGTCGCGGGGTTGGAGTTGACGAGGATGACGCGGTAGCCCTCCTCCTTCAACGCCTTGATCGCCTGCGTGCCGGAGTAATCGAACTCGCACGCCTGGCCGATGATGATCGGGCCAGCGCCAATGACGAGGATCGAGGAAATGTCTGTTCTTTTGGGCATTAGAAGCCGAACCTGTTTCTTGAGCGATCACTACGCAGAATTTTTACTGCAACACGGCGGAGCGGCGTTTTGGTTTGCCAACGGAGTATGTGTTCCGCAAATCTCGAGGCTCGGTCCGCACTCAATCCATTTGGAAGCACCACCTTGACTAGGCGATTGGTGTGAATCTCAACTGTCATACCGTACAGCTTCACGATGCGACCAAGGCCAGCCTTCTTAAAGTAACGCCCACTATAAATCGGCGGCGTGAAGCTCCGCTTTCCCGACTTGCGAAAATCCCTCCGCAAATGAGTCAGTGATCCCCGGGAGCCGAATTGCCAGCGTGTCATGCGCTCACCCCAGCCCCCCGACGAACTTCTCGAACAGATAGAAGCTATCCTGCGGCCCGGGCGACGCCTCGGGGTGATATTGCACCGCAAACGCCCGCTTGCCCTTGATCGCGATGCCGCAATTCGTCCCGTCGAACAGGCTGACATGGGTCTGCTCGACATTCTCCGGCAAGGTCGCCGCGTCCACCGCGAAGCCGTGGTTCATCGAGGTGATCTCGACGAGGCCCGACGTCTCCCCCCAGCCTTCACCGACACGCTGCACCGGATGGTTCGCGCCGCGGTGGCCCTGGTGCATCTTGATCGTCTTCGCGCCTGCGGCCAGCGCGAGCAATTGGTGGCCAAGGCAGATGCCGAACAGCGGCACATCGGCGTCCAACAGCGCCTTGATTACCGGCACGGCATATTCACCGGTCGCCGCCGGATCGCCGGGGCCGTTGCTAAGGAACACGCCATCGGGCTTGAGCGCCATCACTTCGTCGAACGAGGTCTTGGCCGGCACCACCGTCACCCGCGCGCCTGCGCGAACCAGATTGCGGAAGATGTTGTCCTTCGAACCATAGTCGATCGCAACGACATGCGGCTTGGCATCGAAGGCCGCGCGGCCATAGCCTTTGCCCAATGTCCAGTAGCCGCCTTCCCAGCCTTCGTGCTTGTCGCGGGTGACGCGCACCGCGAGGTCCATGCCTTCGAGCCCCGGCCAGCCTGCTGCACGCTCAATCAGCGCGTCGAGGTCGAACACCCCGTCGGGCGCATGGGCGATCACCGCATTGGGCGCGCCAAGCATGCGGATGCGGCGGGTCAGCGCGCGGGTGTCGACGCCGGCGAGCCCGATCTTGCCGTTGCGGGTCATCCATTCGACGAAGCGTTCGGCCGATCGGAAGTTCGAAGGCTCGGTCACGTCCTCACGCACGATGCAGCCCACCGCGCCCTCGACGCGGCTTTCAACATCCTCGCCGTTCGCCCCGACATTGCCGATATGCGGGAAAGTGAAGGTGACGATCTGCGCAGCGTAGGAAGGATCAGTCATCACCTCCTGATAGCCGGTCATCGCGGTATTGAAGCACACTTCGCCAACATTAGCGCCAACCGCGCCGAAACCGCGGCCCCAGATCACCGTCCCGTCAGCCAGGACAAGACAGCCCGTTGCCCCTGAAGGTTGCGCGCGAAAAGATGCGGGGTCGGCCATAGGGGGGCGCTCCGTTGGGGGTGTTGCCAGCGATGTTGCTAAGTTTCGCCCGCTAAGCTTCTGCGCCGCCCGCGTCAACCTAGGCTTGCGCGGATATTTGCGTTAGGGGCGCGGCAACAACCCCCGTTCCACAGGAAAGACCCCATGATCCGCGACGATATCAAGGCTGCCACCATCACCGCCATGAAGGCCGGCGAAAAGGACCGCACCGCCGCGCTCCGCCAGATCAGCGCCAAGATCAAGGACCGCGATATCGAGGAACGCACCGCCGCCGCGCCCGCCACGGACGATGATGTGCTGGTGACGAGCGTGCTGCAAAAAATGGCCAAGCAGCGCCGCGAATCGATCGAGATGTACGAAACCGGCGGGCGGCAGGAGCTGGCCGACAAGGAAAAGGCCGAGCTTGCGGTGATCGAGGAATTCTTGCCGCAGATGATGGACGAGGACGCCACCCGCGCCGCGATCGAGGCGATCAAGGCAGATCTCGGCGCGTCCACGATGAAGGACATGGGCGCGGTGATGGGCGAATTACGCACCCGCCACGGCGCGGTGCTCGACGGGAAGCTGGCCAGCGGTCTGGTGAAGGCGGCGCTTTCGTAAGTCACAGGCCCGTCCACAGGGCGCGCTTGAACCTTTGCGGGTTCGGGCGCACCTAACCGCATATGGCGATAACCCCGCAATGGAAGGACGAGCTGCGTGCGCGGATCACGCTGTCTTCGCTCGTCCAGCGCAGCGTCAAGCTGACCCGTGCGGGGCGCGAGTGGAAGGGGTGCTGCCCGTTCCACGAGGAAAAGACGCCGAGTTTCTACGTCAACGACCAGAAACAGTTCTACCATTGCTTCGGCTGCGGCGCGCATGGCGATGCGATTTCATGGATGGTCGACCAACAGGGTCTGCAATTCATGGACGCGGTCAAGGAACTGGCCGGTATTGCCGGGATGGAAGTCCCCGCCCCCGATCCGGGAATGGCCAAACGCGCCGAGGCTCGCGCCAGCCTGATCGATGTGACCGAGGCGGCGCAGCGGTTCTTTGTCGAAGCACTAGGCGGGCCGGGCGGCGGCGCGGCGCGTGAATATCTTACGCGGCGCGGATTTTCCGCTGCGGTGATGCGCGAATTCGGCTTCGGCTGGGCACCAGACGACCGGCAGGCGCTCCCCAAGGCGCTGCCGCAATTCGGCGAGGATATGCTCGAAGGCGCAGGGATGCGCGCCGCCAACGAGAAAGGCGAGCGTTACGACCGGTTCCGGGGCCGCGTGATGCTGCCGATCCAGGATGCGCGGGGCCGCGTGATCGCCTTCGGCGGGCGCATCCTCGACAAGCGGGATGGCGTTGCGAAGTATCTCAATTCGCCCGATACCGAACTCTTCGACAAGGGGCGCACGCTCTACAACCTGCACCGCGCCGCGCCGGCTGCGCGCCAGTCGGGCCGTGTGGTCGTGGTCGAAGGCTATATGGACGTGATCGCGCTCGCCAATGAAGGGATCGCCGATGCGGTTGCGCCGCTGGGCACCGCGCTCACTGAAATGCAGCTCGAATTGCTGTGGCGGATGGTCGAGGTGCCGGTCTTGTGTTTCGATGGCGATGCGGCCGGCCAGCGCGCGGCGATGCGCGCAATCACGCGCGCGCTGCCGCTGCTCGCGCCGATGCGCTCGCTCGGCATCGTGCGGCTGCCCGCGGGCCTCGATCCCGATGATCTGATCAAGGCGCAGGGCAAGGGCGCGATGGAAAAGCTGCTCGCGGCCCCGTCCAGCCTGATCGACACGCTGTGGGAGTTCGAACGCGATGCGCAGCCGCTCGCCACGCCCGAGGCCAAGGCGGGTCTCAAGGCGCGGTTGATGGCGCATGTCGAAACCATCGCCGACCCCGAGATCAAAAGCCTCTACCGGCGCGAACTCTCCGACCAGTTTTCGGAATTTGCCTATCCGCCGCGTGCGCCGCGCGCTGCCCCCGCCCCCGGCCAGCGCAACGGACAGCAGCGCGGAGCGTGGAAGGGCGCTCCCCCCGCCCTGCCCGGCCTGTCGGACGAGGCGCGCGCACGGCTTGGCGCCCTCATGGGCGGCGGCCAGCGGGACAGCTTGCTGAGCGCGGTTCTCGCCGGATTGGCGCGCTATCCGAGCCAGATCAGGCGCCACACCGAACCACTCTCGGCGCTGGCGCGAATCCGGCCCGAAGCAGCCGATACGATCGAATCGCTGTTCGAAGTTGCAGAAACGCTTGATTCGCACGGGCCTGTCGCCATATGCAGCGCAACGCGAAGCCAACCTGCCCCGTCGGCAGACATCCGATACGCCTTTCTCGATGAAGGCACCGATCCCGACGCTGCGTGTGAGGAACTGGCTGAAGCTGTGTCGCTGTTGGTCGAAAGGCCGGCACTTGAGGCTGCGCTTGCGGCCACGATAGCGCGTTTCGACAGCGATCCCGAAGGATCGTTTGCCGAGCAGACCAGGCTGCGCACACAGCTCATGGCAGTGGAAGAACGCCTCAAGGTCTTCGGTCGCCGCAAGGCGGGCGCAGGCCACACGGGTGATGAGACCGCCTAGGCGGACAAGACATGGGATCAACAGGCGGCCGCCCCGGATCGGCGGTTCGCCCGGCAACGGATAGACACGAGACATATGGCCGAGAAGGAAGACGCTCCGCTGATCGACCTGAATGAAGCTTCGATCAAGAAGCTGATCAGCAAGGCGAAGAAGCGCGGCTACGTCACCTATGACGAGCTCAACGAGGCGCTGCCTTCGGGCGAGATGAGCCCCGACCAGATCGAGGATATCCAGACCGCGCTGTCGGAAATGGGTGTCCAGATCGTCGAGAGCGACGAGGACGCCGAGGCCGAAGCCGAGGACCGCGAGGAAGGCGAAAGCGAAGACACCGTCGCCGACGACGATGACGACGACGATGACGATGGCAAGAAAGCGCCCAAGGATGCGCGCGCGGCCAACAAGAAGATGGCTACCGGCGAGCGCACCGACGATCCGGTGCGCATGTACCTGCGCGAAATGGGCGCGGTCGAACTGCTCAGCCGCGAAGGCGAAATCGCCATCGCCAAGCGGATCGAAGCGGGCCGCGACATGATGATCATGGGGCTGTGCGAAAGCCCGATCACCTTCCACGCGATCATCCAGTGGTCCGAAGCGCTCAATAACGGCGACATGCAGCTGCGCGAGATTCTCGATCTCGATGCGATGCTCTCCAAGGAACCCCCGGCCGACAAGTTGGCCGAAGGCGCCGAGGATGACGACGACGACGAAATCTCCGAAGCCACCGCCGGCCCGACGATCCGTGAAGACGACGACGTCAAGGACGAGCCCGACGCGGATGGCGAGGACGACGAGGATGGCGAAGGCCGCCCCAAGCGCGAAGAGGAAGAGGAGGAAGACAACACCCTCTCGCTTG
The DNA here is from genome assembly GCF_001663175.1 of Erythrobacter neustonensis. Taxonomy (NCBI): domain Bacteria; kingdom Pseudomonadati; phylum Pseudomonadota; class Alphaproteobacteria; order Sphingomonadales; family Erythrobacteraceae; genus Erythrobacter; species Erythrobacter neustonensis. Next base: position 2,546,387 of record NZ_CP016033.1, on the reverse strand, counting down.
CGCAGATGGAAGCGCAGCTGAAGCCCGAGGCGCTCGAGACGTTTGCGCGGATCACGACGCTGTTCCTCGCCTTCGAGAAGCTGCAGAACGAACGGGTCGATACGCTTGCCGCGGGCAATGCCTTCCCGGCGGCCAAGGAAGCCAAATACGAGGCGCTGCGCGAAGAGCTCACCGCCGAGGTCGAAAGCGTCCAGTTCCACGCGACCAAGATCGAATTCCTGGTCGACAACCTCTATGCCTACAACCGCCGGCTGACCACGCTGGGCGGGCAGATGCTGCGTCTGGCGGAGCGTCACAAGGTCAAGCGCGTCGATTTCCTTTCGGCCTACATGGGCAACGAAATGGACGACAGCTGGATCAAGGAGCGCGCCAAGAAGGACAAGAAGTGGGCCGCCTTTGCCGAGCGCGAGGAAGAGCCGGTCGAGCGCATCCGCAGCGAAATCGCCGATATTGCCGCGCAGACGGGCATGAGCCTTCCCGAGTTCCGCCGCATCGTCAACATGGTCCAGAAGGGCGAGCGCGAGGCGCGCATCGCCAAGAAGGAAATGGTCGAGGCGAACCTGCGTCTGGTGATCTCGATCGCCAAGAAGTACACCAACCGCGGATTGCAATTCCTTGATCTTATTCAGGAAGGCAACATCGGCCTGATGAAGGCGGTCGACAAGTTCGAATACCGCCGCGGTTATAAATTCAGCACCTATGCGACGTGGTGGATCCGGCAGGCGATCACCCGCTCGATTGCCGATCAGGCGCGCACCATCCGCATCCCGGTCCACATGATCGAGACGATCAACAAGCTGGTGCGCACTTCGCGCCAGTTCCTCCACGAGGAAGGCCGCGAGCCGACCCCGGAGGAAATGGCCGCGCGGCTTTCCATGCCGCTCGAAAAGGTGCGCAAGGTGATGAAGATCGCCAAAGAGCCGATCTCCCTCGAAACCCCGATCGGGGACGAGGAAGACAGCCACCTCGGCGATTTCATCGAGGACAAGAACGCGATCATCCCGGTGGATGCCGCGATTCAGGCGAACCTCAAGGAAACCGTCACCCGCGTGCTCGCCAGCCTCACCCCGCGCGAGGAACGCGTGCTCCGGATGCGCTTCGGCATCGGGATGAACACCGATCACACGCTCGAAGAAGTCGGCCAGCAGTTCTCGGTGACCCGCGAACGTATCCGGCAGATCGAAGCCAAGGCGCTTCGCAAGCTCAAGCATCCGAGCCGTAGCCGCAAGATGCGCAGCTTCCTCGACCAGTAACCCCCGGAAGACCCCGCTGCGGCGGGGTTTTTCATGCCTCATATTCCCTCAGGCTGCCTTTCCGTATTCGGGGTCGCCCATCAATCCGTGCGCGCGTTGCCTGCCCGGTACGGTTGACCAGCGCCCCTTGGCCTTCGTAAGTGCCTGAGCGTACCGTAGGGGGGATTGATGCGCATCTGCCAACAATTGGCCGTGATCGGCTTGTTTTTACTGCTTTCGGCGCCGGCAGCCAGTCAGGTGCTGTTGCCGACAGGTGTCGTTGTGTCCGCCGATAAAATGCGCAACGCCGATGAGGCGTGCGATGCGAAGATCGCTGATGCTTGTCTGGCTATCGGCTTTGCCGAATATCGCGGCATGGGCCGCATGGTTGATATGGTTAAAGCAACCGCGGCTTTCCAAAAGGCGTGCGAACTGGGCTCGGGCGCGGGATGCGAATACCTCGCCGCTTTCATCGATCAGGTCGATTCCCCTCCTGACGCCGAAACAAAAGCCAAAGCCCTGAAGGTCAAGGCATCAGAAATTTACCAGACAAAGTGCGATCAGCGTGCTTTTGCGGCATGCCACAGCCTTGCCGAGTTGCTGGCTGCTGGAAGCTCAGCATCCGACAAGGCGCGCGCAATCCAGTTTTACAGCAAATCCTGTTTTGAGTTGAATTACGGGCTTTCCTGTGCGCGAGGCGCACAGTTGGTGAACAAGCCCGGTACCGCCACCTACGATGAAGACCTCGCCAACCGGATGACCGCTGCGGTCGAACCCGCGTTCGAAACCGAATGCCGCAATGGTGTGATCGGCTCCTGTGAAAAGCTTGCCGAATGGATTGTTGAAGAGCGCGGCGAGAACGAAGCGTCCTATCTTGCCGAGCTTGCGCAGCAGGCTTGTTCGGGGGGCGTGGCAGGCGGCTGCCTTCGCGCTGCATCGATCGCGCAAAAGATGGACCAGGGACAAGCAGGGTGGGATCGCCGGTTTTCTTTCATGGAGGCGGCGTGCAATCTCCTGCTGGGAACCTGCGACGAGTTGGCCGATCTGATGCGGCGCCCGCGCGCCGGGCGGCAATTTGATCCTGACGAAATTTTCCGGACCGACATGCGTGCCTGTGTTGGCGGGATCGATTCGTCGTGCATCGAATTGCTCAAAATCGCCGGTCCGCTGACAAGCGAGAATGGTTCAGCCGTGATCACGGCCTTCGATCATATCTGCCTGCGGGGACATTACACCTTGGCCGAATTCTGCACCGCCGCTGCCAGAAATCATCTTGAGCGGGCCAAAGCCAATCCCGCAACGTCCGCTGCCGATCGGGCTGAGGCCGCAAATCTCTACCGGCGCGCGCTCGTCCGCACTGACGATATTTACAACACCGATGATGCCCATGGCGAAGCACGCGCTTTCCTGAGCGGTGGAACCTAACGGAGCAGCACGAAAAGCACACCCTTAAGGGGTGGAGAATCTATGCCCATGCGACTATGGGGCTGCCATGCGCATCGCCATTGCTTCCGATCACGCGGCCGTCGACCTGAAGGCCGAGCTTGCCGAATGGCTCATCGAGGAAGGGCACGAGGTCGCCGACCTCGGCCCCGAACCCGGGCAGAGCGTCGATTATCCCGATTACGGGTTTCGTCTCGCCGAGATCATCGCGGAAGGCACGGTCGAATTCGGCGTCGCCCTGTGCGGGTCGGGCATCGGCATCTCGATCAGCGTCAACCGCCATCCGCAGGTGCGCTGTGCCCTGGTCAGCGAGCCGCTCTCCGCTGCGCTGGCGCGCGAACATAATGATGCCAATTGCATCGCAATGGGCGCGCGTCTCGTAGGGATCGAGATGGCCAAATCCTGCATCGCCACGTTCCTCGACACCGAATTCGCCGATGCCGGCGATCCGGCCGGCCGCCACCAGCGCCGCGTCGGCAAGCTCGGCAAGCCGCCCTTCTCTCCCGACCATATCGAGACCCACCAATGAGCACCGCGCCCGTAGACTTCGCCGCCCGCACCGCCGCCCATTCGATGGATGGGTTCTGGAAGGATGACCTTGCCCACGCCGACCCGGAAATCGCGGCCGCGATCGGCAAGGAACTCGCCCGCCAGCGCGACAAGATCGAGCTGATCGCGTCCGAGAACATCGCGAGCCGTGCGGTGCTCGAAGCAGCCGGCAGCGTCTTCACCAACAAGTATGCCGAGGGCTATCCGGGCAAGCGCTACTACGGCGGCTGCGACTATGCCGACGTTGTCGAAACGCTGGCAATCGAACGCGCCAAGCAATTGTTCGGATGCAATTTTGCCAATGTGCAGCCCAACTCCGGCTCGCAGATGAACCAGGCGGTGTTCCTTGCCCTGCTCAATCCGGGCGACACCTTCATGGGGCTCGACCTCAATTCGGGCGGGCACCTCACCCACGGATCGCCGGTCAACATGAGCGGCAAGTGGTTCAACGTGGTGTCGTATGGCGTTGCCCGCGAGACCGAGACCATCGACATGGACGAAGTCGCCGCCAAGGCGCGCGAGTCCAAGCCCAAGATCATCATCTGCGGCGGCACCGCCTATTCGCGCACTTGGGATTTCCCCGCCTTCCGCGCCATCGCCGACGAAGTGGGCGCAGTGCTGCTGTGCGATATGAGCCACATTTCGGGCCTTGTCGCAGGCGGCGCGCACCCTTCGCCCTTCCCTCATTGCGACATCGTCACCTCGACCACCCACAAGAGCCTGCGCGGTCCGCGTTCGGGCATCATCCTGTGGAATGACGAGAAGTATACCAAGCCGCTCAACATGGCGGTCTTCCCCGGCCTTCAGGGCGGCCCGCTGATGCACATCGTCGCGGCAAAGGCGGTGGCCTTCAAGGAAGCGCTCGATCCCTCGTTCCGCGACTATGCCCGGCGCATCGTCGAAAACGCCCGCGCGCTTGCGGCCAGCCTTGAGGAAAACGGATTGCGGATCGTTTCCGGCGGCACCGACAACCACTCGATGCTGGTCGACCTCACCGCCAAGAACGTCACGGGCAAGGACGCCGAGAAGGGCCTCGACCGCGCCTTCCTCACCTGCAACAAGAACGGCATCCCCTACGACACCCGCTCGCCTTTCGTGACCAGCGGGATCCGCCTGGGCACGCCGGCAGGCACCACCCGCGGGTTCGGCGTCGAGGAGTTCCGCACGATCGGCAAGCTCATTGCCGAAGTGGTTGATGGCCTTGCCAAAAACGGCCCCGAGGGCGATGCGCAGATCGAGGAAAGCGTGCGCCAGCGCGTTGCCACGCTGTGTGCGGCCTTCCCTGTCTATCCCGGCATGTGAGGAGACTTTTGCGATGAACGAACGTCAGGACTGGGTCGAAGACGTGAAGACCGAAGTCGCCGGCATGGCAAAGGAAGGGGTCAACCACCCTTCGACCGCCCCCGTGCTCACCGGCGCCGCGATCGGTGCTGTGGCCGGCGCGGTATTGCCGGTGGTCTCGTGGCCGATCGGGCTCGCGATCGGTGCAGGCTTTGCACTGTATCAGAGGATCAAAAAGTAAGCCTGTGTAATGCGTTGTCCATTTTGTGCCCATGACGATACCCAGGTAAAAGATAGCCGCCCGACCGAGGACAATGCCTCGATCCGGCGGCGTCGGCAGTGTTCGTCATGCGGCGCGCGCTTCACCACGTTCGAGCGCGTGCAATTGCGCGAAGTCGTGGTGGTGAAGTCGGGCGACCGGCGCGAGCCGTTCGATCGCTTGAAGCTCGAACAATCGATCGCGCTCGCATCGCGCAAGCGCGGGATCGATCAGGAACGGCTCGACCAATTGATCAGCGGCATCCAGCGTCAGGTCGAAACCTCGGGCGAGGCCGAGGTTCCGTCCTCGCGTATCGGGGGGATGGTGATGGACGGCCTGCGCCAGATCGACAGCGTCGCCTATATCCGCTTTGCCAGCGTCTACCGCGATTTTTCCGAGGCCCGCGATTTCGAGGAATTTGCGAGCACCGTGCAACAGGCCGCGAAAGATTAACGACAAAATGGCTGGTCTCAACAAGCCGGTGATCGTGCTGGTGCGCCCGCAACTGGGCGAAAACATCGGCAAGGCTGCACGCGCGATGCTCAATTTCGGGCTGACCGAACTGCGGCTCGTGACCCCGCGCGATGGCTGGCCCAACCCCTCGGCTGGCCCGGCGGCAGCGGGCGCGGACATCGTGCTGCAGCAGGCCAAGGTGTTTGTCACGACCGCCGAAGCCGTGGCCGATTGCCAGTATGTCCACGCCACCACCGTGCGCAAGCGCGGCGTGACCAAGCCCGTGATCGGCGCGGACGAGGCCGGGCGGCAGATCCACCAGCTTGCCGGACGGCACGCGATCATCTTCGGCCCCGAACGTTCAGGGCTGGAGACCGAAGACGTGGCGCTTGCCCGCAGTATCCTGACGATCCCGATCAATCCCGAATTCGCCTCGCTCAATTTGGCGCAGGCGGTGATTCTGGTCGCCTATGAATGGGCGCGGATCGGGCGCGAGATGGCGGGCGAAGGCTCGGATGCGGGCGGAACGCTGGTGCAGCCGACGCGCGAGGACACCCTTCCGCCCGCCCCGCAGGAAGAGCTCGAAGGCCTGATCGCGCATTTCGAGACGCTGCTCGAACCCAAGGGCTATTTCCTTCCCGAGGGTCGTGCAGAGGCCACGCGGCGCACGCTGCGCGGGGTGCTGACGAAGCCGGGCTGGAACCACCTTGAAGTGCGCACACTGCGCGGGATCCTCAGCTATATGGCGCGGCGCGAACGCAGCGAATAGCGCGGAGTGTACGCAGGCGCTTGACCTGTGCCCCCATCCTGCTATGCGCGCGCCTTCGCAATTGGCCCTGCACCCCGGTGAAGCAGTGGCCGCATCCCGCCTGAGGCGGGATGGTGCGGTGCCGGGTTCAACAGCTGCCCGATGGGGGCGGCTCAGCAAATGAAGGATACGACGTATGTCGAAGCGTAAAAGCGCCAAGTACAAGCTCGATCGCCGCATGGGCGAGAACATCTGGGGTCGCCCCAATTCGCCCGTGAACAAGCGCTCCTACGGCCCCGGCCAGCACGGTCAGCGCCGCAAGGGCAAGATGAGCGACTATGGCCTGCAGCTGCGCGCCAAGCAGAAGCTCAAGGGCTACTACGGCGATGTGACCGAAAAGCAGTTCAAGCGCACCTATGCCGAAGCATCGCGTCTGAAGGGCGACACCAGCCAGAACCTGATCGGCCTGCTCGAGCAGCGCCTGGACATGGTCGTCTACCGCGCCAAGTTCGCGCCGACCATCTTCGCCGCGCGCCAGATCGTCAGCCACGGCCACATCTACGTCAACGGCGTGACGTGCAACATCGCATCGCGCCGCGTGAACGTCGGCGACGTTGTCAGCCTCGGCAGCAAGGCCAAGGAAATGGCACTCGTGATCGAAGCGCAGAGCCTCGCCGAGCGTGACATTCCCGATTATGTCCAGCCCGACGGCACCGACAAGATCACCTTCACCCGCGTTCCCAAGCTCGACGAAGTCCCCTACCCGGTGACGATGGAACCGAACCTGGTGGTCGAATTCTATTCGCGCTGATCCTGCAAGGGACACAGCAGCCAAACAAAAAGGGCGGCCCTTCGCGGGGCCGCCCTTTTTCGTTGGGTCGCTGCGGATCGCATCAGGTTCGGGTGCGGTCCCATTCGTCGAGTTCATAGGCGATCGAACCTTCGACGAGCCGTTCCCAGATATCGCGGATCACGTCGCTCGGAAGCTTGTGAGCCTCGGCTTCGGCGACGGCCGCGGCGATCACACTGGCCTTGCGCTCCTCGTCGCGCACCGCATCGCGGCCCGGCTTGATCCGGGCGGCGGCGCGCATGTAGCCGAAACGGGTCACCAGCAGCGCCACCAGCTCGCGGTCGAGTGCGTCCACCCCGGCGCGCACCTCGGGCATCGTCTGGCAATCGTCGGGCATTTTGGGCATCAGGCGGAACTTCCAAGATAATCGCGCCGGAACGTGGCGGCAAATTCGGCAAATGTGCCAGCGGCAATGGCAGTCCGCATGCCAGCCATCAAGGCCTGATAAAAGCTCAGATTGTGCTCGGTCACCAGCATCGCGCCGAGCATTTCGCCCGACTTTACCAGATGATGGATATAGGCGCGGCTGTAGGTGGTGCAGACCGGGCAGGTGCAGCGGTCATCCAACGGTCCGGTGTCCTCGGCAAAGCGCGCGTTCCTGAGGTTGAGCGGTCCGTTCCAGGTGAACGCCTGCCCGTTGCGGCCAGACCGCGTTGGCAGCACGCAATCGAACATGTCGATGCCGCGTTCGACCGCACCGACCAGATCATCGGGCTTGCCCACCCCCATCAGGTAACGCGGGCGATCCGCCGGCAGCATGTCGGGCGCGTAATCGAGCACGCCGAACATCGCCTCCTGCCCCTCGCCCACGGCAAGCCCGCCGACTGCATAGCCATCGAAACCGATGTCGGTGAGCTTGTCGGCGCTGATCCGGCGCAGGTCTTCGTGCAGCGCGCCCTGCTGGATGCCGAACAGAGCTGCGCGCGCCGCGTGCTCTGCGCCGCTGTCGAAGCCTTCGCGGCTGCGGCGCGCCCAGCGCATCGACAATTCCATCGAAGCCGCGATATCGTCGCGCGGGCGATCGGCGCGGGGGCATTCGTCGAAGGCCATCACGATGTCGCTGCCGAGCAGGCGCTGGATCTCCATGCTGCGCTCGGGGCTGATCATGTGCTTGCTGCCATCGATATGGCTGCGGAATTCGACGCCCTGTTCGGTCAGCTTGCGCAGTTCCGACAGGCTCATCACCTGATAGCCGCCGCTGTCGGTAAGGATCGGGCGGTCCCAGTTCATGAATTTGTGCAGCCCGCCGAGCCGCGCGACGCGTTCGGCACCCGGACGCAGCATCAGGTGATAGGTGTTGCCGAGGATGATGTCGGCACCGGTCTGGCGCACGGCCTCGGGCTTCATTGCCTTGACCGTGGCGGCCGTGCCGACCGGCATGAAAGCCGGCGTGCGGATCTCGCCGCGCTGCATCTGGATGACGCCGGTGCGGGCCTTGCCGCTGGTGGCGTGGAGGGTGAAGGAGAAACGGGGCAGTGTCATCGCGCCAAGCGCCCTAGCCGCGCCGCGCCCCGCTGTCACGCGTGCGCGGATGTGTCGCGGAGGGACATAGGCTGGGATGCGCCTCCGCCAGATACAGCAATGCGGGGCGACCATGGGCCGCCCCGCATCACGTGATCACTTCGGCTCACAGCAAACGGCCGGGCCGTTCGTGTGTGCCTGTCAGTGTCGGATCAGAACTTGAAGCCGACGCCGGCGGTCGCACGCAGGGTGTCGAACGCAACGGTGTCGACGTTTGCGCGAAGCACAAACGAGCTCACCGGAACTTCAACGCCGACGCCGACGAGGTAGTCGCCTGCAACGTCCTTCACGTCGATGTCGTTTTCATCGAGGAAGTCTTCGCTGACGCCGGTCAGGTTTTCGAGGTCGAGGTCGACCCACTGGTAACCGCCGCGTGCGAAGATCTTGGTGCCGCCTTCGGTGCGGAAGCCGAGACGGGCTGCAGCGCCGTATTCCGATTCGATCGGGCCGTCGCCGAAGTGGAAGTTGCCTTCAACACCGGCAAACATGCTTTCGCCGATCGGGAAATCGGCTGCAGCGAAGCCACCGAAGATGGTCGAATCGTCGTCGATGTTCAGATCGTCGAACTCGCCGTCGTCGGCGTCGAGGTCACCGAGGTCGATGCCGAGATCGTGCGTACCAACGGTCGCGCCGATGGTGATGTCGGGGCGGGTTTCCGTCTGTGCCTGAGCGGCAGCGGGAACTGCAAGCGCGCCGGCTGCGGCGAGCGAAGCGAAGACAAGCTTCTTCATGATATTCTTTGTCCTTTTCGAACCGCCGCGGGAGGTGCGACGTCTCGCCGCAGCTAGGTATTCGATCGTTGCCGCGCAATGAACGAAATCTGTGTTGTTCATTAATGTCCGACGAATGGTTCGATATGGCCGACGAAAGACGGAGTTTCTAACCTGGTTTAGTCTCTTAGGCGCCACCCTGTGCGGAAAATGACGGTGATGACGATCGTGCAAAGGGTCAGAAATCCCAGCGTGAGCCCGAGCGACAAGGCAATCGGCACGTCCCCCGTCCCATAAAAGCTGTAGCGCAGCCCGCTGACCAGAAACGCGATCGGATTGGCCAGCGCAATCGTCTCCCACAGCGCGGGCAGGTCGCGGATCGAGTAGAATGTTCCGCCGAGGAACGTCAGCGGGGTCAGGATCAGCATCGGAATGATTCCCAGCTTTTCGAACGAGTCGGCCCAGATACCGAGGATGAACCCGAACAGCGCGAAGCTGGCGGCGACGAGCATGATGTAGATCACTGCCAGCAGCGGGTGCGCTATCTCGTAATCGACGAAACACCGGGCGGTGGCGAGAATGATCGCGGCAAGGATCAGCCCCTTGGTGGCCGCCGCGCCGACGAAACCGGCCAGCGTTTCGGCCACTCCGACAGGTGCGGACAACAGCTCGTAGATCGTCCCGGTGAAGCGCGGCATGTAGATCCCGAAGCTGGCATTGCTGGTCGTCTCGGCCAAGAGGGTCAGCATCAGCAGGCCGGGGATGATGAAGGCGCCGTAGGGCACGCCTGCAACCGATTCCATCCGGGCCCCGATCACGGTGCCGAACACCACGAAGTAGAGCGAGGTGGTAAGCACCGGCGCGAGGATCGACTGGAAGGCGGTTCGAAAAGCGCGCGCCATTTCGCGCTGGTAGATCGCAAAGGCGCTGCGAAGATTGAAGTGCATCACGCAGGCTCCCCTTGCGCGCCGAGAAGACCGACGAAAATATCCTCGAGTGACGAATCGTGGATGTCGAGGCTGGTGAAGGTGATCCCGTCGCGTGTCAGTTGCTGGGCGAGCTGCGCCACCGCGGCGCGGCCCTTGCCCTCGCCATTGCCGCCGCGGTAGATCAACCGCCGCCCGCCATCGGCAAGCTCGAGCGCGTAGGCTCCGAGGCTGGCGGGGATCGCGGTCATCGGTTGCGCCAGATCGATCACGGCTTCGGTCGTTCCGAGCCGTTCCATCATCGCGCGCTTTTCATCGACCATCCGGATCCGGCCGCGCTGGATGATGCCCACGCGATCGGCCATTTCCTCCGCCTCCTGGATATAGTGGGTCGTCAGAATGATCGTCACCCCGCGTTGCTTGAGCGCGGCGATCTGCTCCCACATGCCCTTGCGCAGTTCGACATCGACGCCCGCGGTGGGTTCATCGAGGAACAGGAGTTCGGGATCATGCGCCAGCGCCTTGGCGATCAGCACGCGGCGCTTCATCCCGCCCGACAGCGCGCGGATCTGCGCGTCCTTCCTGTCCCACAGCGACAGGCTCTTCAGGATTTCCTCAAGCCGAGCAGGGTCCGAAGGCTTGCCGAACAGACCGCGCGAATAGGCGACCGCGCGCCAGACCGTTTCGAACATGTCGGTGCTCAGTTCCTGCGGCACCAGCCCGATCCGCGCGCGTGCGCTGCGCCAGTTGGACGCCAGGTCCTGCCCGAACGCGGTGATCGTGCCCGCGGTAGGCCGCACCAATCCGCACACCGCCCCGATCAAGGTGGTCTTGCCCGCTCCGTTCGGCCCGAGCAGTGCAAAAATCTCGCCCTTGCGGATATCGAGATCGACCGCGTCGAGCGCGCGTGTGCCGCCGCGATAAGTCTTGGTCAGCCCGCGGACCGAAAGAATGGGTTCGTGCATGCAACCGGGTTACGGGAGCAGCAGCGAGGAGTCACCATAGGAATAGAAACGGTAGTTGCTAGCGATCGCATGGGCGTAGGCCGCCATCATCCGCTCGCGTCCCATCAAAGCACTGACCAGCATCATCAGAGTCGATTTGGGCAGGTGAAAGTTGGTCATCAGGCCATCGACTGCGCGCAGCCGAACACCGGGGGTGATGAAGATCGCGGTGTCGCCTTCGAAAGGGTGGATGATCCCATCGGCATCGGCAGCGCTTTCCAGCAAGCGGAGCGAGGTCGTGCCGACCGCGATGACTCGCCCACCCGCCTCGCGTGCAGCGTTGAGCTGCGCTGCGGTGGCAGGCGAAATGCGTCCGAACTCGGCATGCATCCGGTGATCGTCGGTGTCGTCCGCTTTGACCGGCAGGAACGTCCCTGCCCCGACATGCAGCGTCAGCGTCGCACGGCCGATCCCGGCGTCGTCGAGCGCATCGACCAGCTCTTGCGTGAAGTGCAGCGAGGCCGTGGGCGCGGCCACCGCGCCTTCCTCGGCGGCGAACATCGTCTGGTAGTCTTCGAGGTCCTGACGATCGACCCCGCGCTTGGAGGCGATGTAGGGCGGCAGCGGCATCGTGCCTGCGCGGTGCAGCAGCACTTCGACCGGTTCATCGCCTTCGAACATCAGGGTCAGCGATCCGTCATCGTGGCGGTCTTCGGCAATCGCGGTGACGCCGCCGCCGAAGATCAGCTGATCGCCCAGCTTCACCCGCTTGGCATTCTTCAGAAACGCCTGCCAGCGGCGCAGGTCGATACGCTTGTGCAAGGTTGCGCCCACCTTGGCTTCGCCGCCGGCGCGCCGACCTTCGAGCTGGGCGGGGATCACGCGCGTGTCATTGAAAACGAGGACATCGCCCGCTTCGAGAAGCTGCGGCAGATCGCGCACGCCACGATCTTCGAACGGCGCATCCTGCCCCTGCACCACCAGCATGCGCGCCGCATCGCGCGGACGCGCCGGGCGCAGCGCGATGCGTTCGGGCGGCAGATCGAAATCGAACAGGTCAACCTTCATGCCGCGCGCCCATAAGGGGTCAGCGCGCGGCGCGAAAGGGGCTTACTTGGTCGGGAGCGGCGCGCTCAGCATGTCGGCCGAGATCGGCTCGGCTGTGGCCGGTGCCGGCGGCGGCGGCGGTGCCTTGTTGTCCGATGCGATCGAGGCCTGGACGATATAGGTCGGCGTTGCAGGCGGCTCGCCCCGGGTGATCGCGTCGACCGCTTCCATGTTCTCGATCACGCGGCCGAAATTGGTGTATTTCTTGTCGAGGCTGAAACGCGGATAGAAGACGATGAAGAACTGGCTGTTGGCGCTGTCGTCGCTCGCCGCGCGGGCCATCGACAGCGTGCCGCGCACATGCGGCATCGGGTTGAATTCGGCCTTGAGATCGGGAAGCTCGCTGCCGCCCTGTCCGGTGCCGGTCGGATCGCCGCCTTGGGCCATGAAACCGTCGATCACGCGGTGGAACACCACCCCGTCGTAAAAGCCCGCACGGGTCAGTTCCTTGATCCGCGCGACATGCGCGGGCGCCCAATCGGCTTGAAGACGGGCCTTGACCCGCTGACCGTTCGACAGGTCGAGCACCCAGATATTGTCCGGGTCCGACGCCACATCGTAATCGATCATCGCATATTGGCGAGGGGCCTTGGGCGCGGTGTCCTCGGCAGCGGCTTCCTTGTTCTCACCGAAGGCCGTCGGCGGGGTGTCGTCCTTGGCCTGCGCAAAGGCAGCGTGCGGCGCGGCCATCAGGGCAAGAGCGGCAAAGGCGGTGGCAAGCTTGGCTGTCATCATGGTTCCGTCCGGATTTGAACCGCGCATGTAGCCACGGCGTTCTGACACTGCAATGAATGAACGAAGGGCAATGGTTTCAGGCGGCGATCAGTAATCGCCCTTCAGTCCCAGTTCGCGCACGCGCGCGACGACTTCCTCGCACACCGGCGCGCTGACAAAGCGGGCGATATCGCCGCCATAGATCGCGATTTCCTTGACCAGCTTGGACGCGATCGGTTGCAGCGACACGTCGGCCATCAGGAACACGGTTTCGATCGCGTGGTCGAGCTGCTGGTTCATGCCCGCCATCTGATATTCGTATTCGAAGTCCGCCACCGCGCGCAGCCCGCGAATGATGACGCTGGCGCGCTGCTTTTGCGCAAACTTCACCAGCAGCGCGTTGAAGCCCACCACTTCGACATTGGTGAGGCCGAGATTTGCAACCTCGCGCTCGACCATCGCGAAACGCTCTTCGGTCGAGAACATCGGGTTCTTCGACGGGTTCGTCGTCACCCCGATGATCAGGTGATCGACCAGCTTCGATCCGCGCCGGATGATGTCGGCGTGGCCCAGCGTGATGGGATCGAAGGTGCCGGGGTAGATTCCGATACGGCGGGTCATGGCAAGTCCTTGTCCGGGCGCCGCGATCAGCGGTCGCGCTCGACGATGTAACGGGCGAGCGCGCGCAGCACGTCGGCCTCCGGCCCATAGGACGCAAGCCGCAGTTCGGCCTGATCGACCAGCGCACGGGCCTGTTCGCGCGCGCGCTCGACACCGAGCAGCGTGACGAAGGTCTGCTTGCCCTGCGCATCGTCCTTGCGCAGCGCCTTGCCGGCCTTTTCGATATCGCCTTCGACATCGAGCAGATCATCGACGATCTGGAAGGCGAGCCCGATGTCGCGGGCATAGGCGCGCAGGTGCGCCCTGCCCTGCGGCGCGACCTTGCCGAGGATCGCGCCCATTTCGACCGCCGCAGCGAGCAGCGCGCCGGTCTTCAACTGCTGAAGCCGGGTGACCGCGTGAAGATCGTAAACCACGCCTTCGGCATCGGCGACCATGTCCATCATCTGGCCGCCCGCCATCCCGCTCATCCCGCTTGCCTGGCCCAGCGTCAGGATCAGTTCGCTGCGGGTGAAGGGATCTTCCGAGGTCGCATCGTCGGCAAGGATTTCGAAGGCGAGCGCATGGAGCGCGTCGCCCGCCAGCACCGCGGTCGCTTCGTCATAGGCCTTGTGCAAGGTCGGCTTGCCGTGCCGCAGATCGTCATTGTCCATGCAGGGCAGATCATCGTGGATCAGCGAATAGACATGGATCGCCTCGATCGCCGCGCCCGCACGCAAGGCGGCATCGCGCGATACGCCGAACAGCGCTGCCGTGCTGCACACCAGCAGCGGACGCACCCGCTTGCCGCCGCCGATTGCGGCATAGCGCATCGCCTCAACCAGACGCGCGCTGGTATCGCCCGGCACCGGGAGCAGCGCATCGAACAGCGAATCGATTTCGGATTGGGTGCGGGTGATCGCTTCGCGCAGCACGTCGCCTTTCGTTTCGAGCAGCATCGCTTACCCTTCCGCGTCGAACGGCTTGGTCGCGCCCGCGCGGCCATCGGCAGCGGTGACGATCCGTTCGATCCGGGCCTGCGCTGCATCGAGCCGCGTCTGGCAGGCTGCACGCAGCGCCTCGCCGCGTTCGTAAAGCCCGATCGACTGGTCGAGCGGCACGTCGCCGCGCTCAAGCTGTTGCACGATCTGTTCGAGTTGGCCGAGCGCCTGCTCGAAACTCAACCCGGCGATGTCCTGTCCGGCGGTTGCCGGTGATGAAGTGCCCTCGTCCATGCCTGCGAGCATTGACGGCGCGCAGCGGTGCGGTCAAGGCTGGCGGCAACGGGCGGGTTCAACCAACACAGGATAAGCCGACATGCTGCTGAAGTGGATCATTGCCTATGGCGTCGCGGCAGTCGCCTTTCTGGCGCTCGATGCGGTCTGGCTGCGCTGGGCTTCGGTCAATCTCTACAAGCCGGTCATCGGCGAGATCATGGCCAAGGATTTCAACCTGCGCGCGGCGATCGCGTTCTATCTGATCTATATCGCGGGCATGTGCTGGTTCGCGGTTCGGCCAGGCCTCGAAGGCGGCGGCGTGCAGGCCGCGATGCTCAACGGAATTTTGCTGGGCGCACTGTGCTATGCCACCTTCGATCTTACCTCTCAGGCGGTGATGAAGGTGTGGGCGACGCAGATCAGCGTGCTCGACATCCTGTGGGGGGCGTTCGTTACCGGGGTTGCCGCATCGGCAGCGACCTGGGCCGCACTGCGGTTTGCGCCTGCGGCACCGGTGGTCGCGGGCTGATCGGGCTCAGGGGGGGGCAGCATCCATGTTCATCGGTCACTTCGCCCCCGCCTTCGTCGCTGCCACGCTGACACCCGAACGGCCGCGTCTGGGCGTCATGTTCGTGGCAGCGCAGCTGGTCGACTGGGCGTTCTTCACCTTTGCCCTGTTCGGGGTGGAAGCGATGCGGATCGACCCGGCGGCGAGCGTGATGGTGCCATACGACCTCTATCACATGCCCTATACCCACAGCCTGCTGGGCACGGGCATATTCGCCGCCGCCTTCATGGGCGTGGTCGCGCTGCACCGCCGCGATCTGCAGCTTGGCGTGCTTGCCGGGATGGTGGTGCTGTCGCACTGGCTGCTCGATTTCCTCGTCCATGTCCCCGATCTCACCATCAGCGGCACCGAACCCAAATTCGGGCTGGGCCTGTGGAATGTGCCGTGGGTGGCCATCCCGCTCGAGCTGGGATTGGTGGCCGCCGGGTTTGCGTTCTACATGCGCCGCACGCGCGGCCCGGCGGGACCGCCGATCGTGCTGATCGCCGCGATGCTGCTGTTCCAGCTCGTCAACTGGCTGGCCCCCCATCCCGCCGCCGCCGGCCCGTTCCTCTATCTTCAGGCACTGCTCGCATTCGCGGTGCTGACCGCACTTGCCGTATGGACGGGGAAGAATCGCTGGTTCAGGAAACGCGGCGGCTTGGCCTTGCAGCCGTGGTGATCTAGGGGCCTGCCGCAAGGAGACCCTCTCATGTCCACCATCACCCCTGAAATCGTCGAACAGCACGGTCTTTCGCCCGAGGAATACGAGCGCGTCCTGTCCGCGCTGGGCCGCGAGCCCAACATGGTCGAGCTTGGCATCTTTTCGGTGATGTGGTCGGAGCATTGCTCCTACAAATCCTCGCGCTTGCACCTCAAGAAACTGCCGACCGAGGCGCCGTGGGTTATCTGCGGTCCGGGCGAGAACGCGGGCGTGATCGACATCGGCGACAATCAGGCCGCGATCTTCAAGATGGAGAGCCACAACCACCCCAGCTACATCGAACCCTATCAGGGTGCGGCGACCGGGGTTGGCGGGATCCTGCGCGATGTCTTCACGATGGGCGCGCGCCCGATGGCCAATGCCAACGCGCTGCGCTTCGGGCGGCCCGAACACCCCAAGATGAAGCATCTGGTGCAAGGCGTGGTCGCTGGCATCGGCGGATATGGCAATTGCGTCGGCGTGCCCACGGTTGCGGGCGAAACCAATTTCCACCCCGCATATGATGGCAACATCCTCGTCAACGCGATGACCGTCGGCGTGGCCGATCAGGACAAGATATTCTATTCCGCCGCCACCGGCCTCGGCAATCCGATCGTCTATGTCGGCTCAAAGACCGGGCGCGACGGGATCCATGGCGCCACGATGGCGAGCGCCGATTTCGGCGAAGATGCCGAGGCCAAGCGCCCGACGGTGCAGGTCGGCGATCCGTTCACCGAAAAGCTGCTGATCGAAGCCTGCCTTGAACTGATGGCGACCGATGCGATCGTTGCGATCCAGGACATGGGCGCAGCCGGCCTTACCTCCTCCAGCGTCGAAATGGCGACCAACGGCAAGGCGGGTATCCGGCTCGACATGAACAAGGTGCCGTGCCGCGAAACCGGGATGACGCCCTATGAAATGATGCTGTCCGAAAGCCAGGAGCGGATGCTCATGGTGCTGAAGCCCGGCAAGGAGGCCATGGCCGAGGCGATCTTCAAGAAGTGGGAACTCGATTTCGCGGTGATCGGCGAAGTGACCGATACCGGCCACATGGTGCTCGAATTCGATGGCGAGGTGGTGTGCGACATTCCGCTCGGCCCGCTCGCGGCCGACGCGCCGCTGTATGACCGGCCCTATCTTTCCAGGGACGAATACGCAGCATGGGCGGGCGTCAAGCCGCTCGGCGAAGTGCCGTCGAGCGACGATATTGCTGCCGATCTGCTGACGATGATGGGCTCGCCCGATCTCGCCTCGCGCCGGTGGATTGCCGAACAATACGATTCGCAGGTCGGCGGCGATACGCTTCAGACCGGCGGCGATGCGGGCGTGGTCCGCGTCCACGGGACGGACAAGGCGTTGGCGATCACCACCGATTGCACCCCGCGCTACGTTTATGCCGACCCCTACGAGGGCGGCAAGCAGGCGATTGCGGAGGCCTATCGCAACCTATGCGCTGTGGGCGCGCGGCCGCTTGCGGTCACCAACTGCCTCAACTTCGCCAATCCGCAGCGGCCCGAAATCATGGCGCAGATCGTCCATGCGCTTGACGGCATGGGCGATGCCTGCCGCGCGCTCGATTTCCCGATCGTGAGCGGCAACGTCAGCCTTTACAACGAATCGAAGGCGACCGGCGGCGGCAGCGCGATCCTGCCCACACCCGCGATCGGCGGCGTCGGCATCATCACCGATCTCGACAAGATGATGACGATGCACTTCAAGAACGAAGGCGACGCGATCTATCTTGTCGGGCCGGAATTCTGGGCCAAGCCCGATCCGACCCGCTCGCACCTCGGCCAATCGCTGTGGCTGCGCGTGGTCAAGGGTATGGAAGCCGGCCGCACCCCACCGACTGATCTCACGGTGGAAAAGAACGCGGGCGAGATCATGCACGAACTGATCGCAGACGGCCTCGTCAACGCGGTGCACGATCTTAGCGACGGCGGGCTTGCGGTCGCGCTTGCCGAAATGGCCCTCGCGGGCGGGATCGGCGCCGAGGTAGAGGCGGCGAACCCCGCCTACACCCCGGCGCAGTGGTGGTTCGGCGAAGATCAGGGCCGCTACCTTGTCACCGTCCCCGATGTCGCCGCGCTCAACGAAGCGCTCGCCAAGGGCACGCGCAACGACGAGACCGCGCAGATCGGCTTCCAGCGGATCGGCACGGTCGGCGGCGACAGCGTTCTGGGCGTCGCGCTCGAAGAATTGCGCAGCGCCAACCAGCGGTTCTTCGCGGAGTGGATGGAGGGCTGATGCAGCCGCCTGCCGCACCCGCTCTGCCGCTGGTGAAGCGGCTGACGTTGCGTGACGGGATGCGGGTGTGGTTCCACGCCATGCCCGAACACGTGATCGACGAGATCGACGAATATGCGCTCGAACTGTTCTTCGTCGCCGACCCGGCGCAGGGGATCGACGCGGCGCATATCTTCGTGACGCACCAAAGCGAACTGGCAGAGCAGCTTGCCGCGCTGCGCAGCGCGCTATCGCCCGAAGGTCAGATCTGGGTAAGCTGGCCCTGCGGCGCAGCGGGAATTGCCACCGACATCACCGAAGATGCGGTCCGCGCCGCGGGCGAACCGCATGGGCTGATCGCGACCAAGGGCTGCGCGATCGACGCGGACTGGGCGGCCCTCAAACTGGTGATCCGCAAGGAGCTGCGCTGACGCGTCAGCCCGCAGCGGTTACGCTGCGAGCAGTTCGGCGGGCTCTTCGGGCACGGCGCTGGCGAGCAGGTTGTAAGGGTTCACCCCTTCTTCGGCCCAGATCCGGTGGCATTCGCGGTATTGCACCGGTTCGGGGATCTTCATTTCGGCGCGCACTTCGGCAAGCGGGCGTTCGAGCAGCTGGCGTATCGGCTGCGCGATCAGTTGCGGCGCGCCCTTGCCGATCCGGTGCGCTTCGCGAACCGCGCGCATCACCGGCGCTTTGCTGGGCTTGACCATGTTGCGGATATTGGCCGCGCCGGCATAGCCGATCAGAAGGTGCCCCTGGCTAGGCATCTGCCCGTGGGTAAACAGCAGCACGCTCGCCTCGCCCAAGGCATCGCGGCCATAGCCGGTGAGGATATGGAACATGTCGTGCGTGTCGCGCGTGCGGTTGATGTACCATTCGACCAGATCGGGAAAACGCGGACGGCCCGCACGCTCGCTTTCGGCCACCAGCCCGGCAGCCGACAGGCCCTCGGACTCCATGAAATCGCAATAGGCATGCGCAAGGCTGCCCTTGGGCGTGCGGCGCAGCATCGCGTGATCGTCGAGGATCTCGGGCAGATAGGGCTCGGTCGAACGCAGGTATTCACCTTTCTCGGACACCACCAGATCGGCGATCCGGGGGAGAAAGTCCTTCGACGGCAATGATTCGAAAATCCGGAACACCGCCGCGGTGTCTTCCTTGTCGCGCATCAGCATCCGGAAGTTCTGCAAGGCGCGCAGCGGGCGATACTTCGCCTCGGGGCGGTCGGGATGGAGCAGCACGGTACCATCCTTGGCAAACATACGGGTGTATTGATCGCGAGCGGTCTGTTTCATGCGAGCGGTTCCTGTGCGTTGGCGCAGAGCGATTGCCACTCATTGCCAAAGCTTGCTTACATGAGTGTTAATAGCCGATTCGGTACGTCGATCAAAACCCTTTTTTTCACGCGTGGCAGCGCTGCCCCGGTGTCAGGCCCGCGAATTCAATCTGTGCGCCACTCGCTTTGCGGGATGCCCAGCAGGATCAGCACCGCGGTCAGATTGCCGCTGTCGACCCGACCATTGGCCGCGTCGCGCGCCTTGGGCTTGGCACGGTAGGCAAAGCCGTAGGTCGCCGCCGCGATCATCGGGATGTCGTTGGCGCCGTCGCCTGTCGCAAGGCTGGGCGTGCCGTCGCCGAGCAGGGCAAGCTCCTCGCGCAGCACCGCAGCCTTGACCGCGCTGTCGGTGATCGGGCCGATCAGCCCTCCGGTAAGCTTGCCGCCGGCCACTTCCAGGCGATTGCCCACCACGCGGTGGAAGCCGAGCATCTCGGCCACCGGATCGGCGAAGTGGTGAAAGCCTCCCGTCACCAGCACCGAGCGCGCGCCCAGCGCATTGAGCGTCGCCACCAGCACCTTTGCCCCGGGCGAAGCGGTGATGCGTTCGGCAAGGCAGGCGGCAATCGCGCGCTCTTCCAGCCCCGCAAGCAAGGCGACGCGCTCGCGCAGCGCTGCTTCGAAATCGAGTTCGCCCTGCATTGCGCGCTCGGTGATGTCGGCGATCTGCGGCTTGATGCCTGCGTAATCGGCCAGCTCGTCGATGCACTCCTGCCCGATCATGGTCGAATCCATGTCGGATACGAACAGCCGCGGCACCACGATCGGCCCGCGCGCCACCAGCATCGCAGGCGCTTCGAAGACGCTGTCGATCGCGGCGAGCACGGCGGCCGGGTCGCCCTCGCCCATCTGCAGTTCGAGCACGCCCGCATCGCCTTCGGGCATCGCCGCCGCGGCAACGGGCGATCCCGCCGCGGCAAGCGCGCCCGACAAAGCATCGAGACGTGTTTCACAAGCGTCAGTCTCTGCTATCAGCCGCGCAATGAGCATTCCTGTATCTCCACCAGCACCCCTCGCGCTCATTGCAGGGCCGACCGCCAGCGGCAAGAGCGCGATTGCGATTGCGCTGGCGCAGCGCCTTGCCGCCGACGGGCGGAAGACGGTGATCGTCAACGCCGATTCCGCGCAGGTCTATGCCGATCTGCAAATCCTCTCCGCACGGCCCACCGAGGATGAGATGGAAGGGATAGAACACCGCCTGTTCGGCGCGTGGGACGGGGCCGAAGCCTGTTCGGCCGCCGCCTGGGCCGCGCGTGCTGCGGCCGAGATCGCCGATTGCCATGCGGCAGGCATCGTCCCCATCCTCGTCGGCGGCACGGGAATGTATATCAAGGTGCTGCTTGAAGGCATCGCGCCGATCCCGCCGATCGATCCTGCGGTGCGCAATGCCGTGCGCGCGCTGAGCGAGGCGGACGCCTACAGCCTGCTTTCGATCGAGGATCCCGAACGCGCCGCGATGCTCGCCCCCGGCGACACGCAGAGGATCGCCCGCGCGCTTGAGGTCAAGCGGTCGACCGGGGTGACGCTGGGCGATTGGCAGCATGCCAAATCTGGCGGGATCGGCGATGTCGTGACGCTGCACCCGCTCATCATCGAGCCGGAACGCCAGTGGCTTTATGATCGGTGCGATGCGCGGTTCGAAGCGATGCTCGATTCCGGCGCGGTGGCCGAGGTCGAGGCCCTGCTCGCCCGCGGGCTCGATCCCGAATTGCCCGTGATGCGCGCGATCGGCGTCCCCGAAATCGCCGCCTGGCTTGCCGGAGAGATCGACGCCGAAGCGGTGATCGCTGCCGGCAGTCAGGCGACACGCAATTATGCCAAGCGGCAGTTCACCTGGTTCAGACGCCAGCCGCCTGCCGATTGGCCGCGGGCGCACCCAACATGGGAATCCGAAAATATCGACATTGTGGCGGCTTTTGCATCATTATTGCGCAAATAGGGGTTGACCCATCAGATTATGACCTTTAGCGCGGCCATCAGTCGGCCCGCTGCGCAGCTTTGTGCACCGGGCCGGTTTTCATATTGAAGCGCGTTTACAGATGGAGTTTCCCGTGCCCGGCCATCAGGCTCCTGCCTCGCCCCCTTCGGATACCCCCGCCACGATGAGCGGCGCGGCGATCCTGGTGCAGTGCCTGATCGATCAGGGGGTGGAATTCGTCTTTGGCTATCCCGGCGGCGCGGTGCTCCCGATCTACGACGAATTGTTCGGCGACGAACGCATCCGCCACATCCTCGTGCGCCACGAAGCCGGCGCCGCACACGCTGCCGAAGGCTATGCCCGCGCCACCGGCAAGCCCGGCGTGGTGCTGGTCACCAGCGGCCCCGGCGCAACCAACGCAATTACCGGGATTGCGGATGCGTGGATGGATTCGATCCCGATGGTGGTCATCACCGGGCAGGTGCCGACAGCCTTGATCGGCACCGATGCCTTCCAGGAAGCCGACACCATCGGCATCACCCGCCACTGCACCAAGCACAATTATCTGGTCAAAGACCCGGCCGATCTTGCCGCGACGATTAAGGAAGCCTTCCTGATCGCCACCACCGGCAGGCCCGGCCCGGTGGTGATCGACATCCCCAAGAACGTCCAGATCGCCGTCCCCTCCGAACGCCGTTCGCTGACGCGCGCGGGCGCGCACCGCTATGCGCCGCAGACCGTTGCCCCGCCCGAACAGGTGATCGAGGCGGTGGAAATGATCGCCAATGCGCAGCGGCCAATCTTCTACACCGGCGGCGGCATCATCAATTCCGGCCCCGAGGCCAGCCGCCTGCTGCGCCAGTTGCAGGACATCACCGGCGCGCCGGTCACGTCGACCCTGATGGGTCTGGGCGCCTTTCCCAGCAACCATCCCGATTGGCTGGGGATGCTGGGAATGCACGGCACCTACGAAGCCAACATGGCGATGAACCAGTGCGACGTGATGGTTTGCATCGGTGCGCGGTTCGATGACCGGGTGACCGGCAGGCTGGATGCCTTCTCGCCCGGTTCGAAGAAGATCCACATCGATATCGACCGCTCCTCGATCAACAAGGTCGTGCCGGTGGATCTGGGAATCCTTGGCGATTGCGGCACGGTGCTGGCGCAGATGATCGCGGCCTGGGGCACGCGGCAGGCGCAGAATCTCGGCGAATGGAAGGCGCGGATCGCGGGCTGGCGCGCGCGTGAAAGCCTCGCCTATCCCGAACGCTCGGCCAAGAACCCGGGCATGATCATGCCGCAAAAGGCGGTCGAGCGGCTGCACGCGCTGACCCATGCGCGAAAGCCGATCATTTCGACCGAGGTCGGCCAGCACCAGATGTGGGCGGCGCAATATTTCGGGTTCGAGGATCCGAACAAGTGGCTCACCAGCGGCGGCCTCGGGACGATGGGCTATGGCCTGCCCGCCGCGATCGGCGCGCAATTGGGCCACCCCGATGCGCTGGTGATCGACATCGCGGGCGAAGCGAGCATCCAGATGAACATCCAGGAACTCGGCACCGCATCGCAATACCGCTTGCCGGTCAAGATTTTCATCCTCAACAACGAATACATGGGCATGGTCCGCCAGTGGCAGGAACTGACCTATGAGAGCCGCTATTCGAACTCCTATTCGGACAGCCTGCCCGATTTCGTGAAGCTCGCCGAGGCGTATGGCTGGAAGGGCATCCGCATCACCGAAGAACGCGAGCTGGACGACGGCATCATGCGGATGCTCGACCATAACGGCCCGGTGATCGTCGACTGCCTCGTTGCGCAGGATGCCAACTGCTTGCCGATGATCCCGTCGGGCGCGGCGCATACCGAAATGATGCTTTACGGCGACATCGTGGACGGCACGATGGACGACGAAGCCAAGGCGCTGGTCTAGGACACCCCGACAATGCCCATGAAGATTGCCGAAGCGGCCTCCGAGCGTCACGTGCTCGCCGTCACCGTCGATAACGAGCCGGGGATTCTCGCCAAGATCACCGGCCTGTTCACCGCGCGCGGTTACAACATCGACAGCCTGACCGTGGCAGACATCTCCGAAGACCACGCGATCAGCCGCATTACCATCGTCACCAACGGCCCGCCGCAGGTGATCGACCAGATCGAGGCACAGCTCGAGCGGCTGGTGCCGGTGCACAAGGTCACCGATCTCACCACCGCTGGGCCGCACGTGGAGCGCGAACTCGCTCTCATCAAGGTTACCGGCACGGGCGAAAAGCGGGTCGAGGCACTGCGCCTCGCCGACATCTTCCGCGCCCGGCCCGTCGACACCACCACCGAAAGCTTCATCTTCGAGATCACCGGCCCGCCCGACAAGGTCGACAGCTTCATCGGCCTGATGCGCGAACTGGGCCTCGTCGAAGTCGGCCGCACCGGGATTGTCGGCATGATGCGCGGGGCGCAGGCCGTCTAACCAAATCCAACGAATACAATCTGCAAGAGAGAACACTGATGAAAGTCTATTACGACGCCGACGCCGATCTCGATCTGATCAAGCCCAAGAAGGTCGCCATCGTTGGCTATGGCTCGCAGGGCCACGCCCATGCCCAGAACCTGCGTGACAGCGGTGTGGCCGAAGTCGCCATCGCGCTGCGCGAAGGTTCGGCCACCGCGAAGAAGGCGGAAGATGCTGGCTTCAAGGTGCTCAGCAACACCGCGGCCGCGCAATGGGCCGATATTATCATGATCCTCGCGCCCGACGAGCATCAGGCCGCGATCTGGGAAAACGACCTCAAGGGCCACATGAAGCCCGGCGCCGCGCTCGCCTTTGCCCACGGGCTCAACATCCACTTCGGCCTGATCGAGGCGCCGTCGGACATCGACGTGATCATGATCGCCCCCAAGGGCCCCGGCCACACCGTGCGCAGCGAATATGTGAAAGGCGGCGGCGTGCCCTGCCTCATCGCGATCCATCAGGACGCGACCGGCAGCGCGCATGACGTGGCGCTTGCCTATGCCTCGGCCGTGGGCGGCGGGCGCAGCGGCATCATCGAGACCAACTTCCGCGAGGAATGCGAAACCGATCTGTTCGGCGAGCAGGCGGTGCTGTGCGGCGGGATCACGCACCTTATCCAGGCTGGGTTCGAGACGCTGGTCGAAGCCGGTTACGCCCCCGAAATGGCCTATTTCGAGTGCCTCCACGAAACCAAGCTGATCGTCGACCTGCTCTATGAAGGCGGCATCGCCAACATGCGCTATTCGATCAGCAACACCGCCGAATATGGCGACATCACCACCGGCCCGCGCATCATCACGCCCGAAACCAAGGCCGAAATGAAGCGCGTGCTCGCCGACATCCAGTCGGGCCGTTTCGTGAAGAACTTCGTGCTCGACAACCGTGCGGGCCAGCCAGAACTGAAGGCCGCACGCAAGCAGGCCGCCGCGCACCCGATCGAGCAGACCGGCGAGAAGCTGCGGGCAATGATGCCGTGGATCGCCGCCAACAAGCTGGTCGACAAGGCCAAGAACTGACGCCACAGCACCGGCCGGATGTTCGACGGCCCGAAACTGAAACTGGTCTATGCCGCGATCGCCATCCTGTGGGTGGCGATCGTCGTGCATTCGGCGTGGACCGTGAAGGGACCGGAAGACTTCGTCGTCACCGTCTCGCAAGGCGAAGTGCAGGATTTCGCGGCTGCGCGTCTCGATGCGATGCAACCGCGCTCCTTTGCCGAAAACGTCGAACTGTGCGCGATCATCTTCGAGGATGACACGGGCGCGCTTGGATCAAGTCCGGTGCGCGCCGGTGACGAGGCGACCTGCGACCTCAGATATTTCGATGAGCCCGGCATGGCGCCCGTGGCAACGATCCATACCCACGCCGCATTCAGCGCCGAATATGACAGCGAAGTGCCATCGGTGACCGATCTCCAGGGCGATATCGGCGAGGGCTTCGACGGCTATATCGCCACCCCGGGCGGGCGCCTGTGGCGCAACGATGCCAACACCGGACGCGCGGTGCTGGTCTGCGGCGAAGGCTGTCTGACTAGCGATCCCGCGTATCGTGCCTGCTCCGATGATACGGTTGCGCAAAGCTACACCCTGGCCCAGCTTGCCGCGCGCGCACGGCGGCCTGTCGCGGAATGCTGATCGCCTGCACGATTGCTGGAACCGGGGCGTGATGCGCGGATTGGCACGGCAAACAAACAGGAGAATTGTCCGATGAAGCAACGCAATCTGTATCTCGCCGCGGCGAGCGCGCTGGTCGCCGTGACTGCCGGAATCACCGCCGCCCCTGCCATCTTCGCGCAAGCCGCCATGCAGGTTCCGGGCCAGCCCGATGCATCGCGCGTGACCGCGGGCACCTATGCCGCCGATTCCGCGCACTCCCTGATCGCCTTCGAGGTCAACCATTTCGGCTTCAACGACTATTACGGACTGTTCGGCGATGTCGCGGGCACGCTCGTGATCGATCCGGCCAATCTCGATGCCGCAAAGGTCGATGTGACGATCCCGATCGCCAACGTGACCACGGCCAGCAAGGGTCTGACCGATCACCTGCTGCGCGCCGGCAAGGACGGCGCCAAGCCCGATTTCTTCGGCCCTGCGCCCGCGCCCGCTCGCTTCGTTTCCACCAGTGTCAAGGCCGACGGGATGAAGGCGACGATCACCGGCGACCTGACGATGAACGGCGTGACCAAGCCCGTCACCTTCGAGGCCGAATTCACCGGCGCGGGCAACAACCCCATGAACAAGAAGGCGACGATCGGCTTCGAAGCCGAAACCAGCATCAAGCGGTCGGACTTCGGGGTGAATTACGGCATCCCGATGGTCAGCGATGAAGTCGAACTCGACATCAGCGTAGCATTCGAAAAGCAGTAAAAAGCCCGCTCGACTTGGGCAAAGCAATCGGGCAGGCGTGTCACTACGATGCGCTTGTCCGATTGCCACAACATCGACGATTTCCGGAAGCTCGCCAAGGCGCGGCTTCCCTTCCCCGTGTTCGATTACATCGACGGCGCCGCCGATGACGAGCGGACCAAGACGCGCAACACCGCCGCCTTCGACGATGTCGATCTGGTGCCCGATGTGCTGGCAGGCGTGGCAAACATCGATACTTCCTGCACCATCCTTGGCCGCAAGTCGGCGCTGCCGCTGATCCTGTCGCCCACCGCGGTCCAGCGCGCGTTCCACTGGCAGGGCGAAACCGCAGTGGCGCGTGCGGCCGAGAAATTCGGCCTGTGGTTCGGGATTTCCAGCCTCGCGACGCGCAGCATCGAGGAGATCGCCGCGCTCACCGCCGGGCCCAAGCTGTTCCAGCTCTATGTTCACAAGGACAAGGGCCTCAACGCCAGCATGATCCAGCGTTGCCAGAGCGCCGGGTTCGATGCGCTTGCGCTGACGGTGGACACCATCGTCTCGGGCAAGCGGGAGCGCTGCCTGCGCTCGGGCTTTACCACCCCGCCGCGCTTCACCCCGGCCAGCATCGTCAGTTACGCCACCCGTCCGCGCTGGACGCTGGACTATGTCTTGCGCGAAAAATTCCGTCTCCCCAACCTCGACACACATGTCTCCGAAGGCACCGGTAAGGCGGTGAGCATCGCCGAATATTTCAACACGATGCTCGACACCGCGATGGATTGGGACACGGCGGCACGGATCCGGCAGGACTGGGGCGGCACCTTCGTGCTGAAAGGCGTGATGAGCGCGGGCGACGCGCGCCGCGCGGTCGAGATCGGCGCCGATGCGATCATGATCTCCAATCACGGCGGGCGGCAGCTCGACGGCAGCCGCGCGCCGTTCGACCAGCTCCCCGAGATCCTCGATGCGGTCGGCGGGCGGATCGAAGTGATTTGCGATGGCGGCGTGCGGCGCGGCACCCACGTGCTGAAGGCGATGTGCAGCGGGGCCAACGCCGCATCGGGCGGGCGGCTCTATCTCTATGCACTCGCCGCGGCAGGACAGGACGGGGTCGAACGCGCGCTCGGCATCCTGAGGGACGAGATCGAGCGCGGGATGCGATTGATGGGGGTGACGCGGATCGACCAGTTGACGGGCGATCGGCTGCGGCGGCGCTGACGCGAAAGAGTGTTTGTCACAAGCCTGTCATTTCATGCAGTCTATGGGCCGCCGAACGCACTTCCTCATGGAGAACCAACGATGATCCGCGCCGCCGGTCTTTGCCTCAGCCTTGCCGCTCTTGCCTTGACCGCCTGCGACAGCGCGCCTGCGACGCCGGGCAATGACGCGGACAGCTTTGCGCAGCGGATCGGCCAGCCCGGCACCGCGCCCGCCGCGTCCTCTCCGGTGGCCAATGCGACCAATGCCCCGCAAGTCGCTGCCCCCCTGCCCGGCGCAGCGCCCGGTGCCTTTGCCCGCGGCACCCTGACCGATCCTGCCGCCGCCAACTGCGGTGCGCCGCTGATGGCCCCCTTTATCGGCCGCCCGGCAGACCAGCCGACCCGCGCCGAAATCGCCGGAGCGCTGGGCCGGACGGACAACCTGCGCTTCGTCGCCTTCGGATCGACTGCGACCGTCAATCCCGATCCAACAAACCCGCGCTTGTCGATCATGCTCGACGGGCAGAACATCATTCGCGACGCCCGCTGCGGGTAGGCGCGCGACACGCGGGCCATTCCCGGCTTGCGCGCCGCGCAATAATCGGCAATGACGCGAGCCATGATGCGTAACGGACTTTCGCTGCTTCGACTTATCCGCCCTTGGGCGTAGGCAGTCGCGCGTCAGGAACGCTCGCGGCGCTGCTCCCAAGGGTCACCGCCGACAGCATTCCTTCCCGCTTCATGACGAGCCTTCCACCATGCCCATGCTCAAGCAGCCTTCCGCGAAATACCGCGCCTTTGGCCAGATCGATCTGCCCAACCGCCAGTGGCCATCAAGGCTGATCGAAAAGGCCCCGCGCTGGCTGTCGACCGATCTGCGCGATGGCAACCAGTCGATCATCGACCCCATGGATGCGGTGAAAAAGCGTCGCTTCTTCGATCTGTTGGTCGAAGTCGGTTTGAAGGAAATCGAAGTCGGCTTCCCCAGCGCAGGCGCGACCGAGTTCGACTTCATCTCGGGCCTCGTCCAGTCGGATGCGATCCCCGAAGACGTAATCGTCCAGGTGCTCACGCAAAGCCGCGAGGATCTGATCCGCACCAGTTTCGCCAGCCTGGAGGGCGCGCGCGCCGCCATCGTCCATCTCTACAATGCGGTCAGCCCCGCATGGCGCGATATCGTCTTTCGCATGTCGAAGGAGGAGGTGAAGGCCATCGCGGTGGCCGGCGCCAAGGTGATGCGTGACGAGGCCGCAAAATATCCGGGCACCGATTGGCACTTCCAGTACAGCCCCGAAACCTTCTCCACCGCCGAACTCGATTTCTCGATCGAGGTTTGCGCCGCGGTGATGGACGTTCTGCGGCCCACGCCCGATCATCCGATCATCCTCAACCTGCCTGCAACGGTCGAAGCGGCGACTCCCAATGTCTACGCCGACCAGATCGAATATTTCTGCCGTCACCTGCCGAACCGCGACGCGGCGGTGATCTCGCTGCACACGCACAACGACCGCGGCACCGGCGTTGCGGCGGCGGAACTGGGGCTGATGGCGGGCGCGGACCGCGTGGAAGGCTGCCTGTTCGGCAATGGCGAGCGCACGGGCAATTGCTGCCTCGTGACGATGGCGCTCAATCTCTACACGCAAGGCGTCGACCCCGAACTCGATTTTTCCGACATCGACCGGGTGATCGAGACGGTCACCTATTGCAACGATCTGCCCGTCCACCAGCGCCACCCCTATGGCGGCGAGTTGGTCTATACGGCGTTCAGCGGCAGCCATCAGGACGCGATCAAGAAGGGCTTCGAAGCCCGCGAGACGCAGAACGACGAAGCATGGCGCGTGCCCTATCTCCCGATCGACCCGGCCGATCTCGGGCGCAGCTACGAGGCGGTGATCCGCGTCAATTCGCAGTCCGGCAAGGGCGGCTTTGCCTGGGTGCTGGAGAAGGATCAGGGCCTCAAGCTGCCCAAGAAGATGCAGGCCGACTTCTCGCGCCACGTGCAAGCCATGGCCGACGAACTGGGCCGCGAATTGAACGCGGGCGACATCTGGGACGCCTTCCGCCGCGCCTATCACGTCAAGATCAGCCCCAAGCATTTCCAGCTGGTCCGCTACGAGGAAAGCCGCGCCGCCGATGGCACGCGCATCTTTGCCGGAACGATCGCGGTCGATGGCGCCGAACAATCGGTTTCGGGCCGCGGCAACGGCCTTATCTCCAGCGTGATGGGAACGCTGCGAGATGCCTTCGGGGTCGAGCTTGAGGTCGTCGATTACACCGAGCACGCACTGGGCGCAGGCACCGATGCGCGCGCGGCTGCCTATCTCGAATGCCGCACCCCCGATGGCCGCACGATCTGGGGCTGCGGGATCGACGAAGACATCGCCACCGCCAGCGTGCGCGCGGTGCTTTCAGCGGCGAATACGGCGGTCGCACCAGCCTGAGGCGTTTCGCGATCGCCCCCCCGCCCGACGCTCCCCGCTTTCCTACCCGGTGCGCGCGACCTATCAATCGCCCGATGACGGCGCGCGCACTCTCCCCTATCGTACCTGCAACAGAGCCTGATGCGGCGTGAGACATTTTCTGTTCCTGGACAGTGTCTCATGTGTCTCCAACAGGCCGCCCACCGATGGAGAGAATGACCGATGACCGAGCTGCGCGAACCGATTCTCGATCCCGATCTGCCGATCATCGATCCGCACCATCACCTGTGGGATCTGCGGCCCATGGTGCCGATGTTCCCGACGCCGCATCACCCCTTCATCGCCGCGATCGCGCCCAATGCGCATTACACCTTCGACCAGCTCCACGCGCATCTGACGACCGGCCACAACATCGTCGGCACGGTCTTCATGGAATGCGGCGCGTTCTACAACGGCGCCTATGGCGACGCGCTCAAACCCGTGGGCGAGGCTGAATTCGTCAACGGCGTCGCCGCGCAATCGGCGAGCGGGCTTTACGGCCCGTCGCGCTATTGCGCTGGCATCGTCGGCCATGCCGATCTGATGCTGGGGAGCGGGGCCGGCGCGGTGCTCGATGCATTGCACGCTGCCGCCCCGCGCCGCTTCAAGGGTATCCGCCATGCGGGCGCATGGGATGCCGATGCCAGCGTGCTCGGCGCGCCGTTCCATCACCCGCAAGGGCTCTACCGCGACACCACCTTCCGCGCAGGCTTTGCCGAGCTGGGCAAGCGCGGACTGACCTTCGATGCCTGGGTGCTCGAACCGCAACTGCCCGATGTGATCGATCTGGCGCGCGCCTTCCCCGATCAGCCGATCTGCCTCGATCATTGCGGGACGCCGGTGGGCCTGGCGCGTTACAAGGGAACCCTGCCCGAACGCTTCGACGAATGGCGCGGCAATATCCGCGAACTAGCGCGGTACGAAAACGTGGTGGTCAAACTGGGCGGGCTGGCGATGGCCTTCTGCGCGCTGCCCGAAGACGGTCCTTGCGCAGGCCATGGTTCGGAGCATCTCGCCGGCCTGTGGCGGCCCTACATCGAAACCTGCATCGAAGCCTTCGGCCCGGAGCGCGCGATGTTCGAAAGCAATTACCCGGTCGATTACTGGGGCGCGGATTACGCCACGCTGTGGAACGCCTTCAAGCGGCTGTCGCGCGGGGCCGGCGCGGATGAGAAGGCGGCGCTGTTCGCCGGTACGGCGGCGCGCTTCTACGGACTTGAAGACCTGCTCGCCTGACGCAGCGTCACCCACAAAATCGCGCTTGGCAGGTGCGCCGTCCGCGTTAGAGACGCAAGCGAACACATCAGTCCCGAGGAGAAACCGATGCCCCTTCCCGCTCCGTTCGATCGCCTGCGCCTGCCGCTGATCGGCTCTCCGCTGTTCATCGTGTCCGGCCCGGAACTGGTGATCGCGCAGTGCAAGGCGGGGATCATCGGCAGCTTTCCCGCGCTGAATGCGCGCCCGCAATCGCAGCTCGACGAATGGCTGCACCAGATCACCGAGGAACTGGCAGCGCACAACCGCGCCAATCCGGATCGCCCGGCAGCGCCCTTCGCGGTGAACCAGATCGTCCACAAGACCAATGACCGCGTCGATGCCGACATGGCCACCTGCGCGAAGTGGCAGGTGCCGATGGTCATCACCTCGCTGGGCGCGCGCGAGGATATCTATACCGCCGTGAGGAACTGGGGCGGCGTGACGATGCACGATGTCATCAACAACCGCTTCGCAATGAAGGCGATCGAAAAGGGCGCGACCGGCCTGATCCCGGTGGCAGCGGGCGCTGGCGGGCACGCAGGCGCCTTGTCGCCGTTCGCCCTGATGCAGGAAATCCGCGAATGGTTCGACGGCCTTGTCGCGCTGTCGGGCAGCGTCGGCCACGGCGCGACGATCCTTGCAGCCCAGGCGCTGCGTGCCGATTTCGCCTATGCCGGCAGCGCCTTCATCGCGACCAAGGAAGCAAACGCCGATCAGGCCTACAAAAACGGCATCGTCGAGGGCTCGTCCGAAGGGATCGTCTACACCAACCTGTTCACCGGGGTGCACGGCAATTACCTGCGCTCCTCGATCGAGGCGGCGGGGATGGACCCGGACAACCTGCCCGAAAGCGATCCCAGCAAGATGAACTTCGGCAGCGGCGGCAACACCAAGGCCAAGGCGTGGAAGGATATCTGGGGTTCGGGCCAGGGTATCGGCACGATCAAGGAAATCGGCAGCGTCGAGGATCTGGTCGCGCGGTTCGAATGCGAATATCACGAGGCCAAGGCGCGTTTGATGGGCAATTCGGCCTACGAAGCGTGGACGGCGGCTGCGGGCAGCGCCTGATGGCCAGGGCCGCGGGCGGTCAGCTTGCGGCCCACAATTCCTCGGCCATCGCATCGAGCTGCGTGAAGTCGAACCCCGTGCCCAGCGGGTCCTTGCGGCTCAGCACGATCCGGCGGCTTTCGGCGAGCAGCTGGCGGCGCAGCGCGGCTTGCAGCAGGTGCAGCCGCATCAGCGCCTCGGCAAGCGCCGCGCCGGAATCGCGTCTGCGCACCGCCTCCCAGCGCGCCTCGATCCGGCCCACGCGCGCGATCACCACTTCGTTGTAACGGCGGTGCGGCCCGCGGTGCAGCGGCATCCCCGTCAGCGCGGAATAGCTTTCGGTTGCGGGCAGGAGCAGGCCGTTGCGGCGGAAATCGTCAAACCCGACATCGCTCAGTCCGACCTCTGCGAACATGCGGCCGAAACAGCGCTGGGAAAGCACCTGGCAAGGCAGGAGACGGTGGCGCTGCAGACCCGGGTTGTATCCGGCGGCCCCGCGCGTGTTGACCGTGCGAAATGTAAGCGGCGGCCGCTTATGCCTGTGCGCCCCCGGCCGCAGGGCTACTCACGCAGCACACTGACCACCGCACGATCGCGCGAAAGGCGCAGCAACAGCCGCGTGCCATCGGGAGCCGTGATGCGATCATCGTTCACAAGCCCCCCTGTAAGCACGAGATGGTTGACAACCCGTATCCCAAGCCGCGTCGCCGCGACCCGGTCGGCGCTGAGCGGCGCTTCGATCCGCAGCTCCTGTCCGATCCAGAACGCAAGGCCGATGCTCTCCAGCGCGCCTTCGGATGCCTCCTCGAAGGCGGCAAGCCCGAGCGCGGGAAACGGCCCGCCTTCAAGCCAAGCGGTGGTCGCGGATTCGAAGAACCGTCGCCCGGTCGCGCTGTTAGCCGGCGTCCAGATCACCGCTGCCAGATCGCCGAACTCGCGCACCAGATGGCACGCGAGCGCCAGCAAACTGCGCATCAGCGGCATCGCGCTGCCTGCACCGGCCAGATGAGGCCCGGGCCGCAGCACAACTGCGTCGAAATCCTGCGCCGCAGGCAGGCTTGCAAGATCGAAGCGGTGACGCACTGCGGGAAAGGCGGCCGAGGGACCGGGCGCCAGACCGCCCATATCGAAGGTCAGGCCATCGTGCAGAAGCTCGGCCCAGATTTCCGCGTCGTGCGATGCAGCGGCGGTTCCGGACGCCGGATGCACTGCCCGGTCATGCGTTACCATCAGCCCCGGCAAACCTTCGGCAAAGGCCCGTATCGCCGCCACATCCGGCCGCTTGTCCCTTGCAAACAGCAGATAAAGCTCAGGCTCAAGGGTGCGCGGCGACTGTGCCATCGTCGAGGCCCCTCTCTGCGTCAGTTGCCCATGTAAAGCCGATACTTGCGCTCCATTTGGCGTGTTTGCCAAGCCGCGTCGAGTCCCCAAAGGGGACGCTTGTCCCATATTGGTGCAATCTTCAGAACAGCCCCATCCGCAATCCTTCGGCAAGCGCAGCCCCGATGTCATGCGCGGTCGCCAGCGTCGATGCCGGAACCTGCTTGGGGGCCGTGATTGCCTCGGGTGTTTGCGCGCCGAGCACGGCGATCACCGGTTCGGCCACGCGCTTCAGCCGCCAGCCCGTGACGATCCGGTCGATCTGACGCTGCGCCCCTGCCCCGTCCGATCCGGCTGCGATCAGCGTGGCGTAGGGCCGCCCCTCGATCCGGCCGAGCAGCGGATAATAGGCGCGGTCGAACATCTCCTTCATCGCGCCGCTCATGCTGCCGAGATTTTCGGGACAGACGAACAGGTATCCGCCCGCTGCCAGCAATGTCGCCGGATCAGCCTCGGGCGCAGCCAGCAGTACCGCGCCCACGCCCGCGCCCTGCGCTGCGGCCGCCGCCAGCGCCGCGCTTGCGCCGGTGCGGCTGTGCCAGACGATCAAAAGGTGCGGTTCAGCAGGATGCATGGCCAATCGCTGCGCCCGCCGCCTGTCGATTGTCAACCACGCGCCGCTGTCAGCCGGCGACACTTTGCGCTATTGCGCGCTGATGGCCACATCTCCCCTTACCGCTCCCGGCTTCGCGCCGGTTCTTGGTGTTGCATCGTCGCTTTCTGGCAAGGCGTGGCGCTGGCGCGGGGGCAACATGGAACTGGGCGACGGCGCGCACAGCCTCGGCCGCTCGATCCTCGACCAGCTGCTGCTCACCCGCGGGGTGGCCGAGGACGATCTGGCGCGCCACGCCGCTCCGACCTTGCGCGCCTTCCTGCCCGATCCCTCGACCTTCCGCGACATGGATCAGGCCGCCGCGCGCCTTGCCGATGCGGTGATCGCGGGCGAGCGCGTGACGATCTACGGCGATTACGATGTCGACGGCGCGACCAGTGCCGCGTTGCTGGTCGAACTGCTGCGCCAGCTCGGGCTGGAAGCGGGCTATTATATCCCCGACCGCCTGCTCGAAGGCTATGGCCCCTCGGGCGAGGCGCTGGTCAGGCTTGCCGAAGCCGGTTCGCAGCTGATCGTCACGGTCGATTGCGGCGCGATGGCGCACGAAGCGCTGGGCATGGCGCGCGATGCAGGCGTCGATGTGATCGTCGTCGACCACCACAAGTGCGCCCCCGACCTTCCCCCCGCGCACGCGCTGGTCAATCCCAATCGCCTCGACGAAAGCGACCTTGGCGCGGCCCACGGCCACCTTGCCGCGGTAGGTGTTGCCTTCCTGCTCGGCATCGCGTTGGTGCGCGTTTTGCGGAGCCGCGGCTGGTTTGCGGGCGAGCGGCGCGAGCCTGAACTGATCGGGCTGCTCGATCTGGTGGCGCTGGGCACGGTCGCCGATGTCGCCGCGCTGCATGGACTCAACCGTGCCTTTGTCGCGCAAGGGCTGAAAGTGCTCGCCAAGCGGTCGCGGATCGGGATGGCGGCGCTGATGGACGCAAGCCGGCTCTCACGCGCGCCGCAATGCAGCGATCTGGGCTTCGCGCTCGGCCCGCGAATCAACGCCGGCGGACGGATCGGCGAATCGACGCTGGGCGTGCGGCTCTTGACCACCACCGATCCCGAAGAAGCGCGCGAGATCGCCGCGCAGCTCTCGGTGCTCAACGACGAGCGCCGCGCGATCGAGGCGGCGGTGCAGGAAGCCGCCGAAGCGCAGCTTGCCGGACAGCACAACATGGCGGTGCAGGTGATCGCCGGCCATGGCTGGCACCCCGGGGTGATCGGGATCGTCGCCGGGCGGATCAAGGAAAAGACCGGCAAGCCCGCGGTCGTGATCGCGCTCGACGATGCCCAGGGCAAGGGTTCGGGCCGGTCGATCAGCGGGGTCGATCTGGGCGCTGCCATCATCGCCGCGCGCGAGGCCGGGTTACTGGTCGCAGGCGGCGGGCATGCGATGGCGGCCGGGTTGACGATCGATCCTGCGCGCCTGGCCGATTTTGCCGAGTTTCTCGACACCCGCCTCGCCCGCGATGTCGAGCGTGCGCGCGCTGGCGCGGCGATGCTGTTCGATCTCGCGCTCGCCCCCGGTGGGCTCACCCCCGACCTCGTCGACACGCTGGAGGCGGCTGGCCCTTACGGTGTCGGCTGGCCAGCCCCGCGCGTCGCGGTGGGGCCGGTCAGGATCGTGAAGGCGGATATCGTCGGCAAGGATCACGTGCGGATCATCGCCAGCGGCAATGACGGCAAGAGCTTCAAGGCCATCGCCTTTCGTGCGGGCGAAACCGAAATGGGCCAGACGCTGCTGCACCGCCATCAGGGCCGCCGCTTCTATCTTGCCGGACGCGCGCGGATCGATGACTGGGGCAGCCGCCCTGCCGCCGAACTGCAATTGGAAGACGCAGCCTTCGCGGATTGAGCACGCGGAACCGCCGGAAAAACGCGCCTGTGCATAAGTTTTTGGCCAACTTGCGGCAAACACCGCTTGACCGTTCCGAAACACCCCCCTATTGGCGCGCTTCGCAATCGCGACGGCCCCTTCGTCTAGCGGTTAGGACGCGGCCCTTTCACGGCTGAAACACGGGTTCGATTCCCGTAGGGGTCACCATCTTCGCGGATGGTTGAACGCTTAAGCGGACAGGGCGGCGGGCTTCGGCTTTGCCGCCCTTTTCGCGTTCTGCCCTCGCTGACGGGCTGCGCTCCCCGGCGACATCCGGAATTTGTGACAAGCCACGCCAGCGCCTTCCCTCGCCCGGAAGTTGCGCGTAAGGGCGGCGTCATGGGCAGCGGCCAGAACATTCCCATAGCCGGCATCAGCCTTGCGGTGGTGACCTTCCTGGCCCTGCTGATGCTGGGCACCGATTTCGTCATTGCGCTGTCGGTGCTGACCGTGTGGGTGGGCTCGCTGCTCGTTGCCGCAGGCCGTCCGCCCGATCCGCCCAAGGCCAAGAAGAAGCAGCCGCTCACGCTCGAATCGATCAGCGACCTGATCGAGAATTCTTCGATTCCCCTCGTCATCACCGATCGCAGCACAGTCGCGCTGGCCAATCACGCGGCGCGCAAGCTGCTGGGGCAGCACGTGATCGGCCAGGACACCCGCGTTGCGCTGCGCAACCCCCAGGCCGTCAAACTGCTTGGCGACAGCAGGCAGAACGAGGCGATCGTGCGCGGCCTCGTGCGGCGCGGCGATATCTGGCAGATCAACCGCCAGATGATCGACGACCGGCTTGCGATCCTCGAATTCATCAACCAGACCGCCGAGGCCGACATCAGCCGCGCGCACACCGACTTCGTCGCCAACGCCAGCCACGAACTGCGCACCCCGCTCGCTGCGATCCTCGGCTATGTCGAAACCTTGCAGGAAGACGGCGGCAACATCGACACGCCGACCGCGCGCAAGTTCCTGGGCACGATCGAGCGCGAGGCGCAGCGTCTTCACGCGCTGGTCAGCGATCTGATGAGCCTGAGCCGGGTCGAGGCCGAAAAGCACGATCTTCCGACCGAGCGGATCGATCTTGCCCCGCTGCTGGAACGTGCCGCCCGCGATGCCGCCGGGCTCAGCCGGGTCGATCGCCTCGCGCTTGAGATTACGGCGCAGCCGGTCGTCACCGGCGATCGCCAGCAGCTTGAACAGGTGGTGCGCAATCTCGTCGACAACGCGCTCAAATACGGCGCGGCGGATCGGCCTGTGGTCGTCACGCTCGATCTGACGCAGAACGATCTGGCACGGATCACGGTGACCGACGAAGGCGAAGGCATCGCGCCCGATCAGATCCCGCATCTCACCCGGCGATTCTATCGCACCGATCCGGGCCGCAGCCGCGCCTCGGGCGGGACCGGGCTCGGCCTCGCCATCGTCAAGCATATTGTGGAACGCCACCGCGGGCGGCTCGACATCACCAGTGCGCTGGGGAAAGGGACCAGCGTGGTGGTGCGGCTACCTGTCGCGCAGGACGGGCTTTCCGCTGCCGCAGAACCTTATTCGGATCAAACCGCGCCTTTGTCACACTAGTGTCTTATTTCTCCAACATGGCCCCGCGATAGCGCAGCCGCCGCGGCCTTGCGGCGCTTGCAAAACCGGGGTGCCAAGCCATCATGCGCCGCAGCAACCATCCGGCAGGGAACACAGGTCTTTCTTCATGTCGCCGATCACACTGATCCTGATTGCGCTGGGCCTCGGCCTTGTCGGCTGGCTTGCGGGCCGCGCCAAGGCGTGGGGTTTCCAGACCGGCGACGCGGCGACGCGTCCGGCCTCGCGCCCGGTCTATCACGCCTGGTATGTCGCGCTGTGGGTGGTGCTGCCCGTCCTCGTCTTCGTGATCGCCTGGGGCATCATCGCCCCGCAGCTGGTGATGCAATCGGTGCTCGCCTCCCCTGCGGCCGAAAGCCTGCCGATCTTCGGGTTCGAGCGTGACGCCTTCCTCGGCGAAGCGCGCGCGGTCGCGCTGGGGCAGGCGCCGGGCGTGTTCAACGACGAGGCAGAGCCGCTGATCGCGCCCTTCCGCGAAGCCTTTGCCCGCTACAACACGATCGGCATTATCGTCACCGTGCTGATCGCGCTGGCGGGCGGCGCGCTCGCCTTCCTGCGCCTGCGCCCGCAATTCGGGGCGCGCACCAAGGTCGAGCGGACCGTGCTCACGATCCTCATGCTCGCCTCGCTGGTGGCGATCCTCACCACGCTCGGCATCTTCGTCAGCCTCGTGTTCGAGACCGTCCGCTTCTTCGGCATGGTCTCGCCGATCGATTTCCTGTTCGGCACCAAGTGGGGCCCGGACACGATGGGCAATCCCGAGGCGGTCGATGCCTCGCGCTACGGTGCGGTGCCATTGTTCTGGGGGACGATCTTCATCGGCGCGATCATCGCGATGATCGTCGCGATCCCGCTCGGGTTGATGAGCGCGATCTACCTTACCCAATATGCCGATCCGCGCGTGCGCCGCTGGATCAAGCCGCTGCTCGAACTGCTCGCGGGCGTTCCCACCGTGGTCTACGGCTATTTCGCCGCGCTAACGCTCGCCCCGATGATCCGCAACGCCGCGGTCGCGGTCGGGATCACCAACGCCTCGACCGAAAGCGCGCTCGCCGCAGGGATCGTGATGGGGGTGATGATCATTCCCTTCGTCTCCTCGATGGCCGACGATTCGATGGCCGCCGTGCCCGGCGCGATGCGCGACGGCAGCCTGGCGATGGGCGCGACCAAGTCCGAGACGATCCGCCGCGTGCTGTTCCCCGCCGCG
Source organism: Erythrobacter neustonensis (assembly GCF_001663175.1). Lineage (NCBI taxonomy): Bacteria > Pseudomonadati > Pseudomonadota > Alphaproteobacteria > Sphingomonadales > Erythrobacteraceae > Erythrobacter > Erythrobacter neustonensis. Next base: position 2,507,636 of record NZ_CP016033.1, on the reverse strand, counting down.
CTGCCGGGCATCGTCGCCGGCATCATGCTCGCCGTCAGCCGCGCGATCGGCGAGACGATGATCGTGGTGATGGCCGCATCGCCCGCCGCCAATCTTACCGCCAACCCGCTTGAACCGATGTCGACCGTCACGGTCCAGATCGTCAAGCTGCTGACCGGCGAGCAAAGCACCGATCACCCCGCAACGCTCAGCGCCTATGCGCTCGGCTTCGTGCTGTTCATGGTGACGCTCGCGCTGAACTTCATCGCGCTGCGCGTCGTCAAGCGCTTCCGTGAGGCCTACGAATGAGCGATCCCGCCCTCCCCGCAACAACCGTAGATGCGCCCGCCGCGCTCGGCCCGACGCGCACGCCCGCGTTCGAAGCGCGCCTTGCCCGCCGCTATCGGCAGGAACGCAATTTCCGCCGCATCGGGCTTGGCGCGGTGGTGTTCTCGGTTGCGGTGCTGGTGTTCCTGCTCGGCAACATGCTGATGAACGGTGTCGCCGGGTTCCAGCGCACCGAAATGGCGGTCACGATCGACTTTCCCGCCAGCGGCCTTGCGGGCGATGCGACCTCGCTCACCGCACCCAGCGCTGCGCAGACGCTCGAAATGCAGGGTCTGCCCAATATCGTCACCACCTTCGCAAGCGAGCAATTGGGCGCGGATGCCGCCGCCCAGATCGCGCCCGATGCCTGGCGCGATATCGCCGCCGCGCTTGCGGAAGATCCCGATCTCATCAACCGCACCCAGACCTTCCAGCTGCCGACCACCTCGGCGATGTCGGGCGCGCTGCGCGGTGAAGGTTCGCCCGAGCTTCAGGCGCTCGCCGCGCGGTTGCAGGATCAGGGCAAGCTGGGGCGCAATTTCGACGGGGGCTTCCTCACCCGTTCGGATGCCACCAGCCCGCAATCGGTGGGCATCTGGGGCGCGCTCAAGGGCTCGATGCTGACCATGCTGGTGACGCTGGTGCTGGCTTTCCCGATCGGTGTGCTCTCGGCGCTCTATCTCGAAGAATACGCCCCGCGCGGCCGCTGGACCGACATTATCGAAGTCTCGATCAGCAATCTGGCTGCGGTGCCTTCGATCATCTTCGGTCTGCTGGGCCTGTCGCTGTTCCTCGCGGCCTTCCCCGGCTTGCGCTCTGCGCCGCTGATCGGCGGGATGACGCTGGCGTTGATGACGATGCCCGTGATCGTGATTTCGGGCCGCAACGCAATCAAGGCGGTGCCGCCGTCGATCCGTGACGGCGCGCTCGCCATCGGCGCCTCGCCGGTGCAGGTCGTGTTCCACCACGTGCTGCCGCTTGCGCTGCCCGGCATGCTGACCGGCACGATCATCGGCATGGCGCGCGCGCTGGGCGAAACCGCGCCGTTGCTGCTCATCGGGATGCGGATTTTCGTCGCTACCCCGCCCGAAGGCTTCGCTTCGCCCGCCACGGTGCTGCCGATGCAGATCTTCCTGTGGTCGGACGAAATCGACCGCGGCTTTGTCGAACGCACCAGCGCGGCTATCATCGTCCTGCTCGCGTTCCTGCTCGCCATGAACGGCCTCGCAATCTACCTCCGCAACAAGTTCGAGAAACGCTGGTGACTGTAATCCATCCCAACATGGCCGACGAGAACGCGAAGATTCGCGCGCGTGACGTCTGCGTCTTCTACGGCGAGAAGAAGGCGATCGATCACGTGTCGATCGACATTTCGCCCAATTACGTCACCGCCTTCATCGGCCCGTCGGGCTGCGGCAAGTCGACCTTCCTGCGCTGCTTCAACCGCATGAATGACACGATCGGCGCAGCCAAGGTAACGGGTCTGATCGAACTCGACGGCGAGGACATCCACGGCAGCCGGATGGACGTGGTGCAACTGCGCGCGCGCGTCGGCATGGTTTTCCAGAAGCCCAACCCCTTCCCCAAGTCGATCTACGAAAACATCGCCTATGGCCCCAAGATTCACGGGCTGGCCGAGAAGAAGGCCGATCTCGATGTGATCGTCGAACGCTCGCTGACGCGCGCCGGCCTGTGGGACGAGGTCAAGGATCGGCTCGACGATTCGGGCACCGCGCTTTCGGGCGGTCAGCAGCAGCGCCTGTGCATTGCGCGCGCGATTGCGGTCGATCCCGAAGTGATCCTGATGGACGAACCGGCCTCTGCGCTCGATCCCATCGCAACCGCCAAGATCGAGGAACTGATCGACGAGCTTTCGGGCCGTTATGCGATCGTGATCGTCACCCACTCGATGCAGCAGGCCGCGCGTGTCAGCCAGCGCACCGCATTCTTCCACCTCGGCAAAATGGTCGAGTATGGGCCCACCTCGGAAATCTTCACCAATCCCATCGAGGAGCGGACGAAGGATTACATTACAGGACGTTACGGCTGATGGCTGAACATACCGTCAAGGCATTCGACGAAGACATCACCCGCCTGCGCGGCTTGATCGCGGAAATGGGCGGTCTGGCCGAGGTGGCGATTGCCGAATCGCTCGACGCGCTGGTGCGCGGGGACGAGGCGCTGGCCGAACAGGTGGTGGCGCGTGACAAGCGCATGGATGCGCTCGAAATGGAGGTCGACAAGCTCGCGGTGCGGATCATCGCGCTGCGTGCGCCGATGGCGGACGACCTGCGCGAAGTGATCGCCGCGCTCAAGATCGGCGGCGTGCTCGAACGGATCGGCGACTATTCGAAGAACATCGCCAAGCGCACCGGAATGATCGAAGGCCGCGGCCGGTTCGAACCGTTGACGCTGCTGCCCGTGATGGGCGAGCTCGCGGGCGAAATGGTGCACGATGTGCTCACCGCCTATGCCGCGCGCGATCCCGATCTGGCGCGCGAAGTGATCGCGACCGACGTGAAGGTCGACGGGTTCTACAACTCGATCTTCCGCAACCTCGTCAGCTACATGGTCGAAAACCCCTCGACCATTTCGAGCGCGGCGCAGCTGCTGTTCGTGGCGCGCAACATCGAACGCATCGGCGACCACGCGACCAACGTGGCCGAAATGGTCCACTTCGCCGCGACCGGAACCTACCCCCCCGAAGGCGACCGCTAGGCCCGTTTTGACCCGCGCTTGACCCCCTCTAGGGTCGTTTTGCGCCGCCTTTCCGCGCGTTTTCGGGTCGATTTTGCGATGTTTCATGTGAAACATTGCGCCGATTTGCAGCGCATGGTTGAAATCGACGGGCCTTTCATCAAACTGTCGTTTGAGTGACACATAGCGTCCGGGCACCGCCCGCACGCTTGCGGGCCTCGGGGAGACACCTTGCGCATGTCCGCTGCCAAACTGCTGCTTGTCGAAGATGATCCGGCGCTGTCGGAACTGCTGGAATACCGCTTCCAGAACGAAGGCTACGCCGTGCGCTGCACCGGCGATGGCGACGAAGCGCTTGTTTTGGCTGCGGAAGAAACCCCCGACTTGATCATCCTCGACTGGATGATCGAAGGCACCAGCGGGATCGAAGTCTGCCGCCGCCTGCGCCGCGACAAAGACACCGCGCACGTCCCGATCATCATGCTCACCGCGCGCGAGGCCGAGGACGATCGCATCCGCGGCCTTGAAACCGGAGCCGACGATTATCTCACGAAACCCTTTTCCCCCCGTGAGTTGCTCGCCCGGGTCGCCGCCGTCATGCGTCGCATCCGCCCGGTCCTGGCAGGCGAGACGGTTGAGGTGGGCGATCTCAAGCTCGACCCCGTCGCACACAAGGTCCAGCGCCGCGGACAGGCGCTTCAGCTGGGGCCTACCGAATACAGGCTGTTGAAATTCTTCATGGAAAGTCCCGGCCGTGTGTTCAGCCGGGGTCAGCTCCTCGACGGGGTGTGGGGCAATGGCTCGGACATCGAGCTGCGCACGGTCGATGTCCACATCCGGCGGCTGCGCAAGGCGATCACGATCGACAGCGCCCGTGACCCGATCCGCACCGTGCGATCGGCCGGCTACGCGCTCGAACCTGTGTAACGCTCAGCGGCAGACGCCGCTCCAGCGATCGTCCTGATCGAAATGGAAGTGGTCGGCATGTGCGGCGTTGTATTCGGGTGAGAGCACCGTGGCAAAGCCGTTGCACGCCCCGTCACGCACCGCGCGCAGGAATTGTGCCTTCGGCCCTTCGCTGTCCCAATCGCGCAACACGCTGATTTTCTGACCGTCTTCAAGCACGAATCCGGCAATGTCGATCGCGTTCGCAGTGGCATGCTCGCTCCACGCGCCCGCTTCGCTGCCATTGATCCGCCGGCACGAATAGGCACCGAAATGCTCGATCCGGGCGATATCGCTTCCCATGATGTCGCGCGCTGCCGGCCCGACACTGTCGCGTCGCCAGATTTCGAGCGCGGCGGCGACCGGGCAGGTTACCGCGGGCGTATCGGGGCTTAGCGGATAGTCCCCCAGCTGCGTGCGGTCGGTTCGCGCGCATTCGCCCTCGCCCGCCGGGTCGAGCACGGTGAAGGCCACCTCGCTGCGTTCGAGCACCGCACGGCATTCGCCCACATCCTCGCGCAGCTTCGCGATCTTGGTGCGCGTCGCCCAGCCCGGCGGATCATCGAGATCGAGCGGCGCCATCGGGTTGTGTTCGGGATGGTTTTGCAGCCACTGCCAGCCTGCGATCGCGCCGATCAGCACGATGAGCAGGAACACCGCGCGCGCGGCGGCGCGGTAATGCGAATTGGTTTTGCTACGAGACATCGGTGAGCCCTTAATGGAAATCCCGCGATTTGGGCAGAATTCTGTGATCGCGCGGATGCCCCGTCACATTGGGCAGCGGCGCCATTTCATCGATCATGTCGCGCGGCCGCACCGCTTCGCGGGGGTGGGCGGGCTTGCGACCCGACAACGGCGCATTGACATGGTCGGCGCGGGCAAGTGGCGCATCGAGCAGGTCGTCGGACAAGCGGTGCAATGTCCGGGTCGCGTCAGTCATGTGCGCGGCGATGACGTGGATCACTTCATCGTCATACTCCACCCGCCCGCGCACCTCCATCAACCGTGCGCCCATCACGACCTTGCGCTGCTTCTCCTTGAGATCGGGCCAGATCACGAGATTGATCACGCCCGTCTCGTCCTCCAGCGTGATGAAGGTCACGCCCTTGGCGCTGCCGGGACGCTGGCGGATCAGCACCACGCCGGCGACCTGCACCATGCTGCGGAACTTGCGGCTGCGCAGATCGGCCGCGCGCACGAAACCGCGTGCGGCCAGATCCGCGCGCAGGAATGCCATCGGGTGCGCCTTCAGGCTGAGGCGTGTGGTCTGGTAGTCGGTCACGACTTCCTCGGACAGCGGCATCGCGGGCAAGCGGATCGCACTGCGTTCGGCCCCCTCCTCGCGCACACCGGCGGCACGGAACAACGGCAGATCGGGAACGGCGATCAGGCTGCGCGCATCCCACAAGGCCTGCCGGCGGGTCAGCCCGATCGACGTGAAGGCATCGGCGCTGGCGAGCCGTTCGATATGCGCAGGCGAAAGCCCGGTGCGCGCGCGCAGATCGGCGATGGTCGAGAAAGTCCCCCCCGCCTCCCGCTCGGCCACCAATGCAGCGGCAATATGTTCGGGCAGCCCATCGATCTGCCGCAATCCCAGACGCAGCGCATGATTGCCGCCTGCCCCCTCGAGCGTGCAGTCCCACGCGCTGGCATTGACATCGATAGGCCGCACTTCGACCCCGTGCTCGGCCGCATCGCGCACGATCTGCGCGGGCGCATAGAACCCCATCGGCTGCGAATTGAGCAGCCCGCAAGCAAAGGCCGCGGGATAATGGCATTTGAGCCAGCTCGACACATAGACGAGCTGCGCAAAACTTGCCGCGTGGCTTTCGGGAAAGCCGTATTCGCCAAAGCCGCGGATCTGGTTGAAGCAGCGCTGCGCAAAGTCGCGGTCGTACCCGCGTGCGACCATGCGTTCGACCATCATGTCCTGCAGCTCGTCGACCATCCCGCGGCTGCGGAAGGTCGCCATCGCCTTCCTCAGCCGGTTGGCTTCGAGGCTGGAGAATTTGGCCGCATCCAGTGCGATCTTCATCGCCTGTTCCTGAAAGATCGGCACGCCCAAGGTGCGCCCCAGAATGCTGGTCAGTTCGTCGGGCGGGCCGTATTCGGGCGCGGGCGCAGGGATCTGGACAGGCTCGGCCCCGCGCCGCCGCTTGAGATAGGGGTGGACCATGTCGCCCTGGATCGGCCCCGGGCGGACAATCGCGACCTGAATGACGAGATCGTAAAATTCGCGCGGGCGCAGACGCGGCAGCATGTTCATCTGCGCGCGGCTTTCGACCTGAAACACGCCGAGCGAGTCGCCCTTGCGCAGCATCGCATAGGTTTCCGGGTCTTCGCGCGGGACAGTCGCAAGCGTCAGGTCGCGGCCATGATGCGTGGCCAGCAGATCGAGGCACTTGCGCACGCAGGTCAACATCCCCAGCGCCAGCACATCGACCTTGAGGATGCCCAGCGCCTCGATATCGTCCTTGTCCCATTCGATGAAGGAACGTTCCGGCATCGCGCCGTTGCCGATCGGGACGGTCTCGGTCAGCGCGCCTTCGGTGAGGATGAAGCCGCCGACGTGCTGGCCGAGATGGCGCGGCATCCCGATCATCTGCTCGGTCAGCCTTAGCACGCGTCTGAGGTGCGGATCGGTGATGTCGAGCCCGGTTTCGGCAGCGTGCTTCTCGTTGATCTCGCGCCCCCATCCGCCCCACACGGTGCGGGCAAGCGCGCTGGTGATGTCTTCCGACAATCCCATTGCCTTGCCCACTTCGCGGATTGCCATGCGCGGGCGATAATGGATCACGGTCGCGCACAGGCCCGCGCGGTGGCGGCCATATCTGCGGTAGATATACTGGATCACCTCCTCGCGCCGCTCATGCTCGAAATCGACATCGATATCGGGCGGTTCTTTCCGTTCTTCGGAGATGAAGCGGTCGAACAACAGTTGGTGCTTGGCCGGATCGACCGAGGTGATGCCGAGCACGTAGCAGACCGCCGAATTGGCCGCGCTCCCCCGCCCCTGACACAGAATCGGCGGATCGCAGCCGCGGGCGAAATCGACGATATCCTTGATGGTGAGGAAATAGCGCGCCAGATCGAGCTTGGCGATCAACGCGAGCTCGCGCGCGAGCGTGGCGCGGACGGTTTCGGGCACGCCTTCGGGATAGCGCCGCGCAGCCCCCGCCAGCACCTCGCTTTCCAGAAAGCTCTGCGGGGTCTGATCGTCGGGGTAGATTTCCTGCGGGTATTCATAGGACAGTTCATCAAGGCTGAACCGGCACGCATCCGCCACCTCGCGCGCCGCGGTAATCGCGTGGGGCCAGCGCGCGAACAGGTGCTGCATCGCTGCGGGCGATTTGAAATAGCGCTCGGCATTGGGGTGCAGCAGATGGCCGGCCGCCGCGACCGTGGTCTTGTGCCGGATTGCGGTCATCACATCGTGCAGCGCGCGGCGTTCGGGGGCGTGGTAGTGGACATCGTTGGTCGCCAACAGGCCAAGGCCATTGGCCCGCGCAAGCTGATCGAGCCGCTCGATCCGGGCGATATCGTCACCACGGTAAAGATAACTGGCCGCAAGGTGCCGCAGCGTTGGAAGCTGGTGGACAAGGTGCGGAAGCAGTTCGGGCAAAGGCGCTGCCAGTTGCATGGCCTGCCCGCCCCGGACCGGATCGGCAGCGTCGCCTTCCGGCGTGCTGTCATCCGAGGCAGACGGCGGTGCGGGACGCGCGAAAGGGATCACGTTGCTGGGCACGATAACGGTGATCGGCAGTTCCAGATCATCGGGCGGGATGAGGATCAGCTGCACGCCTTCGGCATGGCCCGCGAGCAGCGCAAGATCGATCTCGCACACGCCCTTGTCCTGCCATTCGCCGCTGAGCGTCTGCATCCGCCCGGCGCTGATCAGGCGGCACAGCCGGCCATAGGCGGCGCGGTCCTGCGGATAGGCGAGGAAAGCCAACCCCTCGACGGTTTCGATCCGGCAGCCGATCAGCGGTCTGATCTTGAGCGTCTTGGCCTCGGTGTGGATGCGTACCACGCCGGCCATCGAATTGACATCGGCGATCCCCAGCGCATCGTAGCCCAGCGCATGTGCGGTCAGCACCAGATCGACCGCATCCGATGCACCGCGCAGGAAACTGAAGCAGCTGGCAAGCCCGAGTTCGACAAAGGGCGCGCGCGGCGGAGCGGCGACCGCGTCGGGGTCGATGTCGAGCGTGCGTTTGTCGGGGGTCAGCGGAGCGTCGGGCATATCAGCCCGCAAGCTCCGCGAGCCGTCCCTTCACCGCTGCCAGATCGGCGGCAAACAGCGCCGTCTGCGCTTGCCGCGCGTCGCCATCAAGGCGCAGCAGATAGGACGGGTGAACTGTGAGCCACAGTTCCGACCCGTCGTCGAGCATCACCGGGCGGCCACGTTCGCGCGTGACGCTGACCGTGCGGCCGAGCATCGCGCGCGCCGCGCTGGCACCCAGCGCAAGCACGATCCGGGGCTGGACGATCGCGCGCTCGGCATCGAACCACCAGCGGCAGGTGTCGATCTCTTTCGCGCCGGGCGACTGGTGCAGGCGGTGCTTGCCTTTCCACGTGAACTTGAAGTGCTTGACCGCATTGGTGAGATAGGCGGCACCGCGTTCGATCCCGATGCGTGCCAGATGATCGTCCAGCAATTGTCCCGCCGGGCCGACAAAGGGCCGCCCGGCCAGATCCTCCTGATCGCCCGGCTGCTCGCCGACGATCATCAACCCTGAGAAATCCGGTGCATCCGGCGTGCCTTCGCCCGGCACCGCGCGGGTGCCACATTCGGCAATCGGGCAATCGCGGCAGGTAGCAATGGCCTGCGCCACCTCCGCGAGCGAGGCGGGACGCACGCGTTCTTCGCGTTCGCCCGCCTTGACCATTGCTGCCTCACGCGCCTGAGCGCCCGCGATCAACTGCGGGATAAGCTCTGCCTCTGGCAGGTTCTTCCAGTATTTCTTGGGCATTTCCGACAGCATCGCGCCGACCTTCAGCCGCGCCGGATTGAAGATCGAGGCGTAGTATGAACGCCACAGGTCCTCGACCGGATCGCCGCCGGGGGCATCCTCGCGGCGCGCAGGCGGGCCTTCGCGCATCGTCTCGCCATCCCAGTGGACGCTGCCTTGCGGGGTCAGGATCGACCAGCGCATATTGGCAAAGCGGCGCATGAAGAACGCCGCCTCGGCGCGCACGATATGGTGATCGGGCTCGAACCAGGCGACGAAGTGCGGCGTGCCGTCTTCTTCGGCGACTTCGCGGAAACGCACAAAGGCATGCATCTTGTGCGCATCGCGGCGCACAGATTTGGCAAGTTCCTCAAGCCGTCGCACCTCGGGATCGGCCTTGTCCTCCATCAGCCGCGGGTTGCGCTGTAGCCGCCACAGCAGGCGGTAAAGCAGCGCAAACCGCGTGGGGTCGGAATGCAGCGCGGCGCTGCGGGCAAGCGTCAGGAACCGCTGGCTGGCCCGCACCGCCGGGGCATCGGCGGGCGGCACGGGCAGGCGCTTTTCGCTGCGCGCGGGGCTTTCGGAGGCGAACAGATCGCCCGTTCCGCCGGGCTCGACCCAAGAAACGCGGTCCGGCGGCACATCGGCCTGCACCAGCCCGCGCGCCCGCTCACGCCAAGCGGCAAAATCATCGGGCGCAGGCAGATGCACGGCATAATGCGCGCCGAAAGACACGTGCTTGCGGGGGCCCATCAGAACAGTTCCAGCTGCTCGGACTTGGCGACCAGCATGCCGCGCAAATCCGCGCGGTCGGTGAGGAAGGTCGGGCGCCAGTCGAGGGTGCAGATGAAAGGCCGCACCTTGGCCACCGACACCGTCAGCCGCGCGATATCGTCCAATCGCAGCGTTCGGTGCCGCCGCGAGGCGAGGATGCGCGCCACCGCCTTGGTGCCCAGCCCCGGCACGCGCAGCAGCATTTCCTTGGGCGCGCGGTTCACATCGACCGGGAAACTTTCGCGGAATTTGAGCGCCCAGGCGAGCTTGGGATCGATATCGAGCGGCAGATTGCCATCGGCCTCGGCCGCATCGGCGACCTCCTGCGCGGCAAAGCCATAAAACCGCATCAGCCAGTCGGACTGGTAAAGCCGGTGTTCGCGCAGCAAGGGCGGGCGCTTCAGCGGCAGCACGGCGCTGGCATCGGGGATCGGGGAGAAGGCGCTGTAATAGACGCGGCGCAGACCGAAGCTGCCGTAAAGCCGGCTCGCCTTGCCGATGATCGCGGTGTCGTTGGCATCGTCCGCGCCGACGATCATCTGGGTCGATTGGCCCGCGGGCGCAAAACGCGGCGCGTGGCGGAACCGCTTGCGCTCGTCCTTGGCCTCGATGATCCGTGCCTTGGTGCGCGCAATCGCGCCTTCGATCTGGCCTTCGTTCTTGTCGGGTGCGAGCCTAGTCAGGCCGGCATTGGTCGGCAGTTCGACATTGATCGACACGCGGTCGGCATAGAGCCCGGCGGTATGGATAATCTCGGCATCGGCCTCGGGGATCGTCTTCAAGTGGATGTAGCCGCGAAAATCATGCTCCTCGCGCAGGATGCGCGCGACCTCGACCAGTTGCTCCATCGTGTGGTTGGCGTTCTTGACGATGCCCGAGGACAGGAACAGCCCTTCGATATAATTGCGCCGGTAGAAATTGAGCGTGAGGTCGACCACTTCCTGCGGCGTGAAGCGCGCGCGCGCCACGTTCGAGCTCTTGCGATTGATGCAGTAATGGCAATCGAAAATGCAGTGGTTGGTCAGCAGGATCTTGAGCAGCGAGATGCAGCGCCCGTCCGGCGCGTAGGCATGGCAAATGCCCATGCCTTCGGTCGAACCGAGGCCCTTGCCGCTCAGTGAATTCTTCTTGGCCGTGCCCGACGACGCGCATGATGCATCGTACTTTGCCGCATCGGCAAGGATCTCGAGTTTCTGGCGAAGTGTTTGTTGCATGAACCTGGAACACCTTTCGTGTTCCATATATGTTCTCGCAAGCGCTATGCCAAATGCAAAGCGTGCAAGCGCGCGATTACAGCACGCGGCGCAGCTTGCTGGCTTCGTCGCGCCCTGCCCCTTCGTTGCAAAGATAATCGATCACGGCAGGATGCATCGCGCCTTCGAAGGCCACCCCGGCAAACCCGCCATCGACCCAGGCAATTATCCCGAGCGGCGCATTGATAGTGCCGACCCGCATCGTCACGCTGTCGCCCACTTGCGCAAAGCCCGGCTTCGCGCGGATCTTGCAGCCGCCTTCGGACAGGTCGACCAGTTCGACGAATATCATCCGTGAACGCACCCGGCTTTTCACCGTCAGGTGCATCGGCCGCCGATCGGATGCGCGCGGGATGGAAGTCAGGTTCATGGTTTACGTATCGCACGAATTTCTAAAAGGAAAACTAAGCAGGTTAGAACTTGAAACTACGCACAAAGGCCCTGTAGGAACCAGTCGGGCACCCCGCCGCGGCCGTCGCCCGCGAGCCCTTGGCGGTAGATCCAGTATCGCCGCCCGCTGTCATCCTCGATCCGGTAATAATCGCGCAGCCGCGTGGTCGACCGTTCGCGCCACCATTCGGGCGCAATCCGTTCGGGCCCCTCGACCCGCGCCACATCACGCACCTGCCCGCGCCAGCGGAACCGCTGGGGCACCCCGTCGGGCGAGGCATAAAGCACCGCGATCAGTTCTGGCCGGTCGAGCATTTTCAGCGGACGGGTGTGGAATGCGAGCCGGCTTTGTATCGGCGGAACAGGTGCAAGCGGGGGCTGCCAGCCCTGTGCGCGTTCGGGGATGTGGCTCGCACGGGCAACGGGGCGGGTAACGGCCTTGGCCCCGAGCCGGACGGTCAGCCGGTCGATGCACGCGGCAAGCGAAGTGCCATGGTTTTCGGCCGCTGCATCGAGATCGGCCTGCGACAGATGCAAGGGCTCGGTCCAGCTGGCGCGCAGTTGCACCATCTCGATCCCGAAACCTGCATCGACATCGTCCAGCCGCGCGGCAAACAGCCGGGTGATGTGGTCCGCCGCGCGGGTTGCGGCGGCGAGTTCGATCCGGCGTTGCAGCACCTCGCCATCCACCCGCCACAGCGCCAGTTCAAGCCGCCGTGCGCCCTCCCCCGATGCCTCGAGCGTGCGGACCATGTCGGCGGCAAGATCGGCCACCACGGTATCGAGCGGGGTGCGATGGCGCAGCGGCTCCATCAACCGGCGCTGGACCATCGGCATCGGCCGCGCGAGCACCGGGAGCAAGGGCTCAGGCACGCGGCCGAGCAGCTGGTCGAGACGCAGCAGCGGATTGGCCGCAGGCGCGCGGTGATTGCGAAAGCGGCGGCGCAGCGCATCGCGCGCGGCCGCTTCGCTGTCCGGATCATCGCCCGCACCGCTGACGCCGGCCAGTTCGCCCAGACGCTTGATCCCCAGGCGGCGCAGCACGGTCAGCACATCGTCATCAAGGCGAAGCGCAGCAGCGGGCAAATCGCCCAGCAGATGCAGCGGATCATCGCCGGGGGCAAGGATCGCCGGCCCGCGCGCATAATGCGACAGTGCCCAGGCGGCGCCGGCCGTCGGGGCAATCGCGGCGCGCGCGGTCAGTCCGCGCTGGGCAAAGCCGCGCACGGCGTCTTCAAGCAAGCGCGCCTCGCCGCCGAACAGATGGGCGACCCCGGTAATATCGACCAACAGGCCATCAGGTGGATCAAGCGCGCTCCATGGCCCCCAACGCTGGGCCCACAGTGCAAGCTTTTCGAGCATCGCAAGATCGCCTGCCGGATCGGCCGGCACCGCCGCCAGTTCCGGACACAGCGCACGCGCATCGGCGAGCAGCATCCCGGTGCGCGCACCAGCCTCCGCCCCGCAATCATTGACCGCAACGATGCGCGGCCCGTGCGCGGTATCGAGGATCAGCGCCGTGGGCGCGCGGTCCGCCTCAGCCGAGGACGTGCGCCGCCAGCGATCGACCGACAGTCGCGCGAGCCAGATCGACATGATCCGGCGCGGCAGCGGCATCGTGGTCGGATTCGCCGGCGATGCGCAGGGTTCCTGCATCATCGCTGAGGCTCCATTGGCCGGGCTGATGGGTGCGCGCCCGGAACAGTTCGGCGTACCAGGTCGCCGTGCCCGGCGCCGCCGGGTTCCAGCGCGGGGGCGCAGAACGTGCCGCCGCCACCTGCCAGCGCATCCGGGCCGAAGACAGGTCGGGCGCTGCATCCAGCCGCACCAGCCACAACCGCACGCCGTGCCTTTCCGCCATCAGGCTGAGCCGGCGCGAGGCGGTAAAGCCGAGCGCCTTGGGGTTGCCTGCGATCTCTCCGATCACGCAGGCAAGCTCGCGGCATTTCAGACCCTCCTCAAGCGCAAACAGCGCATCTTCGGGGGTGAGCGCCGCGACATGGATCAGGCGGTGCGCAAGGTCTTGCGGCAAGCCGGCAAGACAGGGCCGTCCGCCCAGCCTGATCGCCGCGCGGTCCTGCACCCACAGAATCTGGCGGGCGTCGTCGTCGCCGCGATCTTCGGCACATGACGTCAGAGCGTCACGAGCAAAGGCCAGCGCCAGCCCTGCGCCGCTTGCCTCATTGGCCGAGGCGAAGATTTCCGAGTGGAAAGGCTGCGCAGCAAGGCCCGGACGCCAGCGCGCATCGGGCAATGCGCAAGGCACATCGCGCGTCAGGGCGCGCGGCAAAATACCGTGGGGCAGCGGCACAGAAGGCATCAAGGACATGGGCGAACGACTCATTTGTTCGCCTTATGTTCCAATCTTGGCGTGCTGACAATGCAAAGGGCGCGAGAAGCTGTGTGCTTCCCGCGCCCTTCGATTTGCGTACCGCTGCGACTTATTCGTCGATCACGGGCCCGGGAAACTCGCCCATATCCGGCGCATCGTCCTGTGTCTCGCCATGCTGCAGGTTCGAATTGCGCAAGCCATAGACGAAATACAGCGCGACTGCCCCGACCATGAAATAGGCGAAGAAGGTCAGCACATTCAGAGGCACGGTCGTGATGAGATAGACGCACGACAGGATGCCCAGCACCGGCAGCACCGGATAAAGCGGTACCTTGAACCCGCGCGGCAGATCAGGCGCCGCGCGGCGCAGGTAGATCACCGAAAGGCATACGATCGCAAACGCCGCCAGCGTGCCAACCGACGTCATGTCGCCCAGCACGTTGATGTCGAAGAAACCTGCCGCGACAGCGGTCACGATCCCCACCACGATGGTGTTGAGCGCAGGGGTCTGGAACCGCGGGTGAACATTGCTGAACACCTTGGGCAGCAACCCGTCGCGCGCCATCGTGTAGAAGATGCGTGTCTGGGCATACATCAGCACCAGCACCACCGAAGTCAGACCGATGATCGCGCCGACCTTGATGATCTTCGCCAGCCAGCCCCACTGCGGACCGAAGTTATCGACCACCACGGCAACCGGATCGGGCACGTTCAGCGTGCTGTAGGGCACCAGCAGGGTCATGATCGCGGCGACCAGCATATAGATCACCGTGCAGACGATAAGGCTGCCGATGATACCGAACGGCATATCCTTCGCAGGGTTCTTGGCTTCCTGGCCCGCGGTAGAAACCGCTTCGAAGCCAATATAGGCGAAGAACACGATCGAGGCGGCGCGCATGATCCCGTCGACCCCGAACTGGCCGGGGCCGGTGTTTTCGGGAATGAAGGGCACCCAGTTGGTGGACACCAGCGTCGGCAGGTTGCTCAGCACGATCCCGCCGCCAACGACGATGAAGGCGGCAAGCACGCTGACCTTGATCGCGACGATGACGTTATTGACCTTGGCGCTTTCCGAGACGCCGACCACCAGCAACAGCGCCAGCGCCATGCAGATCATGAACGCGGGCAGGTTGAAAAGCGTCGTCACAGTCTGACCGTCGACCAGCACCGGTGCGCCGTCACGCATCAGCGTATAGCCGGCAGGCCCGGTAAATTGTGGCGGGATGACAAGGCCGAAGTCTGCCAGCAGGCTGACGACATAACCCGACCAGCCCACCGCCACGACCGACGCGGCGAGACCATATTCGAGCAGCAGCAATGCGCCCATGATCCATGCGACGAATTCGCCCAACGTGGTGTAGCTGTAAGTGTAGGCCGACCCCGACACCGGCAGCGTCGAGGACAGTTCGGCATAGCACAGGCCGGCAAAGGCGCACACGATGCCCGCGACAACGAAGCTGAGCAGCACGGCAGGGCCGGCATGCAGCGCGGCCGCGCTACCGGTGCGGACGAAGATGCCCGCGCCGATGATGCAGCCCACGCCGAGCAGGAGAAGATTCCACTTGCCCAGCGAACGCTTCAGTTCGCTTGTCGCGCTTTCGCGCTGCACCTGTGCGATGGATTTGCGCGCGAACATGCGCGCAGCGATGCTGCCATTTGGTTTGCTGGCCATTACCAGTTCCCCCTGCACGCCTGCGCGGCGCGCGGCTTTACCCGATCAAGAAACATCTGAGTTAGGTCTCCCACTGATCGCAAGCAGATCCCCCGCGCGATCGAATGGGCGCAACGCTAGCGCAACTGCCTCGCAAAACAAGCCGCAATGCGCAGGCTTTCCCCCAGCCTGCACACCCGCTAGAGCCTCGACCCATGTCCACGACCTTCCAGCTCGACACGAGCACAAGCCGCGCCAACCCCACTCCTGCCCCGATGAAGCGCCTGACGGTGCCTGCCATCCGCGCGCGCAAGGTGAACGGGGTGACGGGCGAACCGCTGGTGATGCTGACCGCCTATACCGCGCGGCAGGCGCAGCTGCTCGATGCGCATTGCGATCTGCTGCTGGTGGGCGATTCCCTCGGGCAGGTGATCTATGGCCTGCCCTCGACCGTGCCGGTGACCTTGGAGATGATGGCGAACCACGGCGCGGCGGTGGTGCGCGGCAGCTATCATTCGGTGGTGGTGGTCGACATGCCTTTCGGAAGCTACGAAGCCTCGCCCCAGCAGGCGTTCGAAAGCGCGGCTTTTCTGATGAAGCAGACCGACGCGGCCGCGGTCAAACTGGAAGGGGGCGCGGCGATGGCGCCCACGGTCGCCTTCCTCAACAGCCGCGGCATTCCGGTGATGGGCCATGTCGGCCTCACCCCGCAGGCGGTCAATGTGCTGGGCGGCTATGGCGCGCGCGGGCGTTCCGATGCCGAAGCCGAAAAGATCGTTTCGGATGCCAAGGCGCTCGATGATGCGGGCGCTTTTGCGATCGTCATCGAAGGCGTGGTCGAACCGATCGCGATTGCCGCGACGAAGGCGGTGGCTTGCCCCACGATTGGTATCGGCGCTTCGGCGCAATGCGATGGGCAGGTGCTGGTTACCGAAGACATGCTCGGCATGTTCGAGCGCGTGCCGCGTTTCGTGAAACGGTACGAAGACATCGCCGGTGTGATCGACCGCACTGTCGCGCAGTATGCGGCAGAAGTGCGCGATCGCAGCTTCCCCACCGCAGACCAGACATATCAGCCCAAGGCCTGATCTTTAGGGCCACGCGCCAATCGCCCGGCAAGCGGTGCCGCGATCACAAGCTGCGCAAGATGGTAGAGCAGCAGCGGCGCAATCACGAACCCTGCACTTGCCGGAGGAAACAGGATAGCGGCCAGCGGCGCGCCGATGGCGACGCTTTTTTGCGATCCTGCGAACAGGAACGCGATTCGGTCGGGGCGAGGCAGGCGCAGCAGCCGGGCCACGCTCCAGGCGCTCGCCAGCGCCGCGACCAACATCGCGAGCACCAGAACGACCAGCGCTGCCCAGTCTGCCGTGCCGAACATCGTTCCCAGGCCTTGCTCGACCGCGCCCGAAAACGCGACATAGACCGCAATCCCGATCACCGCTCGGTCAAGCCAGGCCGCGGTGGACTTGTGCGCGATCAGCCGGTCGATGAAACGGTCCTGCACCATCTGCCCAATAGCGAATGGCAGCACGAGGATCAGCACGATCCGCAGGATCGCGCTCGTCCCGATATCGCCTGCCGCTCCGCCGCCAACCGCGGCAAACAGCGGCGCGCTGATGATCACCCCGGCAATATTGATCAGAGCCGCGCCCACCACCGACAGCGCGACATTGCCATTGGCAAGGCTGGTGTAGGACGTGGCTGATTGCACCGTCGAAGGCAGGCATCCCAGATAGATGAAACCCAGTGCGACCAGCGGCGGCAGCCACGGCGCGGCGAGTTTGGCAAAGGCAAGCCCGATCAGGGTCATCGCGCCGAACACGAACAGCATCAGCGGCCCGAAATAACGCCAGTTGGCAAGCCCGCGGCGGATTTCGGACCGTCGGATGCGCATCCCGTTGACGAGGAAAAGGACAAATATCCCGACATTGGAAATCGTCGTCGCGACGGCACGCGCCGGGCCTGCGGCAGGCACGATCAGCGCAAGAAGCGTGGCGAGCACCAAGACCGCGATCATCGGATCACGCAAGGCGGCAAACCGCGCGAGGATTGGCGTAGAACCGGGCATCAGGCGTGCGTCCCTGCCGTGCGTGGACGCAGATGTCGAGCGCGCTTCTACCGCGCAGCAAACTTCCGCGGTCTGATTTCCGCCAAAAGCGCCGCCATTTTTTCTGCGGCTTGCCGGTCGCCCATCGCCAGAGCCGCCCGCAGGCGCAGACCCAGCACAGCCGGATCGTGCCCCGCACCAAGGCCGATGGCATGATCTAGCAAGCGGGCTGCGCGTTCCCATTCGCCGCGATTAGCCTTCCACCGGGCAAGCGCAATGATGGCGCTCGCGGTCCGGGGCTCGCCCTTTACCTGTCGCATAAGCAGGACTCCGGCAGCGGCCCGGTTACCGTGCCGGGCAAAAGTCCACACCGCCTTGCGCGCAGTGGGCCATGGCCGCCGCGCTTCGGAAGCAAGCGCATAGTCGGTCAATGCAGCGCGCGGATCGCCCGCCCCCAGCAAGGCGTCGCCCGCCAGCGCGGCAACATCGGCGGATGCGGGAAAGCGCAAACGCAGCGTGCGAGCTTGCGCGGCGGCACCGTCACGATCGCCATTCCACAAGGCGCGGCGCACATTGCTGGTGGGTTGCGGAAGCCCGTCGCGCAGCGCTAGCACGGCCGCCTCGTCCCGCACCGGACGATAGGCGCGCGCCAGCAAAGGCGCCGCCGCTGCGCGATTGCCCAATCGTTCGTGCGCGCGGGCGACCAGCATCAGCAGATAGGGCGACGTTTCGGGCAAGTCGGCTTCCGGCCCGAACCGGGTGACAACGGACTGGAACTGCCCGCCCATCATCAACGCACAGGCCAGCAGTTCACGCAACCGCGGATTGGCAGGTTGCCGCGCGGTCAATGTCTCCAGCGTTGCCGCAGCACTTTCGCCGTTGCCTTGCGAAAGACTGATCGCTGCATCGAGCAACATCGCGGCCGGAATGCCGCGCTCGGTGATGCGGCTGCGTTCAAGCAGGCTGCGCGCAAGGACGAATTCCTGTCCGCGTGCGGCGAGCACGGCCTGAAAATACAAGGCACGCGGATCGTTGGGAGCGCGTTCGGCCAACTTGCGCACCCCTTCGAGCATCGCTGCCGCATCGCCGCTATCGCCGAGCGTGGCTGCATATTCGGCCAGGATATCGGCGTCTTCCGGATCTGCTACGTGCGCTGCATCGAACCATCCCAAGGCATCCGGCGCGCCGTGGGCATCGCGCACCATAAGCCCGCGCAGACGCAAGGCCGGGGCATAATCCGGCCCGAACGCCAGCGCGCGGTCTGCCGCCTCGAGCGCAGTGAGATGTTCACCGCCGCGCAGGCGAAGCCGCGCGATCGCAAGCCAGAGGTCGGGATTTTCAGGGCCCAGCGCGCGCGCCTCGTCAAGCGTTGCGCCTGCCGCCGCGAGCGCGCCTTCGTCTATCGCGGCGTTGGCATCGTTGATCAGCCGCGTGAATTGCGGGCTGCCCTCACCCGATCCTGACCGCGGCGCCGATACCGGGGTTTGCGAGCAGGCTGCCATCCCCAGCAAAAGCGCCGCCCAAAGACATGCAGCAAACCTACGGCTGAAGGTCATATTGCTTCAGCAGATCGTACAATGTCGGGCGACTTATCCCGAGCATCTTGGCCGTGCTGGAGATATTGCCTTCCGACCGGGCGAGCGCGTGCCGGATCACCCGGCGATCGGCCGCTTCGCGTGCGGCCTTAAGGTTGAGGACATCGCCGTCCTCTTCGTCGCTTGGGCCGAAATCGAGGTCGCCTGCGTTGACCAGCTTGCCATCGGCCATGATCACCGCGCGTTTGACGCGGTTTTCAAGCTCGCGCACGTTGCCCGGCCAGTCATGGGCATCGATCGCCGCCAGCGCATCAGGCGAAAAGCCGGTGACCGCCGGATTCATTTCGGCTGCGAACCGCTTGAGCAGCGCTTTGGCCAGCAACACCGGATCGCCGTGCCTTTCGGCAAGGCCGGGAATGCGGATCACGATTTCAGCGAGGCGGTAGAACAGGTCCTCGCGGAAAAGACCCGCAGTGATCATGCTTTCGACATCCTGATGGGTGGCGCAAACGATGCGGGTGTTGACCGCGATCGCGCGGCGCCCGCCCACGCGTTCGATCGTGCGTTCCTGCAGAAACCGCAGAAGCTTGACCTGTAGCGGGAGCGGAATGTCGCCAACCTCGTCAAGAAACAGCGTGCCCCCATCGGCACTTTCGATCTTGCCTTCGGTAGTCTTGACGGCGCCGGTGAACGCGCCTTTTTCATGCCCGAACAGTTCGCTTTCCAGAAGGTTTTCGGGGATGGCGGCGCAATTGATCGCGACGAACGGCCCGCTTGCCCGGTCGCTTGCCTCGTGCAGCCCCTTGGCCAGCAATTCCTTGCCCGTGCCGCTCGCGCCCAGCAGCATTACCGAAACGCTGGTGCGGGCCACGCGCTCGATCGTGCGCGCGACCTTGACCATTTCGGGCGCGCCGGTGATCATCCGGCCAAGCACGGTCTTGTCCGCACTGGCAGAGGCGACCAGCCGCCGGTTTTCCTCCTCGATTGCGCGCAGGTTGAAAGCGCGCCGCACGATCAAGCCAAGGGCATCGATATCGATCGGCTTCTGGTAGAAATCATAGGCACCGCGGGCGATTGCGGCCAAGGCACTTTCGCGCGCGCCGTGGCCCGATGCGACGATCACCTTGGTATCGGGTTTCAGCGCCATGATCGCGTCAAGCACTGCAAAGCCTTCGCTGGTTCCGTCCGGATCGGGGGGCAGCCCGAGATCGAGCGTGACCACGCCCGGCGCCTCGGACCGCAGAGCCGCAATCGCGCTGTCGCGATCGCCCGCAATCACGACCTCGAAATCATCATAGGCCCATTTCAACTGGGCTTGCAGACCGGGATCGTCCTCGATCACCAGCAATACGGGTTTCTTGTCAGCCATCACGCGACCTCTTGATGGATGGAATTGTCGGTTTCTCCCTGCGCCAGCAGGCTCGCGGCGGCAGCAAGCGGCAGCGTGACGGTGAAACGGGTGCCGAGCCCCTCGCGGCTTTCGACCATCAGCCGCCCGTTCATCGCGCGGATCAGTTCGCGCGCTTCGAAGGCACCGATCCCGAAACCGCCAGGCTTGGACGAGATGAACGGCTTGAATAGTCCGGTCCGCACGAATTCGGGGCTCATACCTTCGCCGGAATCGATCACTTCGATCGTGCCGCTGAGGCCTTCGGCCGTGATATCCAGAAACACCGGACTGCCGGGCGCACTGGCGTCGATGGCGTTCTGGACCAAGTGGATCAGCGCCTGCTCCAACGCCTCGCGTTTGCCCATCACATGAACCGGCAACTCGCGAGTCAGCGCAACGGGATGCACGCTTGCAAATTGTGCGGCAATGCCGCGCGCCAGCGACACCAGATCGATCGGGCCGAGATCGGCAACATGGCCAGACCCGTAACGCCCGAGGCGGGCCAGCAAGGCCGACAGCTTTTCCGAAGAATTGCGCAGCGTCACCAGCATGTCGGCCCGGAACGCAGGATTGTCGGCATGCTTTTCCGCATTTGCAGCCAACAGCGACAACTGGCTGACGAGGTTCTTGATGTCATGCATCACGAAGGCCATGCGCCGGTTGAATTCGTCAAAGCGGCTGGCATCCATCAAAGCCTGCTGGCCGGCCTGTTCCGCAAGGTAACTTGCCAATTGCTGGCCGGCGACGCGCAACAGGTCGAAATCCTCCCAGTCGAGTGGGCGCGGATTGCGCGGGCGGGCAAGGACGATGACGCCCACCAACCGGTCGAAATGGATCAGCGGGACGAGCGCCCAGGCATCCTCGGCCTCCATCAGCCAGCCCGGAACCTGTGCCGCTTCGCCCGCGTGATCGATCCCGGCGCGGGCTTCGTCAAACGCGAGGATCAGGTTGTGCTGTTCGAGCACTGCAGCAAGCGCATTGTCAGCTGCCACTGCCGGGACCGCGAGAGTGGGCCAGTTGAACCGCGCCGTCAGCTCAAGCTGGGCCTGTTCGTTGGGCATCAGCAAGAGCCCGGCCGGGCTTTCGGTGATGTCGGCCAAGGCCTTGACGATCCGCTCCTCAAGGCTTGCTCCGCCCGCGCTGCCCTGCCCGATGGTGCGGGTGAACCGCAGCCACTCCTCGCGGTAATCATAGCGATGCTGAAACAGGTGCTTGGTCGCGGTCACCCGCAGCCACCCGCGCAGCCGCGGCGATGGCAGCGCCAGGCCCGCAGCGACAATCGCAGCGATCACGAATACCGCCTGGCTCGCATGGGCCATGTCGCCGCCAATCATCGCAATCGCCTTGGCTCCGACCACCAGCATGGTCAGATAGACCCCGATCAGAACCAGCGAGAGCGTCCGAAAGGCGACGGCGCGCGAAGGGCTGAATTGCACCCGCGGCCCCGCCGCGCTCAACCCCAGTGCCGCCAACACGGCCATTGCGCCCGAAAACAGTCCGCGCAGGTCTCCCAATGGCTGGGGCAAAGCGCCGCCCAGATAGGCCAGCGTATCGAGGTTGAGGTCGAAAACGAAAATCCCGCCAAGCGCGATCCCGGTCCAGCGCAGCACCGGCCGCATCGCGCTTGCCGCGCCTGCATAAAGGTTATGGAGCAGCATCAGCGCGCCGATTGCGACCAGCATGTCGATCAGCAGCCGCACCGCGAAAATATCCTGCGCGCCGGCCGCGCCATTCGCCGTGGCTGGCAGATCCTGCGCCAGAACGAGCGCGGGTTGCAGCAATTGGACGAGGACGAGCGACACAATCAGCGGACGAACGGGTTTGAGCGTGGCGGTTCTGCCATCCGCTTTGAAAAGGCAGTAGATCGTCGCGATCAGAGCGAGATTGCGCGCCGCAGCGGCAATCGTCGCTGCGGTATGATCGGCGCCCAGAATTGCGGCCAGCAGGCACCAGACAGTGCTGGCGGCTGATGCGGCCAGCAAACCGCCGCGGTCGGGCCGCGAAGGGTCAGCGCGGTAAAAGATGCACAGGATCGCTGCGCCGTTCAGCGCCGCGCCTGCAAGCCAGATCCCCAGCCCCGCCAGCGGCAGGAGCGCACCAAGCCCGGTCATCGCGCACCTTCGGGCCAAAGGATGACCCGCAAGGTCTGCAACAGGATCACCAGATCGAGGAACGGTGTGTAATTCTTGGCGTAGTAGAGATCATATTCGAGCTTGCAGCGGCTATCCTCGACCGACGCGCCATAGGGGTAGTTGATCTGCGCCCAGCCGGTGATGCCCGGTTTCACCATGTGGCGCTCGCTGTAGAACGGAATCTGATCTTCGAGCGATTCGACAAAGGCCGGCACTTCGGGTCGCGGGCCGACGAAACTCATTTCGCCTTTCAGCACGCTCCATGATTGCGGCAATTCGTCGATCCGGACCTTGCGGATAAAACGCCCGAGGCGGGTAACGCGCGGATCGTTCTTCTCGGCCCATTTGGCCCCGTCCTTCTCGGCATCGGTGCGCATCGAGCGCAGCTTGATGAGCGTAAACGGCTCACCATAAAGCCCGACGCGCTGCTGACGGAAAAATGCCGGCCCCTTGCTGTCGAGTTTGACCAGCAGCGCGAACAGCACGATCACCGGCGCGGTCAGCACCAGCAATACGGTGCTGGCCGTGATGTCGAAGATCCGCTTGATCGCGCTTGAAAACATCCGCGAACTTGAAAACCCGTCCGAGAATATCAGCCAGGAAGGGTTGATCGTCTCCAGATCGACCCGCCCGGTTTCGCGTTCGATGAAGCTCGAAAAATCATTGACGTGGACGCCCTTGGTCTTGATCCGCAGGAGATCCTTGAGCGGCAGGGCGTTGCGGCGTTCCTGCAATGCGAGCACCACTTCCGATACGCCGAGATTTTCCACGAACCGGCCAAGATCGTGAATGGCGCCGCGCGCGATCGCCTCTTCGACGACACGGTTGTCCTCGCTCATGGCGACATAGGAAACGACGGAAAATCCGGTTTCGGGCTTGTCGCCCAGTTCCCGCAAGCGCTGCGCCCGCGATCCGGCGCCCAGCACCATGACGCGGCGCCGGAAAGCGGAGGACCCGAGAAAGGAATTGAGCAGCAAGCGGTCGGCGACCAGCACGACGATCGCCAGCCCCATTGTATAGAGCAGCGTCGAGCGCCAGAACATGTCGCTGCGGATCACGAAATCGACCACGGCGAGCGCAATGATCCCGAGACTGATCGCGACCAGCACGCGGGCACCGGCAAAACGCAGGGACCGAAGGGCGTATGGGCCGTAAACCCCAACGGCAATCATCGCCAGCCAGATGACCAGAGCCGTGCCCACAAGCGCGAAACCGCGACCTGATAGGGCACCCAGATCCATGCCGATCTGATGCGCGCGCCATTGCCATGCAAGCTCGCTCGCGATGACCAGCAAGATCAGATCGAGCAGCCCGAGCAGCAGCACGGCGTGCGGGATATAGTGCTTGAACAGGCGGATCATTTGGTCGCGGTCCGGTTAACCATCACAGCCAACCGGACTACGCGCAAG
This sequence comes from Erythrobacter neustonensis, assembly GCF_001663175.1. Lineage (NCBI taxonomy): Bacteria > Pseudomonadati > Pseudomonadota > Alphaproteobacteria > Sphingomonadales > Erythrobacteraceae > Erythrobacter > Erythrobacter neustonensis. The sequence goes on along the minus strand of NZ_CP016033.1, from coordinate 2,483,820 downwards.
AAATGAAATGTCGGTAAACTTTACACTGTGTCCATTAAGACAGCGAACGCCTTACTCGCCGGTGACCCGGTCGGCGGCATTCTCGATCGCAGCGCCGGCTTTCTGCGCGCTCTCGCCGACTTGGTTCGCTGCATCGGTGATTGCGGCATCGCGGACGATCTCGGAATCCTGACTGCGCATGAAGAAATATCCCGCCGCAAGCAGTGCGACGACCACCAGTGCGATAACGACAAAACCGCTCGACCCGCGCTTTTCGCGAACGATGGTGGTGTGCGTTGCGGGCGCCGCAGCAGGGTTGGCCGGATTGGCAGGCTCGCGGATCTGCGTTTCGGTTTCATATTCCATGATAATTCTCCCTCGTGATGTCAGATTGTTTCAGGGAGCGGCAATCAACCATTCGCTGCAAATGTTCCGCAAGCCGATCAGAGGGCTCGCACATCAGGGCTGCATGACGCTTGCCAGCCGGGCCGTTGCGGGGGTCAGACATTCGATCTTCCCGCAACGTCCGCAGGGTTGGCTAAGCGGCACAGCATCGAGCCGGTCGAGCGAGACACCGCGGGCATGGGCAAGATCGCTGGCAAACCGCGCCTCGATCCCCAGCACGACCGCGCGCCTGCCCGAGCACATGACGCCGTCCCCATCAACGGTGCGGGTGATCGTGAACCAGTGCCGCGCCGCACCCTCGCTTTCCCCGAAGGTGGCCGCCTGCGTCAGCACACTGCCGGGCCGCTCGAACGCGGCGTAGGGTATCCAGGCAGGCCAGCGCGCCCCATCGAGCGGATAGTGCGCGCCGCTCCCTCCGGCAATGAAATGGGTCAGCCGCCCGGCCCTGTCGATCGTGGCAACAAAGAAGGGGAGACCGCGCTCACCGACCCGGCCGAGCGTGGTCAGCCGCACGGCAACCTGATCGAAACTCACCGCAAACCGGCGTTGCAACACCGCCAGATCATAACCGGTCGCCTCGCACGCACGCAGGAACCGGCGATAGGGCAGCAGCAATGCGCCCGCGGCATAATCGGCAATATGTTCGCGCAAGGCGTCGCGTGCTTCGGGGCTCGCCAGATTGGCGCCGCTAACCAGCAGTTCGATGCTGTCGCGCATTTCCAGCTGCGCAACCTGCCGCGCAATCTGAAACCGCCGCGCTGCACCCGGCAGCATTTCCGACAATTGCAGCTGGCGCGCATGGAGATCGAGGCGGTGAACCTGGCCGGGCATAATCTCCGCCGGGAGAATCCGAACCTGCAGCTGGTGCCGTTCACGAAGCTTTTCGGACAGAGCGGCGCTGATTTCTCCGCGCGAAAGCCGCAATTCGTCGGCCAGCGCTTCGGCCGCGTGATCGAGATCGGCAAAGTGGTTCTGCCATCGCTCGACTGCACGGCGCACAGCGGCAGCGGGATCTTCACCCGCGATCTGCGCAGTATCTCCAAATTGGCCGCTCGTGCCCGTAGCGTCATACATCCGCGCAAAGGCAGCCGCGATTTGCGGTGCGGCGGCAAGGAACTCCTGCACCTCCTCGCGGTCGATCCCCAGATCGGCGAACCGCTTGTCGGCCATTCGCCGCGCCAAACCATCGAGCCCGCCGATCGCATCATCTTCGCGCAGGCTTCTGGGATCGAAATCGAAGCGTTCGATAACCTGGACAAGCACGCGCGCGGAAAGCGGACGCTGATTGCGTTCGATCAAATTGAGATAGGAAGGGGAAATGCCAAGGAGGCTTGCCATGGCTGCCTGGGTCAGTCGCTCGCGCTTGCGAAGGCGACGCAACGCGGGTCCGGCGAGAAGGTTTGTATCCTGCATAACCGATTTGTAAAGTTCTTCACCGATTTACACAAGTCGAAGCGCATTTGTGCCCATAGCTACACGATTATCTGTCAATTTTTCTGTCGCGACTCGATCCGGGGGTTCAAACGCTGTCCATCCCCGGCGCCAGCCTCCAACGGCCAGCGTCACTCCCCAGGACGGACAGGAGAACGCCATGACCTACCAAAACACCATTGCCCGGATGCGCGACGTTGTGACCAATGGCGGGCCGGGCTGGAACGCCATCGATCCCGAAAGTGCGGCGCGCATGGTCATCCAGAACCGCTTCCGCACCGGTCTGGATATCGCCAAATACACCGCCGGGATCATGCGCGCCGATATGGCCGCCTATGACGCCGACTCCGCCAACTACACCCAGTCGCTCGGCTGCTGGCACGGCTTCATCGCGCAGCAGAAGCTCATCGCGATCAAGAAGCACTTCGGCACCACCAAGCAGCGCTACCTCTACCTCTCGGGCTGGATGGTTGCCGCGCTGCGCAGCGAGTTCGGCCCGCTGCCCGACCAGTCGATGCACGAGAAGACTTCGGTGCCCGCACTGATTGGCGAGCTTTACACCTTCCTCAAGCAGGCCGATGCCCGCGAACTGGGCATGATGTTCCGCGCGCTCGATGAAGCGCGCAAGGCCGGCGACGCAGTCGAAGCGAAGCGGCTCGAAAACGCGATCGACAATTACGAGACCCACGTGGTGCCAATCATTGCCGACATCGACGCAGGCTTCGGAAATGCCGAGGCGACCTATCTCCTCGCCAAGAAGATGATCGAGGCCGGGGCCTGCGCGCTCCAGATCGAAAATCAGGTGTCGGACGAAAAGCAATGCGGCCACCAGGACGGCAAGGTTACCGTCCCGCACGAGGATTTCCTCCAGAAGATCCGCGCCTGCCGCATGGCCTTCCTTGAAATGGGTGTGGATGACGGCGTGATCGTTGCCCGCACCGACTCGCTTGGCGCCGGTCTTACCAAGCAGATCGCCTTCTCGAAGGAGCCGGGTGATCTTGGCGACCAGTACAACAGCTTCCTCGACGCCGATGAAGTCGATCCGGCCAACATCACCAACGGCCAGGTCTTCATCAGCCGCGACGGCAAGCTGCTTTCCCCCAAGCGCCTGCCCTCGAACCTCTACCAGTTCCGCGCCGGAACGGGCGAGGACCGCGTCGTGCTCGACTGCATCACCTCGCTCCAGAACGGCGCCGACCTGCTCTGGATCGAGACCGAGAAGCCCCACGTCGAACAGATCGCCGGCATGGTCGACCGCATCCGCGAGGTCGTGCCCAATGCCAAGCTGGTCTACAACAACTCGCCCAGCTTCAACTGGACGCTGAACTTCCGCCAGCAGGTGTTCGATGCGTGGCAGGCGGCGGGCAAGGACGTGTCGGCCTATGATCGAGCCAAGCTGATGAGCGTCGATTACGACGGCACCGAGCTGTCGGACGAGGCCGACGAGAAGATCCGCACCTTCCAGCGAGACGCTGCGGCACGGGCGGGCATCTTCCACCACCTCATCACCTTGCCGACCTACCACACGGCGGCGCTGAGCACCGATAATCTCGCGAAGGAATATTTCGGCGAGGCCGGTATGCTCGGCTACGTCAAGGGCGTGCAGCGCGAGGAAATCCGTCAGGGAATCGCCTGTGTGAAGCACCAGAACATGTCGGGCAGCGACATCGGTGACGATCACAAGGAATATTTCGCGGGTGAAGCTGCACTCAAGGCCGGCGGCGCGCACAACACGATGAATCAGTTCGAGGCGGCCTAAGACGCCCGGGAGAGGGCCGGAAGGATGCACATTTGCAGCCTTCCGGTTGCCCCCAAAGCCGCCTAGACAAACGCGGGTGACATCACCCAGCGGAGAGTGACATGACCGATACCGATACCCCGAATGCCGAACCCGCACGCGCCCGCGCGCTGCTCTCGACCGCCGACATGAAGCTGCTGCGCCGCGCGCTCGAAAGCCATGCCCGCGCCACCGAAGACCGCGAGGAAATCGCCAAGATCAACGCGCTGCACCACCGCCTTGGCACCTATGTGCCCGCTTCAGGCGAGTAGGCGCGATACCACCCGTTTCACAGTTCTCCTGGGGAGGAGAAACGGCCGCCGGAGCGCCTCTTTGCAAAAAGGGATCGTTCCGGCGGCCGCCTTTTTTCCGGGCGCATCGACGCGGTTATTTTTTCATGAGTTCCAGTGTTGCCGCCGTCATCGCTTCGGTGGCGGTGGCGATCACCACGGGCGCATCGGGGGCCCAGAAGGGTGAATGCAGCGACGGCAACGTGATTTCGCCCTTCTGCGCCTTGTCCCACTGGTCTTTCGGCACGCCGCCGACCCAGAAGATCAGGCTTTCGAGATTGGCCTTGTCCGCGCGGTAGAACCGGCTGAAATCCTCGCCCCCCATCACCGCAGGGGTTTCCATGATCCGCCCCTCGAACCGCGGTTTCAGCCCGGCCATAACCCGGTCGGTGAATTCAGGCGTGTTGTAGGTCGCCGGCGTATAGGGATCCTGCACGGTGACCTTGGGCAACTTATCGTCCGGCATCCCGGCGGCCATCGCTTCGGCGCGCGCGATCCGCGCGATCCCGTCGAGCAAGTGCTGGCGGGTCTTGTCCTCGTAACTGCGCACGGTGAGCTGCAGGCGCGCTTCGTCGGGGATGATGTTGTGCTTGGCGCCGGCCTGGAAGCTGCCCACCGTGACCACGGCGGAATCGGTGGGGTTCAGTTCGCGGCTGACCAGTGTCTGCAGCCGCATCACGATGCTCGACGCGATGACGATGGGGTCCTTTGCCGTGTGCGGATAGGCCCCGTGCCCGCCCACACCCGGCACCACGATGTCGACCGAATCGACATTGGCCAGCGCAAACCCTTTCGAATAGCCGATCTGCCCGGCCGGAAATTGCGCCGCGTCGTGGAAGGCGAGCACGTAATCGGGCTTGGCGAAGCGGGTGAACAACCCATCATCGAGCATCGCCTTTGCGCCCTGCCCGATTTCTTCGGCGGGTTGCAGGATCATGATCAGCGTGCCCGACCAGTCGCCCTTGCGCGCGGCAAGCTGCTGCGCAGTGCCGATCCACGCGGTCATGTGCGTGTCGTGGCCGCAGGCGTGCATCACCCCGGTTTCGGTGCCGTTTTGCGCCACCGCGCGAACCTTGGAAGCGTAAGGCAGGCCGGTCTGCTCGATCACCGGCAACCCGTCCATATCCGCGCGCAGCATCACCACCGGGCCGGGCCCGTTCTCCATCACCGCAACCACGCCGGTCTTGCCCACCCCTTCGGTGACGACAAAGCCCAGCGCGCGGGCGCGGTCGGCAAGTTTTCGCGCGGTTTCGGTCTCCTGAAACGACAGCTCGGGATGAGCGTGCAGATCCTCGTAGAGCGCGACCAGCGCAGGCAGATCGCTCGTGACCGAATCACGCAGTTCGTCCGCCTTTGCCGGCACCGCGCCCAGCACCATCATGCTGGCACCCGCTGCCCAAGCTGTCATCGCGCGCATCGTCGATCCTTCCATCATTCCATCGGCCGCTAGAGACCGTACCACAGCACCAGCAGCACCGAGAGCACCGCGACCATGATCGCCACCAAGGGCGTTCCAGCGCGCACGTAGTCGCGGAAAGTGTAGCCGCCCTCGGACATGATCAGCAAGTTGGTCTGATAGGCGATCGGTGTGGCGTAACACAGGTTGCAGCCGAACAGCACGGCGAGCACCAGAGGCTCGGGCGGAAGCCCGATCTGGGCCGCGATGTTATAGGCGATCGGTGTGCCGATCGTCGCCGCGGTCGCATTCGATGCAAAGTTGGTGAGCACCGTGACGAACAGCATGATCGCGGCAAGCGTGAGGGCTGGCGGCAGATAGGCAAGCCCCAGCGACAATGCTTCGCCCAGCCAAGCTGCCGCGCCGCTGTCATCGATCACGCGGCCGATCGCAAGGCTGGCGGCGATAAGCACGATAACCTTGGCCGAAAGCGCCCGCCCCACCCGGTCGAATTTCACGCAGCCGGTAACGAACATCGCGATCGCACCGGCAAGCGAGGAAATCGCGATCGGCAGCTTGATCGGAGCATACTGGCCTCCGTCGAACCACGGCAGGCCCAGCGATGCCGTGGCGATCGCAGTCAGCATGATGGCCGCCGCCAGCACGGCTTTGGACCGGCGCGGCAATTCGCGTGCGCCTTCGAGCCGCAGCAGCGCGTCGGCACGGGAAAACGCGGAGAGATCTTCGTCGATCCCCATCACCAGCAGCACATCGCCTTCACGCATGACCGGGTTGGCGTCCGCCTCGGCAGCATTTGCGCCGGGGCGGTGAATGCCCAGCACTGCGACGCCGAACAGATCGGCGATCCCCGAGGTTGCCAGCGTATGTCCGATCAGGCGCGAATCGGCCGTCACGGTCATTTCCACCGCGACGATATCCTCGCCCCGGGCCTTGGAAATCTGCCGGATACGCTCGATGATCCAGACCGGGGCCAATTCGCCCTTCAGCGCGCGGGCCGCATCCGCGATCGCTTCGTGCGTGCCCGAGATGTGGAACGGCCCGATATCCGTTTCCGCGTGATTGTGAAGGGTGATCCCTTCGGGCAGCGTGCCGCCGCGCATCGGCGGCTCCCCGCCGCGCAGCCGGGTGTGGAAAATCCGCGCACCTTGCTCCGGGGCGACGCTGTTGTCCCGCAGCAACCGCGGCATCACCAACCACAGATAGGGCAAGGCGATGATCCCGGCGACCAGCACCAACGGGGTAAACTGGAACACGCTGATCGGATCCATGCCCAGATCATCGGCGATGCTGACGACAAGGATATTGGTCGAGGTGCCGATCGTTGTCGACATTCCCCCCAGCAGAACCGCGGTGTTGAGCGGCATCAACACCCGCGAGGACGGCATCAGTCCCTTGGCCGCAATCGCCATCACGATGGGAATGAGCAGCACCATCACCGGCGTGTCGTTGACGAACATCGACATCAGGAACGCCGCCACCAGCGCGACCAGCAATCCCAGTTGTCCGTTGATCCGGAATACCTTTTCCAGTCCCGCCGCAACGGGTTCAAGTGCGCCGGTCACCACCAGCCCGCGCCCCATGATCATCAGCGCACAGATCGTCACCAGCGCCGAATGACCGAAGCCCGCGAACGCCAGCGTTAGCCCGTCGGTGGGCCGGGTTCCCGGCAGTGGCGCGAAATAGAGGCCGACCCCGATCACCGCGATGGTGACGAGCGAGATGATCTCCTCAGGGTATCTGCCGCGGGCAAAGGCAATGAACATCGTGACGGTCACGGCCATTGCGGCGATAGCGTGCGGATTTGGAGCTTCGAACATAGCCTGCCGGGCTAGCCGTTGGACTGCGCGGCGCACAGCACTAAATTTCGGGAGCCGCACACCTTGGGGCGGAAGCGACGATCAGATCGCACTTCAACGCTTTAGCCTTGCACACATGACGTGCGATCGGGAAATGCTCGGGAGCGGCCTGACGCTGCTTTTGGCGTGAAGGTGGTGCCCCTGGCCAGACTCGAACTGGCACATCTTTCGATAACCGATTTTGAGTCGGTCGCGTCTACCAATTCCACCACAGGGGCAACCCGGACGGACCGCGCGCTGTTAGCGGGCGTGATGCTGGCTGGCAAGCAGCGCGGCGCAATGTTTCACGTGAAACAGCCGCGCAAACGCGAAAAACACGCCGTTTTGCAGGGTCGAAACCGGGCTGAAAGGGGGCAAGGCGGGGTCTGGAGGGGGTCAAACCGCTCCAGACCCGGTGCCCAAACGGGCTAGCGCAGCGCGCCGGCCAAAAGCTTGTGCAGCTTGGAGTGCAGCGCGTCGTTCGCGGCGAGCACCTGGGCCGAATGGATCGCCTCGCTGCGGCCGCGGAAGTCGGAGACGAAACCGCCCGCCTCGCGCACCAGCAGGCACCCTGCCGCGGTGTCCCAATCGGACAGACCGCTTTCCCAGAACCCGTCGAAGCGCCCTTGCGCGACATAGGCCAGATCGAGGCTGGCAGCACCGAAGCGGCGGATGCCCGCGACCTCGGGGCCGATCGCGCCGAAGATGCGCGTCCATTCGGAAAAATCACCGTGGCCGAAGAAGGGCACTCCGGTCGCAACCAGCGCATCGGACAGCCGCGAGCGGGCCGAGACGCGCAGCCGCGCATCGTGCAGCCATGCCCCTCGCGACTTTTCCGCCCAGAAGGTCTGGTCGGTGATCGGCTGATAGACCACGCCGGCCACCACATCGCCCCAGCCCTTGCCGTCCGCGCGCGGCTCCTGCGCGGCGATCGAAATCGCGAAGTGCGGGATGCCGTGGAGGAAGTTGCTGGTGCCGTCGAGCGGATCGACGATCCAGCGCGGCATGCCGGGGTCGCCCTCGATCACGCCCGCCTCTTCCATCACGAAGCCCCAACCCGGACGGGCTGCGGTCAGTTCGTCATAGATCGTGCGCTCGGACCGCATATCGGCCTTGCTGACGAAATCGGCCGGGCCCTTGCGGGAGACCTGGAGGTGTTCGACTTCGCCGAAATCGCGCCGCAAACGCCCGCCCGCCTTGCGCGCGGCGCGTTCCATGACGCGGATGAGGCCGGAAATAGCTGCCATGTGCTGCTTAACCCGCCTTGCCGACGTAGGCTTGTTCATACACATCGACGATGATGCGCGTGCCGCTGCCGATGTGCGGCGGCACCATGATGCGCACGCCGTTGTCGAGGATCGCGGGCTTGTAGCTGGAAGAAGCGGTCTGCCCCTTCACCACTGCGTCGGCTTCGACGATGGTGGCTTCGATCTGCGCGGGCAGTTCGACCGAGATCGGCTTTTCGTCCCACAGTTCGAGCGCGACCTGCATCCCGTCCTGCAGGAACGGGCGCGCATCACCCAGGAGATCGCCCGGAAGCGTGATCTGTTCGTAGGTATCGTTGTCCATGAACACCAGATCCTCGCCTTCGGCATAAAGGAACTGGAAATCCTTGGTGTCGAGCCGGACGCGTTCGACCGTGTCGGCGCTGCGGAAGCGCACGTTGGTCTTGCGGCCATCCTGCAGGTTCTTCATTTCGACCTGCATATAGGCCCCGCCCTTGCCCGGCTGGGTGTGCTGGATCTTGGCGACTTTCCAGATGCCTTTTTCATATTCCAGGATGTTGCCGGGGCGAATGTCGACGCCGCTGATCTTCATGGGCTGTGGGCCTTTTTCACGAGGTGGAAAGAGCTTTTGGGTGCGCAGCCGGAAAGGCGCGCGCCCGAAAATGATGCGCGCCCATAGCCGCGCATCGCGCGCGGGGCAAGCATGGCGCAGGCCCCGCGCCTCAGGAACCCCGCGCGCATCGGTATCAACCAAGGACAGGCGCGCGGTAATGCGTGGCGCACACGCCCGGGCGGTGTTAGAGCGGCGGGCATGAAGACGCGATACATCGTTCTGCTGGTCGTCAGCGCCGCTGCGGCTGCCGCCCTGTCACCGGGCAAGGGCATGGGTCAACAGGTCCAGAGCAACCGCGATGCCGCGCGCCCGCAGGCCGCTGCCGGGATGGCCAGCGGCGGCATGCTGGGCATCCTGCGCCACGGCGAATGGGACTGCGCGCTGCCCGGCGATGCCGGGGGCGAGGCGTTCGTATCGGTCGCGGCCGAAAGCTTCCGGATCGGCACCGCGTCAAGCTATGTCAGCGATGCGGGCAACGGGATCTACCTGCTGCGCGGCACAGAACTGGTCTTCACCCGCGGCCCCAAGAAAGACCAGCGGTTCCGGCTGATCGGCGAAAATTCGCTCCGCAAGCTGAACGCGGACGGATCGGACAGCAAGCTGCTGTGCACGCGCACGGGCAGCGGCAACTAGGGCGGCAGGCTCGCGCAGCGCGGGTCGCCGCCGCGACCTTCGTGACCACGGCGGCATCGCGCGCGGCGATTATTCCGTTTCGGGCCGCTGTTCCTTGATTTCCTCGGCGCCGGTCATTTCCTCGGCGCTGTGCTGCATGTTAGGGTTCATCTTGACGTCGACATCGTCGACATCCTCGCCGTTTGCAGTCCCGAGGCTGGGCGTGGAAGGATCGGCGGAGGGTTCCGCTGCGGGTGGATCGGGCGTCGGGTCGCCCGTGCCGCAACCCATCACCGCAAGGCTGGCCAGCGAGAGCGCAAGAATTCCGTGAAGCTTCTTCATGTCGAACCTCTCCAATTGCCCGAAGGCGATCATCCCGGTTCGGGTGGTGCGCCAGAATTGACCGATCTTCAATGGTCAACGTCGCACAGGTGTCGCACGCAGCCGCGATCGGGACGGGCCGGAAAGCCCGGCTTTGCCGAGCGCGCTATCCCCGCATGACCTTGGCAAACGCCTCGATCGCGGCGACCTCGTCCCCGCCCCACACCGCGTGGCTGACCGCGAGGAAATCCGCGCCCGCATCGATCAGGGGCCGGCAATTGTCAGGCGTGATCCCGCCGATCGCGACGCAGGGAATTTCGAAGATCTCAGTCCACCACTTGAGCAATGCGAGATCGGGCACCTCGGCATCCGCGCCCTTGTCCTTGGTGGCGGAAGGATAGAATGCACCGAAGGCGACATAGTCCGCGCCCGCCTCGCCCGCTTCCATCGCCATGTGGCGGCTGGCGTGGCAGGTGACGCCGATCTGCGCCTCGCGGCCCAATTCCTCGCGCGCATCGCGCGGATCGCCGTCGTCTTGGCCCAGATGCACCCCGTCGGCCTTGAGGCGCTTGGCGAGGCTCACCGAATCGTTGACGATGAAGGCGACATCATGCGCCGCGCAAATCGCTTGGAGCGGCGCGGCCAGTGCTGCGGCGGTGTGGCTGTCGACATCTTTCACCCGGAACTGGAACGCGGTGACAAGGTCGCCGTGCCGCCGCGCGCCGGCGGCCAGCGCGCGTTCGAGCCGGTCGGGAAAATCGCCGCCGCAATCGAGCGGGCTGATGAGATAGAGCTGGGTCTGGGTCATGCGCGCTTCCGCTAAAGCCTTGTCGCGCGCCTGTCACCTGTTCAGGCGCGGCTCAGGCGCGGCCGCGCTTTAAGCTGCGGCATGATCAAGATGTATCGCACGCTCGCCCCTGCCCTGCTCGCCCTGACCTTGGGCGCCTGCGCGGTGATTCCCGACAAGCCGCAGCCCGAAAGCGTCGCCTTGCCGCAAGGCACGCCGGTCGCGTTGGGCCAGTCGGTCACGGTGGGCGGCGTGGTCGTCACGCCGACCAAGGTTGTCGAGGACAGCCGCTGCCCGATCAACGCGCGCTGCATCTGGGCCGGACGGCTGGTGGTGACGACGCAGATCGACGGCGCGGGCTGGCGCGACACCGCCGACCTCACGCTGGGCGAGCCGTGGAGCACGCATGGCACCGTGCTCGCGCTGACTTCGGGGGAGCCGGGCCGCGAGGCGGGCGAAGGCAAGGAAACCCCTGCCAGCGCCTATCGCTTCACCTATGAGGCGCGTGAGGGCTCGGCGCGCTGAACGATCAGACGCTGGCCGAGGCGATCTGGTCGATCGCCTTGCCCAGCACATTGTCGAATTCCTCGTCCGACTGGCCCTGGCGCAGATCCTGCAACAGCCCGCGGCTGAAGCTGGCGATCATGCCGGGGTTGGCGGCAAGGCGCTCGCAAGCCTCGTCGGTCGAGAACCCGCCCGACAGCGCGACCACGCGCAGCACCTTGGGGTGGCCCACCAGCGGAGTGTAGAGGCCAGCCTTCGCCGGGATCGACAGCTTGAGCATCACCTGCCGGCCTTCGGGCAGCGCATCCAGAGCCTTGGTGATTTCGGCGAGCA